>JALHFU010000068.1:1765-18951 GCA_022838525.1 Hyphomicrobiales bacterium | reverse complement strand
GACAGCCTCGCGATCTCGCGGAAGGCGTTTTCGGCCGTCGGGTCGTGGCCCTCCTGGAAGACGAAGACCGGCACGCCGCGCAGGCCGAGCTTCCCGGCCTTGTCGGCGAGCTCGTCGACATTCTCCTCCATCGCGTCGCCGATATAGACCAGCGCGTTGACCTTCTGGCGCTCCGTCTCCTTCAGCGCGTGCGACAGCACCTTGCCGATCTGGGTCTGGCCGCCGCGGCAGTCGATGCGGGTCATCAGGTCCTTGAGCGAGGCCGTGTCGCGGACGAAGCGCGAGGCGCGGCACTCGCCGAAGCCGCGGAAGTAGACGAGTTGGACCGAGAGGCCGCCGGCCCGGGCGACGGCATCGAACATCTCAGCCTGGAGCGTGCAGGCGAGATCCCAGGTCGGCTGGCGGCTCATGGTGGCGTCGAGCGCGAGGACGAGCCGCCCGCCGTCCTTGCCGGCGGCAGGCGTGGCCAGCGCCCTCGCCTGCCGCACGAAAGCGTCTATCGCGGCCGCATCCGACCGCTTCCGGGCCGGCTGCGTCCCGCTGCCGGTGCGCACGGGCGTCTTGTCGTCGCTCATGCTACGAAGATGTGGCCGGAACGGCCGGCTTGCAAGCCCCGGCCGCGCGTCACAGCAGGCCGAGATCGGCAAGCTCGCGCCTGAGCGCCAGCGGCATTTCCTCCGCCGTGCCGGCGCCGGCGAGATCCTTGGGCGCGTCCTTGGGATCGAGATAGCGCCAGCCCTGGAACGGACGGCGCGGCTGCCACTCGGTGCGCACGACGACCGGGTCGAGAATCAGCCGGCAGCGGCCGACGCCCTCGCCATCGGTGAACGGCCTGATCTCGACGAGGCGCTGGCGGCACTGCACGCCGCCCTTGATGATCCAGTAGAGCGAGCCGCCGTCGGTGAGGTCGTCGCCGCGCTTCGGCACCATGCGCGTGGTGTGGAACTGCTCCACCGGCAGGCCGGCACGGCGCTTCTCCTCCAGCTTCTCGGCGATCCAGTCTTCCAGATCCTCGACGCTGTCGCAGCCGACGCAGAGTTTTATCAGGTGGAGAGGCATAGAGTCAGTTTAGAGCGAATAGCGAATAGGGAGTAGCGAATAGGGGAATTATCCACCTGCTATTCGCTACTCCCTACTCGCTACTCACTCTTCCTTCAACATTCGACGACGTTGACCGCCAGGCCGCCGAGGCTCGTCTCCTTGTAGCGTTCGTTCATGTCCATGCCGGTCTGGCGCATGGTCTCGATGGCGGCGTCGAGCGGCACGAAATGCGTGCCGTCGCCCTTGATGGCCAGCGAGGCGGCGGTGACGGCCTTGACCGCGCCGAGCGCGTTGCGCTCGATGCAGGGCACCTGCACCAGCCCGCCGACGGGATCGCAGGTCATGCCGAGATGGTGCTCGAGCGCGATCTCGGCAGCGTTTTCGACCTGCTCGGGCGTGCCGCCCATGACGGCGCACAGGCCCGCCGCGGCCATGGCCGAGGCGGAGCCGACCTCGCCCTGGCAGCCGACCTCGGCGCCCGAGATCGAGGCGTTGTGTTTGATTATCCCTCCCACTGCCGCGGCGGTCAGCAGGAAGTCGCGGACGGAGTCGGCGTCGGCCTCGACGTGGAAGTGCAGCCAGTAGCGCAGCACGGCCGGCATGACGCCCGCCGCGCCGTTGGTCGGGGCCGTCACCACGCGGCCGCCGGCGGCGTTCTCCTCGTTGACGGCCATGGCGTAGACGGAGAGCCAGTCGTTGGCGAGGAGCGGGTTGGGCCGGTTGCGGCGCGATTCCTCCTGCAGGCGCTCGTGCAGCACGCGGGCGCGGCGCTTGACCTTCAGCCCGCCCGGCATGATGCCCTCCTTGGAAAGACCGCGCTCGATGCAGGCGCGCATCGCCTCCCAGATGCGGTCGAGGCCGGCGTCCAGTTCCTCGCGCGCCATGTGGGTTTCCTCGTTGGCGCGCTTCATCGCCGCGATGGAGAGGCCGCTGCGCGCGGCCATGGCCAGCATCTCCTTCGCGGTCCTGAAGGGATAGGGAACGCCCTTGCCGCCGCTGCCGCGGATCGGCCCTTCGGCCTTGAGGCGCTGCAACTCCTCCTCCGAGACCACGAAGCCGCCGCCGATCGAGAAATAGACGCGGCGCAGCAGCATGCGGCCCGCCTTGTCCCAGGCGCAGAACGCCATGCCGTTGGCGTGGCCGGGCAGCGGCGTCTTCCTGTCCAGCACGAGGTCGGTCGCCGGGTCGAAGCGGTAGCCGGGATGGCCGGGCGGCGAGACGCGCTTCGTTTGCGCCACCTCCTCCAGCACGGCATCGACCGCGTCGGGATCGACCGTCAGCGGCGTCAGCCCGGTCAGGCCCAAGACGACCGCCCGGTCCGTGCCGTGCCCGATGCCGGTGTAGGCGAGCGAGCCGTGGAGGCTCGCCGTCAGCCGGTGGACCTTGGCCTGCGCCGGCCGCGGCCACTCGCCCGCCGCGATCTCGTCGAGGAAGCGGGCCGCCGCCGTCATCGGCCCCATCGTGTGCGACGAGGACGGCGGGCCGATGCCGATCTTGAACAGCTCGAAAACGGAAAGGAACATCGCGCCGGGCTCCGTGAGACGGGATCGCCGATGATTGGCGGCTTTCGCGCCGCCATGCAACAGGGCTTCCGACATCGCCTGCCGCGGGCGCGACATCCCGGAAGCAAAGGCGCGGCCCAAAAGCAAAGGCGCGGCCGAAGCCGCGCCTTTTGAAACCTGTTCCGTCTGGGGTGCCTCAGCCACCGGCGAGAACAACCGCGGCTTCGGGGCCTCCGAAAAGCCAGGCCAGCATCATGATGCCGGCGAAGCCGATCACTGCCTTGGCGGTCACGCCCCAGCAGGATTTCTGAACGCTTTCGTCCATGTCAGTCCTGTCTTCGTTTCATCTCGATCCCGAATGCGGCTCGAGACAAGCCGCGACGGCCCCACCCGTCAGGGGCGGTAAATAGCCCTTTGCGGCTCCTTTCGCAATGCACAAAAAGGCGGAATGAAGGCAAAAAGCCGGCAACTCAAACGGTTCAATCGCTCAAAGTCGCGTAAAATCAAACGATTAGATCGATTGTCTCTGTTGACGATTTGTCAACTTTCACGGCGAAACCGCGGCACGCTCAATCCGGCAAGATCGCGTCGATGCGGCCGGTCGCCCGATAGGCGGCGAGGCCGATCCACTCCCGAATCGCGACCGAGAGGTTGCGCAGCGAATCCAGGGCGTTGTCCTGCGCAAGGCCGAAGGTCTCGGTTCCGGCGGTGCGGTAGTCGGCCGGCCACGGCACGACGTCGAAGCCGGCCTTGCGGAACAGGCCGACCGCGCGCGGCATGTGGAAGGCGGAGGTGACGAGCAGCCACGTCTCGTCCGGCTGCGGCCGCACCATGTCGCGGGTGAACAGCGCGTTCTCGTGCGTGTTGCGCGAGCGGCTTTCCATGACCAGCCGTTCCGGCGCGACGCCGAGCGCGGTGAGGAGCCTCGGCGCGGTATCGGCGTCGCCCTCGCCGTTGAGCAGCAGCGTCCCGGTGCCGCCGGTGACGACGATGCGGGCCTCGGGATAGCGGCGGGCGAGGATGGTCGCCTCGACGAAGCGGTCGCCTGAGACGTTCAACTCGTAGCCGCCGCGCGCGAGGTTGATCGCGCCTTCGAAGCCGCCGCCGAGGACGACGACGCCGGCGACATGCTCCGGCGCGGGGTCCGGCCGTGAAAAACGGTCCTCCAGCGGATGGAGCAGGATCGCCCCGAGGCTGCTCCAGGCGCCGAGCGCAAGCACGACGAGGCCGGCCGTCGAGAACAGCAGCCCGAGACGGCGAAACCGGAACAGGGCGAGGACGAGACCGGCGAAGACCAGAATGCCGATCAGGTTGACGGGCTGAATGAGAATCCAGAAGATCTTGGAGAGATAGAAGAACATGCCGTGTCATGTATCCGCTGCCGGCGGGGGCGGAAAGTCGCCGCCGTCGGGGAACGGCAGCGCGCGCCGGATCGCGGCGAGCGAGGCTTCCGCCTCCGCCCTGGTCATGCCGATGCCGAAGGTGTGGCGGGCGCCGCCCGCCCGATAGCCGATCGAGCCCAGCGGATTGGCGTTCGCGGCCGGGTCTCCGCGGGTATCGACGCGAAAGTCGCCGACCTCGTCCAGCGGGTAGATGCGCTTGCGCCGGACCGGGCCGAAGCCGACGGAGTGGACGAGCATCCCCTCGGTGACGAACAGCCGCTCGGAACCGAACAGGTTCCACAGAACCACTCCCGCCGCGAACAGGCCGCCGAGCGTCCAGAACGTCACCCATACCAGCAGGAACAGCGATCCGGCGATGTTGCCCCCGCGCAGGATCTCGGACAGGGCGAAGACCTCGCCGAACGCCCAGCCGGTGAGCCAGAGCATCAGGATCAGGATGGTGACGATGTTGCGCCGCGCGGGATTATGGATGCCGAGGCCGTCGAGCGTCTCGCGGATGGCGATGCGGGAATCGGGCAAGTCCGCCGGCCGCTCTCCGCGTTCCCTGACCTGCGGCACCCGCACCATATGGTTTCCTTCCGCCCGAATCCGCGCTCAGGATAGCAGACCCGGGCGACAATGGGCGAGCGACCGCGGGACGGCTCCTACCACCACCTGTGCGGTTCGAAGCGGCCTGCGGCCTGCTCCACGGCATGGGCGGCGGCGAACAGCGTCTCCTCGTCGAACGGGCGGCCGATCAGCTGCAGGCCGAGCGGCAGGCCCTTGCCGTCGAGGCCGGCGGGAACGGCGATGCCCGGCAGGCCGGCCATGTTCACCGTGACGGTGAAGATGTCGTTCAGGTACATCTTGACCGGGTCGGAGGCGAGCTCCTGATCGGCGATGCCGAAGGCGGCCGAAGGCGTCGCCGGCGTCAGGATCGCATCGACGCCGGCATGGAAGGCGTCCTCGAAATCCTTCTTGATGAGGGTGCGGACCTTTTGCGCCCGCACGTAGTAGGCGTCGTAGTAGCCGGCCGACAGCACGTAGGTGCCGATCATGATGCGGCGCTTGACCTCCTGGCCAAAACCCTCGGCGCGGGTCTTCTCGTACATCTCGATCACGTCGCGGCCCGGCACGCGCAGGCCGTAGCGGACGCCGTCGTAGCGGGCAAGGTTGGACGAGGCTTCCGCCGGGGCGACGATGTAGTAGGCCGGCAGTGCGTATCTGGTGTGCGGCAGCGAGATGTCCACCACCTCGGCTCCGGCATCCTTCAGCCAGGCGATGCCCCGACTCCACAGCGCCTCGATGTCGTCGGGCATGCCGTCGACGCGGTATTCCTTCGGGATGCCGATCCTGACGCCCTTGAGCGAGCGGCCGAGCGCGGCCTCGTAGTCCGGCACCGGGCGGTCGACGGAGGTGGTGTCCTTCGGATCGACCGAGGCCATCGACTTCAGGAGGATCGCGGCGTCGCGCACGTCGCGGGCGATCGGACCGGCCTGGTCGAGCGACGAGGCGAAGGCGACGATGCCCCAGCGCGAGCAGCGGCCGTAGGTCGGCTTGATGCCGACCGTGCCGGTGAAGGCGGCGGGCTGGCGGATCGAGCCGCCGGTGTCGGTCGCCGTGGCACCGGCGCAAAGCCGCGCCGCCACCGCCGCGGCCGAGCCGCCCGACGAGCCGCCGGGCACCAGATCGAGGTTCGAGCCCTTCGCGCGCCACGGGTTCTTGACCGGGCCGTAATAGGAGGTCTCGTTGGACGAGCCCATGGCGAACTCGTCCATGTTGAGCTTGCCGAGCATGACCGCGCCGTCGGCCCACAGATTGGCCGTCACGGTCGATTCGTAGCGCGGCCTGAAGCCGTCGAGGATGTGGCTGGCGGCCTGGGTGTGGACGCCCTCGGTGGCGAACAGGTCCTTGATGCCGAGCGGGATGCCTTCGAGCGCACCGCCCTCGCCCCTGCCCAGCCTTTCGTCCGACGCCTTCGCCATGGCGCGCGCCCTGTCGTGGGTGACGGCGACATAGGCGTTGAAGGTGGGGTTGAAGGCGTCGATGGCCGCAAGATAGGCGTCGGTGAGCTCCAGCGCGGAGAATTCCTTCGCCCGCAGCTTCTCGCGCGCTTCGGCAATGGTCAGGTGCGTCAGGTCGGTCATGGAGCGTCCGTTCAGATTGCCGGCTGGCGGCTCAGCGTCTTCTCGTAGAAGACCGAATAGGGATTGTCGGGATAGTCGGCAAAAGCGCCACAGGCGACGAAGCCCGCGCGCTCGTAGACGCGCCGGGCGGCGAGATAGGGCACGCCAGTCTCGAGCGCGAGGCGTTCCAGCCCTTCGGCCGCCGCCTGCTCCTCGATCGCCTCGATGATGCGGCCGGCAACGCCCTGCCCCTGCTGGTCGGGCCGCACATACATGCGCTTGACCTCGCCGAGCCCGCCCGGATGGCGCAGAAGCGCGCCGATGCCGACGGCCCTGCCCTCGCGCCGGGCGACCCACAGCGTGGTTTCGGGGCCGGCCATCTCCTCGGCGGTCATGCGGAACTTGAACTCTTCCGGCGTGTCGGGCTCCTGCGCGTTCATCGCGTCGTTGAGCTCGGCGATGAGCGCGCGCACCTCGTCCTGCAAGGGCGTTTCAACGGCGATGGAGATGGCCATCGCCTACTCCACCACCTTGGGAACGAGGAAGAAGTTCTCCTCCGTCGCGGGCGCGTTCGCCACGATGTCGGCGGCCTTGCCGCCGTCGGTGACGCCGTCCTCGCGCTTCTTCATCGCCATCGGGATCACCGAGGTCATCGGCTCGACGCCCTCGACGTCGACCTCCGAAAGCTGCTCGACGAAGCCGAGGATGACGTTGAGCTCGCCGGTCATGCGGCTCGCCTCTTCCTCGGTCACGGCAATGCGGGAAAGCCGCGCCACGCGCTTGACGGTGTCGATGTCGACGGACATGGATCGCTCCGGCGAAAGGTGGGAAATCTCTCACCGGGCTATAGCGGCGCGGCCCCACCAGCGCAACAGGGCGCAGCGCAACACGCAACGCCGGCCCGATGCGTGCGGCGGGCCTAGAGCTCGAACGGCTCGCCGACCTTCGGCACCAGCACCTTCGTGTCCGACCCCTTCAGCCCCTCGACGAATTTGTCCGGCGTCTGGTCGAGCAGGCCGAACGTGGCGTAGTGGGCCGGAATCACCGTCTCGAATTCGAAGAAGCGCCGGCAGGCGAGCGCGGCGACGGCACCGCCCATGGTGAAGCGGTCGCCGATCGGCACGATGCCGACCTTGGGCTGGTGCAGCTCGTTGATGAGCGCCATGTCGGAGAAGATGTCGGTGTCGCCCATATGGTAGAGCGACTTGCCGTCCGGGAAATGCAGTATGAGCCCGAGCGGATTGCCGAGATAGGTGTTGTTGCCGTCCTCCTGGCCGAAGGAGGAGGAGTGCAGCGCCTGCACGAATGTGACGGTGAAGCCGCCGCAATCGACCGTGCCGCCGGTGTTGCCGGGATTGATGCGGGTATCGCTCACGCCCTTGCCGACGAGGAACATGCACAGCTCGAAATTGGCGACGAGCTGCGCGCCGGTGTGCTTGAGGATCGCCGCGGCGTCGCCGACATGGTCGCTGTGACCATGGGTGAGAAGCACGTGGGTGACGCCTTCGGCCGGCTCCTTCCAGCCATTCCCCCAGGAAGGATTGCCCGACAGAAACGGGTCTATCAGAATCTTCGCGTCGCCCGTCTCGACGGCGAAGGCGGAATGGCCGTACCAGGTCAGCTTCATCGCAAGCTCTCCCGTTCTCGCGTTCAATGAGCCGGCAAGATAGAAGCACGTTTCGACCACGCAAAGAGGCGGAGACGAAAAATGCCCGTCATCGACATCGAAGCGGTTCCGGCCCTGATTTCGCCCGGCGCGACGCTGGCCGGAATCGATCTCGGAACCAGGACGATCGGGCTCGCGGTGTCCGATGCCGGCCTGTCCTTCGCCCATCCGCGGCCGGTCATCGCACGGAAGAAATTCACGCAGGATGCGCAGGCTCTTTTAAGCGCACTCGAAAAGGAACGAGCGGCCGCGGTCGTCGTCGGCCTGCCGGTCAACATGGACGGGTCGGAGGGACCGCGGGCGCAGGCGACGCGGGCGTTCGTACGCAACATGGAGCGGCTGACCGCCCTGCCCTTCGTCTACTGGGACGAGCGGCTGTCGACGGTCGCGGCCGAACGGGCGCTGATCTCGATGGACGTTTCGCGCAGGAAGCGCGACGAGCGGATCGATTCCGCCGCCGCCGCCTTCATTCTGCAGGGGGCGCTCGACCGGCTTCTGGCGCTGGGGCATTAGCACCCAGCCCGTTCCACCACGCGACGATCTCGCGGCGCTTGCGGAAGCCGTAGATCGAGAAGATCAGCGCCGTATCGATGATGCAGGCGCGCGCCACCAGCGGCGGGATCGTGGCCGCCTCGATGCCGAGGATGTCGGCATAGAAGCCGAAGGCGTAGTCGTGGACCGCGCGGGTCAGGAACAGCATCCCGAAATTCATGTCGTGGTACGACAGATAGTACCAGCCCCAGAAGAGGCCCATCGGCACCGCCCAGAACATCAGGATGTAGCGCATCGTGCGGTCTCCACGCAGACTGACGCGCCGGGGACGCGACCCTTGCGACAGTGAACGGCGGCGCCCCCAACGGCAATGGAAACCATTCGTTAAGGTTAACGGGCCGGCAACCATGTGGACAAACCGGCTGCCGGCACGCCGCGATCCCGTTTGCGGCGGGAAACGCGCGGCCGGTCAGCCGGGTTCCGGATAGAGCGTCTCGAGGATGGCGCGGCTGTCGTGGCGGGCGTCGAGCATGCCGTAGCTCGACCGCCACTGGCCGGCGAGGCGCGATTCGACGAAGGCGTCGGCGATGCGCCCTGCCCCGAGGCGGCGCAGTTCGGCGGCGGCGGCGGAAAGCGCGAGCTGCTCGGTCAGGATGCGCGCCGAGCCCTCGTCGGACGACGCCACCTGAAGGGCTGCGCGCAGCACGCCGAGCACGCCCTTGCCGGCCGCGCCGAGGTCACGGCCGATGCCGGCCAGAACTTCCTCGAACAGGCCGGGCGCGCGGCCGAGCACGCGCAGCACGTCGAGCGCCATGACGTTGCCCGATCCTTCCCAGATCGCATTCACCGGGGCCTCGCGGTAGTGGCGGGCGAGGTTGCCGTCCTCGATGTAGCCGTTGCCGCCCAGGCACTCCATCGCCTCGTAGACCAGCGGCGGCGTGATCTTGCACACCCAGTATTTGACGACCGGCGTCATGGCGCGGGCGAACGCGGCCTCGGCCGGGTCGGCGGCCGCCTCGTCGAAGGAGCGGGCGAGACGCATCGACAGCGCGGTCGCGGCCGCGACGTCGAGCGCCATGTCGGCCAGCACGCGCTGCATCAGCGGCTGGTCGGCGAGCACCGCGCCGAACACCCGGCGATGCCGCGTGTGGTGGACGGCCTCGGCCAGCGCGGCGCGCATGATGCCGGCGCTCGCGACCGCGCAGTCGAGGCGAGTCAGCGTCACCATGTCCATGATGGTCCGGATGCCCTTGCCCGGCTCGCCGACCATCTCGGCCAGCGTGCCGTCGAACTCGACCTCGGACGAGGCGTTGGAGCGGTTGCCGAGCTTGTCCTTCAGGCGCTGGAAGCGCAGGCCGTTGTCGCCGCCGTCCTCGCGCAGCCGCGGCACGAGGAAGCAGGAAAGCCCCTCCTCCGCCTGCGCCAGCATCAGGAAGGCGTCCGACATCGGCGCGGACATGAACCATTTGTGGCCGGTGAGGACGTGGAAGCGGTTGCCGCCGCGGCGGGCGCGGGTGGTGTTGGCGCGAACGTCGGTGCCGCCCTGCTTCTCGGTCATGCCCATGCCGAGCGTCAGGCCCGTCTTCTGCGCCATCGGCTTGTGCGCGTGGTCGTATTTGCGCGTCATGATGCGCGGCGCCCACTCGCGGAAGATCGGAGGCGAGGCCATCAGCGCGGCGAGCGAGGCATTGGTCATGGTGATGGGGCACAGATGCCCGCATTCGAGCTGGGCCGTCATGTAGAAGCGCGCAGCGCGCACCTGATGGCGGCGGCCGGCCTCGGCCGGCGTGTTCTCCCACGGCGAGGCGTGCAGGCCCATCGCCACTGAGCGGCGCATCAGCGCGTGATAGGCGGGATGGAACTCGACGAGGTCGATCCGGTGGCCCTGCCGGTCGTGGGTCCTGAGCTTCGGCGTCTCGGTGTTGGCGAGGCGGGCCAGCTCCTGCGCCTCGGAGGAGCGGACGTAGCGGCCGACCTGCTCCAGATCGCGGCGCACGGCCTCCGGCCAGCGCTCGGCGAACTGCACGAGAAGCGGATCCCCGCGCCAGGCGCTCGACCCCGTGAACGGCGGGCTCTGGTTCAATACCTCGTGTGTCACGTGCTGGCCTCCCCAAGGGCGGACGATTCAGGAGCGTGGCCACTGTTACAGGCAAAATGCCGCACAGTGTGAGGAAATTCAGGGCGCACGGATTCCGCGCGAGGAAATTCCGGTGGATGCGCACATGCGGCCTTGCCCGCGGGCCGGCGCATGCCTATAGCACGGCTTTACCATGACAGCGCGCGCGCCCTACCCGCTCTTCCCGCACCGACACCTTCTCGGCATCAACGGCCTTTCCCCGCTCGACATCGAGCTTCTGCTCGACCGCGCCGACGACGCGGTGGCCCTGTCGCGCCAGAAGGAGAAGAAATCCTCGGCCCTGCGCGGACGCACGCAGATCAACCTGTTCTACGAGGCATCGACCCGCACGCAATCCTCGTTCGAGCTGGCCGGAAAGCGCCTCGGCGCCGACGTGATGAACATGTCGGTCGCCTCCTCCTCGGTCAAGAAGGGCGAGACGCTGATCGACACGGCGATGACGCTGAACGCCATGCGGCCGGACATCCTCGTCATCCGCCACTCCTCGGCGGGTGCGGCGGCACTTCTGGCGCAGAAGGTCGGCTGCTCGGTGGTCAATGCCGGCGACGGCGCGCACGAGCACCCGACGCAGGCGCTGCTCGACGCGCTGACCATCCGCCGCGCGCGCGGCCGCATCGCGGGCCTCACTGTGGCGATCTGCGGCGACGTCGCCCATTCGCGCGTCGCGCGCTCCAACATCATCCTGCTCAATGCGCTCGGCGCGCGGGTTCGGGTGGTCGCGCCCTCGACGCTGCTGCCGGCCGGCATCGCGCAGATGGGCGTCGAGGTCTTCAACGTCATGAAGGACGGGCTCGCCGGGGCCGACGTGGTGATGATGCTGCGCCTGCAGCGCGAGCGGATGGCGGGGGCCTACGTGCCCTCGGTGCGCGAATATTTTCGCTACTGGGGCCTCGACGCCGAGAAGCTCAAGGCCGCCAAGGAGGACGCGCTCGTCATGCATCCCGGCCCGATGAACCGCGGCGTCGAGATCGCCTCGGCCATCGCCGACGGGCCGCAGAGCGTCATCCAGGAGCAGGTCGAGATGGGCGTCGCCGTGCGCATGGCGGTGATGGAAGCGCTGCTCGACCCGCGCCGCAACGCCGACGAGGGAGGCGCGGCATGAGCGTCACGGTCTTCCGCAACGCCCGCATCGTCGATCCCTCGCGCGGGCTGGACGAGACCGGCAGCGTGATCGTCGAGGGAAGCACGATCAAGGCCGCAGGCGCGTCAGCACAGAATCAGGGCACGCCCGGGGGCGCAACCGTCGTCGACTGCGCCGGCAAGGTGGTGATGCCGGGGCTGGTCGATGCGCGCGTGCATGTCGGCGAGCCGGGTGCGGAGCACCGCGAGACGATTGCCTCGGCCAGCGCCGCCGCGGCGGCGGGCGGCGTCACCTCGATCATCACCATGCCCGACACCGACCCGGTGATCGACGATGTGGCGCTGGTCGAGTTCGTGCTGCGCACGGCGCGGGACACCGCCGCCGTCAACGTCTTCCCGGCGGCGGCGATCACCAAGGGCCTCGAAGGCCGCGAGATGACCGAGTTCGGCCTGTTGCGCGAGGCGGGCGCGGTCGCCTTCACCGAAGGCCGCCACACGATCGCATCGAGCCTCGTCATGCGCCGGGCGCTCACCTATGCGCGCGACTTCGGCGCGGTGATCGACCACGAGACGCAGGACCCAGACCTCGCCTCCTCCGGGGTGATGAACGAGGGGCTCTATGCAAGCTGGCTCGGCCTGCCGGGCATCCCGCGCGAGGCCGAGGCGATCCCGCTCGAGCGCGACCTGATGCTGGCGCGGCTGACGCGCGGCCGCTACCACGCCGCCAAGCTCTCGACCGCGATGTCGGCCGCCGCGATTGCCCGCGCCAAGGCGGACGGCGCCAACGTTACGGCAGGCGCGGCGATCGCCAGCCTGACGCTGAACGAGAACGACGTCGGCGAGTACCGCACCTTCTTCCGCCTGTCGCCGCCGCTGCGCGGCGAGGAGGACAGGCTGGCCATGGTCGAGGCGCTGCGCGACGGCACCATCGACATCCTGGTCTCGTCGCACGATCCGCAGGACGTGGACACCAAGCGCCTGCCCTTCGCCGACGCCGAATCCGGCGCCATCGGGCTGGAGACGCTGCTTTCGGCGGCGCTGCGCCTCCATCACAACGACGAGGTGCCGCTGATGCGCCTTGTCGATGCGCTCTCGACCGCGCCGGCGCGGCTCTACGGCCTGCCCGGCGGCACGCTCGCCCCCGGGGCCGCGGCCGACCTCATCGTGGTCGATCTCGATTATCCGTGGGTCGTCCGCGAGGAAGACATCCGCTCCCGCTCTAAGAACACCTGCTTCGAGGGCGCGCGGCTCCAGGGCAGGGTCTTGCAAACCATGGTGGCAGGCCGCACAGTCTATTCCGCCTGATGCGGGGCGCGGCCCGGCCGGACGGTCGTTCCACCGGGTCTTCAGGGAGGGGGAAAACCGCATGACGACGATCATTCTCGCGCTCGCCTTCGGCTATCTCCTCGGCTCGGTGCCGTTCGGCCTGCTGATCACGCGGGCGGCGGGGCTCGGCGACGTGCGCAAGATCGGCTCCGGCAACATCGGCGCGACCAACGTGCTGCGCACCGGCAACAAGGGGCTGGCGGCGGCGACGCTCCTCCTCGACGCGCTCAAGGGTGCGGCCGCGGTGCTGATCGCCGCGAACTGGGGCGCGGAGGCCGGCATCGCCGCGGGCTTCGGCGCGTTCCTCGGCCACCTGTTCCCGGTCTGGCTCGGCTTCAAGGGCGGCAAGGGCGTGGCCACCTATCTCGGCGTGCTCGCGGCCTTCGCCTGGCAGGCCGCGCTCGTCTTCGCCGTGGCCTGGCTCGCGGTCGCGGCCGCGACACGCTATTCGTCGCTGTCGGCGCTCGTCGCGGCCGTGGCCTCGCCGGTCGCGCTCTATCTCTTCGGCCTGCCCAGCCACGCGGCGGTGCTCGCCGTCATGAGCGTCATCGTCTTCGTCAAGCACCGCGCGAACATCGCGCGGCTGCTCGCCGGCACGGAATCGAAGATCGGCCAGAAGGGTTGATCGCGATGCGGCCGGCCGGACCCGACCTCTCCGACCGGCAGCGACTCAACTGGCTGCGCCTCATCCGCACCGAGAATGTCGGGCCGGTCTCGTTCCGCACGCTCATCAACCGCTTCGGCTCGGCGGAGGCGGCGCTCGCCCACCTGCCCGAGCTGGCGCTGGCCGGCGGCGCGGCGCGGCCGGCGCGAATCCCCTCCGAGGCCGACGCCGCAGCCGAGATGGAGGCCGCGCACCGATTCGGGGCACGTTTCGTCGCGGTCGGTGAGAGCGACTATCCGCCGATGCTGCGCCGCATGGACGCGCCGCCGCCGCTGATCGCGGTCAAGGGCGACGCGCGGCTCTTCCAGCGCCCGGCCGTCGCCATCGTCGGCGCGCGCAACGCCTCCGCCTCGGGCGCGCGCATGGCGCAGATGCTGGCCTCCGGGCTGGGCAGGGCCGGCTATACGGTGGTGTCGGGGCTGGCGCGCGGCATCGACGCGGCCGCGCACGAGGCGAGCATCGCGACCGGAACCGTGGGCGTGCTCGCCGGCGGCCTCGACCGCCCCTACCCGCCCGAGAACGTGCGGCTGGCCGACAGGATCGCCGCCGAGGGCGTCCTCGTTTCCGAGATGCCGTTCGGCTGGGAGCCGCGCGCCCGCGACTTTCCGCGCCGCAACCGGCTGGTCGCGGGGCTGGGGCTCGGCCTCGTCGTGGTCGAGGCGGCGCAGCGTTCCGGCTCGCTGATCTCGGCCCGGCTCGCCAACGAGATGGGCCGCCTCGTCTTCGCCGTTCCCGGCTCGCCGCTCGACCCGCGCGCCGCCGGCACCAACGGCCTCATCAAGGACGGCGCGATGCTCGTCACCGAGGTGCGCGACGTCACCGACGCGCTCGCGCCGCTGACGGAGAGCGATGCCGCGCCGCCGATGCTGGGCGCCGGGGAAGCGGAGGACCTATCCGCCGCGCCGCCGCCGGCGGAGGACGAGCGCGCCCTGGTGCTGGAGGCGCTCAGCCCGACGCCGATACAGACCGACGATCTCCTGCGCCACACCGGGATCGCTCCCGCGCAGCTCGCCATGGTGCTACTGGAACTTGACCTTGCCGGGCGGCTCGAACGCCACGCCGGCGGCGCTGTCTCGCTGCTCCCCCTTGATCCGTAGGGGACGCTCGCCACGAATGATGTCGCTGGCCTCGACATAGGCCATCTCGATGAGGTAGGCGAGCATGTCGCAGCGCTCGGCCTCCGCCATCGTGCGGAGTTGGCCAAGCATGGATTGCATGTAGTCCAGGGTCTCGGTGCGTCTTCGGTTTGGCTGCTGGGGCATAGCCTGCCTCCCCTTGCTCTCCACTTTGATTGCAGAAACACAATCAAGCAACTTTCACGTGAATTAGAGTTTAGTGAATTTATCCCTGATTGCAATCGCAGCGGTTACGATTTCTGGTTGTATTCTTGCCGAGAGAGGCTGAAAACCAGCTAGACCCTTGACCCGACCGCCAAGCGCGGCCATGTCACGGTCTGTTTTGCTTTTTAGGTGCGCACGAAACCGTGTCGCGCCCGAGGGGAATTGCGTCACCACATGGATGTCGTCGTCGTCGAATCGCCGGCCAAGGCCAAGACAATCAACAAATATCTCGGCTCGAACTACAAGGTTCTGGCCTCCTTCGGCCATGTCCGCGACCTGCCGGCCAAGGACGGCTCGGTGCGGCCGGACGACGATTTCGCCATGTCGTGGGAGGTGGACGGCCCCTCCTCCAAGCGACTCGGCGACATCGCCAAGGCGGTGAAGGATGCCGATTCGCTGATCCTCGCCACCGACCCCGACCGCGAGGGCGAGGCGATCTCGTGGCATGTCCTCGACGTTCTGCGCCAGAAGAAGGTCCTGAAGGACAAGCCCGTGCGGCGCGTCGTCTTCAACGCCATCACCAAGCAGTCGGTGCTCGACGCCATGGCCAACCCGCGCGACATCGACGCGCCGCTGGTCGATGCATATCTGGCGCGCCGCGCGCTCGACTATCTCGTCGGCTTCACGCTGTCGCCCGTGCTGTGGCGCAAGCTGCCCGGCGCGCGCTCGGCCGGCCGCGTGCAGTCGGTCGCCTTGCGGCTCGTCTGCGACCGCGAGGCCGAGATCGAGCGCTTCGTGCGCGAGGAATACTGGCAGATCGCCGCCCTGCTCTCGACCCCGCGCGCCGAGGATTTCGAGGCGCGGCTGACCGGTTTCGAGGGAAAGAAGCTCCAGAAGCTCGACATCAAGACCGAGGCGCAGGCCGCCGACATCAAGGCGATGCTGGAGGGCGCCGCGTTCCGGGCGCTGTCTGTCGATGCCAAGCCGACCAGGCGCAACCCGGCGCCGCCCTTCACCACCTCGACGCTGCAGCAGGCGGCGTCCTCGCAGCTCGGCTTCTCGGCCTCGCGCACCATGCAGGTGGCGCAGCGGCTCTACGAGGGCGTCGATATCGGCGGCGAGACCGCGGGCCTCATCACCTATATGCGGACCGACGGCGTGCAGATCGCGCCCGAAGCCATCGCGGCCGCGCGTTCGACCATCGGCGCGGAGTTCGGCGACAGGTATCTGCCGGAAAAGCCGCGCTATTACTCGACCAAGGCCAAGAACGCGCAGGAAGCGCACGAGGCGATCCGCCCGACCGACTTCCGCCGCACGCCGGCCAGCATCCGCAGGTATCTCGACGCCGACCAGGCGCGGCTCTACGAGATCGTGTGGAAGCGCGCCATCGCCAGCCAGATGAACCCGGCCGAGATCGAGCGCACCACGGTCGAGATCGAGGCGGTGAACGGCGCCCGCACCGCCGCGCTGCGCGCCGTCGGCTCCGTCGTGCGCTTCGACGGCTTCCTTGCGGCCTATACCGAGCAGAAGGACGAGGACGCCGAGGACGAGGAAAACCGCCGCCTGCCCGAGATCAGGGCCGGCGAGGCGCTGTCGCGCAAGTCGGTGACGGCGACGCAGCACACGACCGAGCCGCCGCCGCGCTACTCCGAAGCCTCGCTCATCCGCAAGATGGAGGAGCTGGGCATCGGCCGCCCCTCCACCTACGCCGCGACGCTGAAGACGCTCGAAGACCGCGACTACGTCACCATCGAGCGGCGCCGGCTGGTGCCGCAGGCCAAAGGCCGGCTGGTCACGGCCTTCCTCGAAAGCTTCTTCGAGCGCTATGTCGAATACGACTTCACGGCCGCGCTGGAGGAGAAGCTCGACGAGATTTCCGACGGCAGGCTCGCCTGGAAGGACGTGCTGCGCGACTTCTGGCGCGATTTCTCCGGCCATGTCGACGAGATCAAGGAGCTGCGCGTCACCGACGTGCTGGAGGCGCTGAACGAGGAGCTTGCGCCGCTCGTCTTCCCGGCCCGCGAGGACGGCTCCAACCCGCGCACCTGCCCGAAATGCGGCACCGGCAATCTCTCGCTCAAGCTCGGCAAGTTCGGCGCCTTCGTCGGCTGTTCGAACTATCCCGAGTGCGGCTACACCCGCCAGCTCGGCGAGGCCGTCAACGGCAATGGCGAGGCGGCGGGCGGCGAGGCCGGCGACCGGGTGCTGGGCAAGGACCCGTACACGCAGGAGGAGATCGTCCTCAAGAACGGCCGCTTCGGCCCCTACGTCCAGCGCGGCGACGGCAAGGAGGCCAGGCGCGCCAGCCTGCCCAAGGGCTGGAAGGTCGAGGACATGGACCACGAGAAGGCGCTGGCGCTGCTGGCGCTGCCGCGCGACGTCGGCCAGCATCCCGAGACCGGCAAGATGATCTCGGCCGGCATCGGCCGCTACGGCCCGTTCGTGCTGCACGACGGCACCTATGCCAACCTCGAGACCGTCGAGGACGTG
>JALHFU010000068.1:0-1745 GCA_022838525.1 Hyphomicrobiales bacterium | reverse complement strand
AAGAAGTCCAAGTTCGCCAACGGCAAGGGGCGCGCCGCCCCCGCCGCGCTCAAGGAGCTGGGCGAGCACCCGGACGGTGGACCAATAACCGTCCGCGACGGCCGCTATGGCCCCTATGTCAACTGGGGTAAGGTCAACGCCACCCTGCCCAAGGGCAAGGACCCGGCATCGGTGACGGTCGAGGAGGCGCTGGAGCTGATCGCGGCCAAGGGTGGCAAGACGGGAGCCGGCAAGGCGGGCGGCAAAGCGGGGACCGGCAAGAAGGCGGCGGCGAAAAAGCCCGCGGCGAAGAAGGCACCCGCGAAGAAGACGGCCGGCAGAAAGGACTAGCGAGACTTGGCGAGACGGATTTCCGGGGGCAAAGGCGGACGCGCGTCCGAAGGCTTCCGGCCGTCGCGCGACGAGATTCTCGCCTTCGTGCGGGAAAATCCCGACCAGGCGGGCAAGCGCGAGCTTGCGCGCGCCTTCAACCTGAAGGGCGCGGACCGGATCTGGCTCAAGGACCTCTTGCGCGAGCTGCAGGACGAGGGCCTGCTCGAAAAGCGCGCCAAGCGCTTCGCGCGCCCCGGCGCGCTGCCGCATGTGGTGGTGCTCGACATCTTCTCGCGCGATCCCGAAGGGCTGCTTCTCGCCCGCCCCACCGAATGGCCCGACGAGAACGGCGCCGCCCCCGTCGTCTCCATCCGTCCCTCGCGCAGCGACAAGGCCCGCGCGCCGGGCGTCGGCGAGCGGGTTCTGGCCAAGGTGTTCCCGACCGGCGAGGAAGCCGGCCCCGCCTATACCGGGCGGGTGATGAAGGTGTTCGAGAAGCGGCGCGAGGCGGTTCTCGGCATCTTCCGCAGGCTTCAGGACGGCTCGTTCCGCATCGAGCCGGTCGAGCGCCGCCAGCCCGAGCTGGTGGTCGAGGCCGATTTCGCCGGCAACGCCCGGAGCGGCGATCTGGTCGAGGTCGAGCAGGTGTCGAGCGGCCGCTACGGCCTGCCGCGGGCGAAGGTGCTGTCGGTGCTGGGCTCGCTGGAGAGCGAGAAGGCGGTCTCGATGATCGCCATCCACGCCCACGACATTCCGCACATCTTCCCGCCGGAGGCGATCGCCGAGGCGGAAGCCGCGAAGCCGGCGACGATAGAGGGGCGCGAGGATTTTCGCGACCTGCCGCTGATCACCATCGACCCGGCCGACGCCAAGGACCACGACGACGCGGTACACGCCGCGCCCGATCCGGACGCTGCCAATCCCGGCGGCCATATCGTCACCGTCGCCATCGCCGACGTCGCGGCCTATGTCGCCGATGGCTCGGCGCTCGACCGCGAGGCGCTGAGGCGCGGCAACTCGGTCTATTTCCCCGACCGGGTGGTGCCGATGCTGCCCGAGCGCATCTCCAACGACCTGTGCTCGCTGCGCGAGGGCGAGGACCGGCCGGCGCTCGCCGTGCGCATGATTTTCGCCGCCGACGGCCGCAAGCTGCGCCATTCGTTCCACCGCGTCATGATGCGCTCGGTCGCGAAGCTCGCCTATCCGCAGGCGCAGGCCGCCATCGACGGCCGGCCCGACGAGAGGACGAGGCCGCTTCTGGAGCCGGTGCTGCGGCCGCTGTGGGACGCCTATGCCGTGCTGAAGCGCGGCCGCACCGCCCGCGAGCCGCTGGAGCTCGACCTGCCGGAACGCAAGATCCTGCTGAAGGAGGACGGCACGGTCGACCGCGTCGTCGTGCCCGACCGCCTCGACGCCCACCGGCTGATCGAGGA
>JALHFU010000278.1:2974-4830 GCA_022838525.1 Hyphomicrobiales bacterium | reverse complement strand
GCCTTCGCCGCGCTCAGCGGCCGGGCGATCTCGGGCCTTTCCACCGACGCGATTGCAGCGCTCGCGCCCGAACAACTGGCGGCGATGACCAAAAGTCAGGTCGCGGCCCTGACCCCGGACCAGATCGCGGCGCTGGGCGAGAGCCAGATCGAGGCGCTCGGCACCGCCCAGATCGCCGGCCTGACCGCCAGGCAGATCGCGGCGCTCACCATCGAGCAGGTCGAGGTCCTGACGCCGGAGCAGATCGCGGCGCTCACGCCCGCGGCCGTGACCGGCTTCACCGCCGACCAGATCGACGCCATGAACTGGCGGCAGATCGACGCCTTCGAGGCAGCGCAGATCCGCGTCATGACCGCGGCGCAGATCGGCGTGCTGGATGCCGAGGACATCGTCGAGTTCCTTGCCGACGAGATCGGCGCGATCAGCGCCAAGGTGATCGCAGCGCTGTCGACGGCCGCCATCGAGGCGCTCGACGAAGACCAGGTCGCCGCCTTGAGCTCCGCGCAGATCGCCGCGCTGACGACCGCCCAGATCGGCGTGCTGGACCGGTTCCAGCTCGCCGCCCTGAGCACGGGCCAGATCCGCGCGCTTTCGGCGGCGCAGGTCGGTGCCTTCAGCCTCGACCAGATCGAAGTCCTGAGCGACGAGCAGGTCGGCTCGATCGGCACCGGGGCCATCGCCAGCCTGCCGACCGAGACCATCGCGGCGCTGGACGCCGACCAGATCGAGGGCCTGACCGCGAGCCAGATCGCGGCGCTCAGCGCCGGGCAGATCGGCGCCATCGCCGCCGAATACATCGCGGCGTTCCCGGAAGCGAAGATCGCGGCCATTGGCACGGCCGCCATCCCCGCCCTGTCCACGGATGTCATCGCGGCGCTCGATCCCGACCAGCTCGGCGCGCTGACGACGGGCCAGATCGCGGCCCTGAGCGCGGCCCAGCTCGCCGCCATCGCCGCCGACGACATCGCGGAGTTCCCGTCGGACAAGATCGCCGCCATCGGCGCCGGGGCCATCCCCGGCTTGTCGGCGGATGGCATCGCCGCATTCGATACCCCGCAGATCGCGGCCCTGGGCGCGGCCCAGATCGGCGCGCTGACCGCAACGCAGGTCACGGCCCTGACCGCGGGCCGCATCGGCGAATTGAGCAGCGGGCAGATCGGCGCCTTCACCGCCGCCCAGATCGCCGCCATCGCGGCCGACGACATCGCCGAGATGCCCGCCGGCGGGATCGCCGCCATCAGCCCGGCCGCGATCGGCGGGCTCGCCCCGTCCCTGATCGCCGCCTTCGACATCGACCAGATCGGCGGGCTGACGCCGCAGCAGATGGCGGCGCTGTCCTTCGGGCAGGTCTCCGCGCTCACGCTCGACCACGTGCAGGCGCTGAGCGCGGAGCAGATCGGCGGCCTGACCTCGCTCACGCCGCTCGGCGCGGCGAAGCTGCAGGCGCTGACCACGGGCCAGATCAGCGGCCTGAGCCCGGCCGCCATAGCCGGGCTCACGGCCGCCCAGATCGAGGCCCTGACCGCCGACCAGATCGAGGCGCTGACCGAGGAGCAGACTGCGGCCCTGACCTCGGCGCAGCTTGCGGCGATGGCGATGGAGGATTTCGAGCGGTTCTCGACCGGCGACATCGCGGCGATCAGCACCTCGGCGCTCGCCGGCCTTGCCGTCGACCGCATCGCCGGGCTGAGCGCGGGCCAGCTCGCGGCGTTCACGCAGGCGCAGGTCAACGCCATGACCGAGGATCAGGTGAACGCGCTGCTCGCGGCCTATCAGGAATTCTGAGCAGAGCGGATTGACGCAAGACAGCGCCGCGCCGCTGTGCGATTGCTGCATCCGAAGCCGTCCGCGGCAGA
>JALHFU010000278.1:0-2915 GCA_022838525.1 Hyphomicrobiales bacterium | reverse complement strand
CGACATGAGCGCACTCACTCTCTGGCATTGTGCCGATGCCCGCTCCTTCCGCGTCCTGTGGGCACTGGAGGAGCTTGGACTGGACTACGAGCTGCGGCTGCTGCCGTTTCCGCCGCGCGTGTTCGACAAGTCCTATTTCGACCAGAACCCGCTCGGCACCGTGCCGCTTCTGGTCGATGGCGAGACGCGCATGACGGAATCGGCCGCCATCCCGCACTACCTCGCCATGGTCCATGCCGGCGGACGCCTGACGCTCGGGCCGGAGCACGCCGAATACGGCGCCTATCTCAACTGGCTCCACCACGGCGAGGCGACGCTGACCTTCCCGCAGACGATCTTCCTGCGCTATGCGCTGCTGGAGCCGGAGGAGCGGCGGCAGCCGGGCGTTGCCGACGACTACAAGCGCTGGTTCCTGGCAAGGCTGAGGCTGGCCGAGGCCGCTTTGGCCGACGGTCGCGACCACCTCGTCGGCGGGGCGTTCACCATGGCCGACATCTCGGTCGGCTACGCCGTCATGCTCGCCCTCCAGCTCGGCATGGAGGCGGAGCTGCCGCCGAACGCGCTGTCGTGGTTCCGGCGTCTCGCGCGGCGGCCGGGCTTCCTCGCCGCCAAGGCCGCGCAGGAGAAGGCGGCCGCATAGACGGCATCACGACAGCACGTAGTTCTCGCCGATGCAGACCTGCATGCCGCGCGAGCCCGCGCGGATCGAGCGCGGCTTCAGCCCGAACGAGGCGCGGATGGAATGGCTGAAATGGCTGGAATCCGGATAGCCGAGATCGAGCGCGACATCGGTCAGGCTTTCGTCGCGGTTGGCGTGGTCCATGAAGCGCCGCGCCCGCTTCCACATCCGCTGGGTGCGGAAGGCGACGTCCGTGTTCTCCTTGAAGAGATGCAGGAAGCGTGACGTGGAGAGGCCGACGTCCCCGGCGCATTCCCCGGCGGAGATCGTCGCCTCGGGCAGCTCGTCGAGCAGGCGGTCGAGGATGTGCCTGATGCGCGCATCGACCTCGCGCGGCCTGAGCGTCCGGCGCAGGAAGTAGCGATCGAACTCTCCGGTCGAGAAGCCGCCCGCGTCGCGGATGAGCGTCACCTCGCGCCTCGCCGTCAGGATGCGGCGGATCAGCCGCTCGTCCTCCGGCCCGTCATTGACATGGGAAAGGAGGGCGCCGAGGTCCTCGCGGTCGACCGTCTCGGGTTCGAGGCAGACCGTTGCGATGCGGCCGTCGGGCGTGCGCAGCCGGTGCGGCACATAGGCGGGCAGCGCCACGATGCGGCGCTCCTGCCACGGGCCGCCGTCGACGCTGACCTCGAGATGGCCGCCGGTGGCGACATAGACGGCGACGGCGCCGAGGCGGCGGGTCTTCATCGCGTTGCCGAGAAGGCCGCTGTAGAACAGCCGGTCGCGGCCGATCAGCATCCTGCTCGGCAATGTCTCGTCGAAACCGGCCATGGGTTCTCCTCCCAAAGAACGAAGGTCAGGCGTTGTCGGGCAGCTTCTCCCGCGCCAGCGCCGCGATGGTGGCGATATGCGCCCGGCCCGCGGCTTCCGCCGCCGCGCCGTCGCCGGCGAGGATCGCCGCAGCCATCCGCTCGTAGCCCTCGAAGCGGATCGCCGGCGGCAGCGCGTAGTCGCGCCGGATCAGGTGCACCTGTATGCCCGGGATGATGCGCTGGAGCTCGCGGTTGCCCGAGAGCATGGTGATCGTGCGGTAGAAGCGGTTCCTCGCCTTGACCATGTCGAAGCTGTCGGTCACGTCGCGGAACGCCTGCAGGCCCTGCCACGCCTCCTCGAAGCGGGCGCGGTTGTCGCCCTCGCCGATCTTCCCGGCGGCGAGGCGGGCGGCAAGGCCGATGCACAGCTCCATGACGGCGAGCGCGTCCAGCGCCTCGCCGAGCGACAGCCGGCGGATGATCGCGCCGCGATAGGGCAGCACCTCGACCAGCCCTTCCGACTCCATGCGCCGGATGCTCTCGCGCACCGTGCTGCGGCTGACGCCGAACTGTTCCATCAGCTCGGGCTCCGACAGGCGCTGACCCGGAGCATAGATGCCGTCGTGCAGCCCGCGCACGATCTCGCGGACGATTTTCGCCGACGCGCTCGGCTCGGCGCGTCGTGGCGTTTCCGCCTTCGCGGCTGCGACGGGTCTCATCTCTCCTCCGGGACGGGCGGCATGCCGCGGCCGGTCACGACGCCGGCCTTGTCCGTCCGCGGCGATACTGGCTGGTGGTGGGCGAGGTTGTCAACCTAAATCGTCAGACGATATTGACTGCCACTTCTTTTCCGCGCGCAATGAATCCCGGTCTCCGAGAGACTTGGTTTTGCGATTCCGAGGGAAAGAAAGCAGCAATCGGCCCGCGGGAGCCGGCTGTATCCGCAGCAAGACGGGGTAGGGGCAGAAGTCGTCCCGCAGCCTTTGAAAACGGGAAGCGCTGCTGGCGCGATTCCGCGCTAGCGGCCGGTCCAGACGGGCTTGCGCTTGTCGTTGAAGGCGGCGAGCCCTTCCTGCGCGTCTTCCGTGAGCGCAAGCAGCGCGATCTGGCCTTCGCTGTAGGCGATGGCCTGGTCGAACGACATCGCCTCCATCGCCCGCATCGCATATTTGCCGCGGCGGATCGCCGTCGGCGAGTTGCCGGCGATGCGGTCCACGAGCGCCTGCACCGCGGCGTCGAGGTCCGCCGCCGGCACCACCGCGTTGAGAAGCCCGGCATCGAGCGCCGCCTGCGCCGAAACCGTCTCGCCGGTGATCGCCCATTCGCGCAGGCGGCGGCGCGGTACGAGGGTCTGGAGCAGGCTCATCACCTGCATCGGGAACACGCCGACCTTGACCTCGGGCAGGCCGAAGGTGGCGTGGTCGGCGGCCACGGCGAGGTCGGTCATCGCCGCGAGTCCCATGCCGCCCGCGACGCAGGCGCCG
>JALHFU010000277.1:0-4100 GCA_022838525.1 Hyphomicrobiales bacterium | reverse complement strand
ATGCCGACGATGTAGAGGTTCGTACGCAGGTCGGTCGTCGTGCGGTAGCGCCGCCCCATCAGCGCGCCGAGGGCGCAGAGGCTGGCGCCCACGGCCAGAAGCGGCTGCGGTCTGCGCGCCGTGTCGATCATGTAGCGCGCGAGATCGCCCACGAGCCCGCCCGGGATCGTCAGCGTGAAGGACGGCGCAGGCGGGAGGATCGGCATCGGGGCTTCGGGCTGGGCGAGCCGCGCGAGGAGACCGGCCGCGGGATGCGCGTCGCCAGCACAAGCCTGCTGACTGCCGTCGAGCAGCAGGTCGGGGACGGGGCGCCACCCCTTCTCCATGGCGAGGTGATAGATCGTGCCGGCGCCGATCCGCGTGGGCTTGAAGCTCGCCCAAGCCTTCGCCGTCGCGGCCGGCTCGTTCTTGGCCGCCTGCGCCGACCAGTCGGTGAAGAGCGCAGCACCCTCCTCGCCCAGCGCGCCCTTCAGCGCCATGCCGATGCGCATCCAGCTGTCGTAGTCGAGCTCGGCGTTCGGCAACCACGCGAGCGCGCTCCGGATCGCGGCCAGCGTGCCGGCCTGTGCGTGGGCCGGCAGACACGGATGCCCGGCCCCGTTCGCGCCCTTCGCACCGAGGCTCTTCGGGCGCATCTCGGGCGGGATCAGCGCCAGCGCCTCGTCGAGAAACGCTGCCGCCTGTGTAGCGTCGATGGCCGGCAGGCTCTCGATGTCGAGATCCGCGAGCCCCTCGTCGGGCCACGCATAGGGCCGGCCGGTGTCGGGATGCTCGGCATAGGCGACGAACTGCTGTCCGAGGCAGAGCATTTCCAGGGGCGCGCGCCGGATCCCGGCGAAAGGCTCTTGCGTGCGATAGACCAGCAGCCGCTTCGGCGGCTTGCCGATCCTGAGCGCCGGGGTATCGCCCAACCGTTCTCGGGCGAGCCGCTCGAGGCGGAGCGCCAGTTCGCCATCCTCGGCGATGTCGATGTCGAGCGCAGCGACCGCCCCGCCGACGATTCCGACGCCGCAGTCGGGCCAGGTCGACCAGGTCGCCACCTCGATCTCGGTCGTGGCGCGGCTCGCATGCCGGTTCCACTGCGGGTAATCGTGCCAGGCCGTACGGGCGAACTGGCCGGGCTTCTTGGTGCCGGGCGCGATCGGCAGGATCGCGTAGCCGTTGGTCACAAGACGCGCGCCCACCCGCGCGCGATCCTTGGCCGCCAGGTCACGCAGGTGGTCGCAGTAGCCGGTGACGATCACCTCGATGAAGGTGTCCCACTCCTCCTCGGTGAGCTGGGCGAGATCGGTCCGGCCAAGGCTGTCGAGATAGGCGCCGCCGGCCTTGCCGCCCTCGACCATGGCCGCCGTCTCATTGGGGGTCGGATCGATCATGCCCGACCTCCGGTGGCAGATGTCCTGGCAAGCCCGGCTGCAGAGGTCTCTGCGGCTCGTGTCGCGCCGCGGGTCGGAGACGCTTGAGCTCGCGTCGAACCAGCCCCAGCCGCGGGGTTCTCGATGGCAGACGGTGCAGAGCCCGGCACGGACGTAAGGCATGGGGCGAACCTGTAGGCGGTAATTTCGGTGAAGCGGCCCGCGGGGCGGACGGCGATCTCGGTGGGCCGACGCAGCTCGTCCGCCAGGATGAGCGCTTCGTCGACGGACGCAGGGATCTCCAGATCGGGCGCGCGCTCGCGCCACCAGCTCGCGGCCTTCCGGCGCGGATAGCCGTCGTGCTCGAAGCAGACCCATTCCGTGTGGAAGGCGAACCCGCAGCGGTAGGTGACCTTGAGCGAAACCCGCCCGCCGCGCTTCTCGTGGCGGCTGTAGGTCACGTCGGTGACGCCGACCCATTGCGGCTTGCCGGTGGACAGCACCTCCAGCGTCGAGGCGGTCGGCTCGAGCTTCACCTCGCGGCCGGGGAACTCGAATCCACAGCCGGGACATTCCAGCGCCGCGATGGCAACGATGGTCCCACATTCGGGGCAGATCTTGGTGGGCGGCGGCCCGTCGCCCGGACCGCCCGGCCGCTTCGGCCGCACCAGATCGATCGGACCATGCCGGCGGACATTGCCCGCGAAATCGAGAACGAGGCAGTTCTCCTTGCCCTCGGCGAGCCGTGTGCCACGACCGGCCATCTGGACATAGAGCCCGGCCGACTTGGTGGGCCGCAGCATGGCGATCAGATCCACGGCCGGCGCGTTGAAGCCCGTCGTCAGCACGCCCATCGAGGCCAGCGCCCTGATCTCGCCGCGCTTGAAGGCGGCGATGATCCGGTCGCGCTCGTCTTTCGGCGTCTTGCCGAAGATGGT
Organism: Hyphomicrobiales bacterium; assembly: GCA_022838525.1. Classification (GTDB taxonomy): domain Bacteria; phylum Pseudomonadota; class Alphaproteobacteria; order Rhizobiales; family Rhizobiaceae; genus Aerobium. The sequence continues at coordinate 1,807 of JALHFU010000277.1, read as the reverse complement.
GGCGCAGCTGACCCCGCGGCGGCGGAACTCCTCGGCGACATGGGTGGCGTGGCGCACGCCGGAGCAGAAGGCGAGCCAGGACTTGCGCGTCTCGCCATGCGCGATCACTTCGGCCACGGCCGCGCGCGTGATGGCGTCCTGATCGACCGCGTCCTCGAGGTCGCGCGCGATGAACTCGCCGCCGCGCGATCCCACGCCCGTCACGTCGAGGCGGGTCTTCGTCTGTTTCGAGATCAGCGGGGAGAGATAGCCCTGATCGATCAGGTCGCGGACCGACACTTCGTAAGCGATGTCGGTGAAGAGCGCATTCTCGCCCTCGTGCAGCATGCCGCTGTCGAGCCGGAAGGGCGTCGCCGTCAGCCCGATCACCTTGAGCGCGGGGTTGATCGCCTGCAGGTCGGTGAGGAAGCGGCGATACATGGTGTTCGACCGGCCGGGGATCAGATGGGCCTCGTCGATCAGCACCAGATCGGCATGGCCGATGCGCGTCGCCTTGTCGTGGATCGACTGGATGCCGGCGAAGAGGATCCGGGCCCGCGCGTCGCGGCGACCAAGTCCGGCCGAGTAGATGCCCGCCGGCGCGTCGGGCCAGAGCCCCAGCATCTCGGCATGGTTCTGCGCGATCAGCTCCCGGACATGGGTGACGACCAGCACGCGCTGGTCGGGCCAGGCCTTGAGCACGCCGTCGATGAAGGCGGCCATGACGAGGCTCTTGCCGCCGGCTGTGGGGATCACGACGAGCGGGTTGCCGCTCTCCTTCTCGAAATAGCCGTAGATCGAGGCGATCGCGGCCTGCTGGTAGGGGCGCAGGGTCAGCATGCGGCGGTCTCCTTCTCGCGGGCGTCGTTGGTCCAGGGGGAGCCGTCGCGCATGCGGTAGGAGACGAAGTCCTCGCCTGCGTCGCTCACCTCGCCGGGGACGAGATCGGGGATGAACAGGTGCCGGGCGCAGGCGCGGCGCTGGTCGGAAGGGTCGAGCAGCCGGTCGTGGCGCGCGCAGTGCCAGCCGCCTTCGACGGGCGTCGAATGCAGGCAGGACCGGCAGGTGACGGCCGCGGCCTCCTCGCCGTGGCAGAGCCCGTGGTGGTCGCAGAACCGGCACTCGAACCAGGCGGGATCCGCGCTGATCCGCTCGGGCGGGTGCTGGGCGAAGATGATCCGCCGCGCCTTTTCCAGCAGGCGCTCGCCCATCGCGGGGTCGGCCGGGACGCGCTCGATGTGCAGCGCGTCGGTATCCTTGCAGACCGCGACGTAGAGCGCCCGCGTGATGCCGGTCAGGTGCATGTAGACCTGCATCTGCGCGGCGTGCCGGGGCTTGGCGAGCGCGACGCCCTTGGCGACCAGCTCGGCGAAGCTCTTTGCCGAATGGGTCTTGAACTCGACGACATGCCAGGTCTTCGGCGCCTCGAGCAGACCGAGGGCGACGGCGTCGAGCGAGCCGCCGAAATGCCCAGCCAATGCCTCGACGCGGAACTGCCGCCCGGTCTCGGGATCGACCTCCAGCACCGTCGCGCCGGTGGCGCGCAGATCGCGGACGAGCCGGGCCTCCTCCAGCTGACCGGTCTCGAACAGGCGCAGGATGCGGCCGGTGTGCCGCGCGGGCGTCGCCCAGCGGAAGTCGTACCAGAGCGCGCGGGCGCAGGACTTGCCGATCAGCGAGGCGCCGAGGTGGTCGCGGAAGCCGTCGCCCTGCCTGGCCTCGAAGGAGGCGTAGATCGCGGACAGGGTCGGCGTCGGGGCTTCGGGGAGCTCGGCCATCAGCATGCCTCCTCCCGCTCGAGCCGCGCCCGCGCTTCGGCCAGAACTGT
>JALHFU010000276.1:0-2921 GCA_022838525.1 Hyphomicrobiales bacterium | reverse complement strand
TTTCTCGCGCTCGCCCGGCTCGGCTGCATCGTCCTGCCGCTGTTCTCGGGCTTCGGCGCGGAAGCGCTCGCCGTGCGGATGCAGGACAGCGGCGCCGTCGCCTGCATCACCGTCGACGGCTGCATGCGGCGCGGCCGCGTCGTGGCGATGAAATCCGTGGTCGACGAGGCCGCGGCCGGGCTTCCTGCGCTGCGCCACGTCGTCACCGTCCACCGTCTCGGCGCGAAGGCCCTTCCTTGCGAGGAAAGAGCCGGCCGCGACGTGGCATGGGAAAGCCTCGTCGCCCGCGCGGCAGAGGACACGCAGGCGGTCGAGCTCGACGCCGAGGCGCCGCTGATGATCGTCTACACCTCCGGCACGACGGGAAAGCCCAAGGGCACGGTGCACACCCATTGCGGCTTCCTGACCAAGACCGGGGAGGATTTCGCGCTCTGCTTCGACCTCAAGCCCGACGACAGGCTGCTGTGGATGACCGACATCGGCTGGCTGGTCGGCCCGATCCAGATCACCGCGGCGCTGATGCGCGGGGCGACGCTGGTGCTTGCCGAGGGAACGCCGGACTATCCGGAGCCCGGCCGCCTGTGGCGGCTCGTCCAGGACCACCGCGTCACCTTCCTCGGCGTCGGGTCCACGATCGCGCGGCTTCTGATGCGGCACGGCCGCGATACGGTCTCGCGCTACGATCTGTCGTCGCTGCGCGTCGCCGCTTCCACCGGCGAGCCGTGGGACCACGATTCCTGGCGCTGGATCTTCGACTGCGTGCTGGGCGGCAGCCGGCCGCTCATGAACTACAGCGGCGGCACGGAGATGGGCGGCCTGCTCGCGACCAATCCGCTGTTTCCGATCAAGCCGGCCAGCTTCAACGGTCCCATTCCCGGGACCAATGCCGACATCGTCGACGATGCGGGCAGGCCCGTCGGCCCCGGCGAGGTCGGGGAGCTCGTCATGCGCGGCCCCTGCATCGGCCTCACCAAGGGCCTGCTGCACGATCCCGGGCGCTACATCGAGAACTACTGGAGTCGGTTTCCGGGCATGTGGGTGCACGGCGACTGGGCGTCGCGCGACGCCGACGGCTACTGGTACGTGCACGGGCGCTCCGACGACACCATCAAGCTGGCCGGCAAGCGCACCGGCCCGGCGGAGATCGAATCGCTGGCGCTGTCGACCGGCCTCGTCAGCGATGCGGCCGCCGTCGCGGTGCCCGACCCGGTCAAGGGTTCCGCGGTGGTGCTGGTGGCCGTGCCGTCGCCCGGCGTGGCGGAGGACGCCGCCGCCGCGGCCGCGCGCGAGGCGATCGCGCAAGGCTTCGGCCGCGCCTTCCGGCCCGAGCGGGTGCTGTGCGTGCCGGACCTGCCCAAGACCCGCAACATGAAGACGATGCGCCGCGTCATTCGCGCCGTCCTCACCGGCGAGGCGCAGGGCGACCTCTCCGCGCTCGTCAACCCCGAGGCGGTGGAGGCGATACGCGCCGCCGCCGAGGCGCAGCCGACGCGACAGGGAGGAGAGAGCGCATGAGGCTCGAAGGAAAGATCGCCATGGTCACCGGCGCCGGCGGCCCGATGGGCGGGGCCGTCGCCGAGCGGCTGGCCGAGGAAGGGGCGAGCGTCGCGATCAGCGACATCTCGCAGAGCCGGCTCGACCAGACCGCCGGGTGGCTCGCGGAAATCCTCGGCGACGAGAAGCGTGTCGTGGCCGTGCGCGGCGACCTCACCGTCGCCGGCGAGGCCGCCGCCTTCGCCGAGGCCGCGCTCGAACGGTTCGGCCGGGTCGACGTCCTCGCCAACATCGTCGGCGGCATCCGCGCGCAGACGCTGTTCGAGCCGTTCCTGACCATGAGCGAAAGCCGCTGGGACGCGACCTTCGCCCTCAACCTGAAACCGAATTTCTATCTCGTCCAGCGCATCGCGCCCGGCATGGTCGAGCGCGGCGCCGGCCGCATCGTCAACGTGACGTCGATCAACTTTGCCGGCGAGACGGGCAGCTCCGACTACGGCGCGGCCAAGGCGGCCGTCGCCTCCTTCACGCGCACGCTGGCGATGGAGCTTGCGCCGCACGTCACGGTCAACTGCATCGCGCCGGGCACCATCCGCACGCGCGTTCTCGACCGGCTCGGCGCGGACGAGCTAGAGCACTACGCCGCCAAGCCGCTGCTCAAGCGGCTCGGCGAGCCGCGCGACATCGCCAATGCCGTGCTGTTCTTCGCCAGCGACGAATCCTCCTACGTGACCGGCGAGATCCTCGCCGTCTCCGGAGGCGTGTGGCCGGCGCTGTGATCGGGTTCAGGAGGCGAGGAAGCCGCCGTCGACGCCGATCACCTGCCCCGTCACGTAGCGCGAGGCGGGCGAGGCGAGGAACACCAGCAGGCCCGCAAGGTCCTCGGGAACGCCGAGACGGCCGAGCGCGGTGCGGCGCAGCACGCCGTCGTAGAGATGCGGCTGGGTCCTGATGAGGTCGCGGTTGAGGTCGGTCTCGATCACCGTCGGCGCCACGGTGTTGACGGTGATGCCGTGCGGGCCGAGCTCGAAGGCCAGCGCCTTGGCGAGGCTGGCGACGCCCGCCTTCGACACGCCGTAGGCGCTGCGGTTGGCGAAGGCCCGCAGCGACAGGATCGACCCCATCATGACGATGCTGCCCTGCCCGCGTTCGATCATCGCGGGGATGACGGCGCGGCAGCAGGAGGCGACGCCGAGCACGTTGACGTCGATGACCCGGGCCCACTCCTCGGGCGTCGAATCCATGAACGGCTTGGCGAGCATGATGCCGGCATTGTTGAGGAGGACGTCGATCCGGCCGTAGCGGTCGAGCGTCTGGTCGGCCATCGCCTGCGCGCCGCCCTTCTCCTCGAGGTCGGCCACGACGATCTCCGCGCGTCCGCCCGCCGCGCGCACCTGCGCCGCGGTTTCCTCGAGCTTGGCGCGGTC
>JALHFU010000067.1:0-14887 GCA_022838525.1 Hyphomicrobiales bacterium | reverse complement strand
GCTGCTGGCGGCGCTGACGGCCTCGGGCCTGCCCTCCGACACCTTCCTCTTCGCCGGCTTCCTGCCGTCGAAGGCGGGGCAGCGGACGACGCGGCTGGAAGAGCTGAAGGCCGTGCCCGCCACGCTCGTCTTCTACGAATCGCCGCGCCGGCTGGCCGGGGCGCTTTCCGCCATGGCTGACGTGCTCGGCGACCGGCCGGCGGCAGTCTGCCGCGAACTGACCAAGACCTTCGAGGAGGTGCGACGCGGCCCGCTCGCCGCGCTGGCTGCGGCCTATGCCGGAGAGGACACGCCGAGGGGCGAGATCGTCGTCTGCGTCGGCCCGCCGCTGCCGCAGGAAGCACGCGCGGAGGATGTCGACGCCCTGCTCCTGTCGCTTTCCGCCGAGCTGGGCGCGTCGAAGGCGGCGGCCGAAGTCGCGAAAATGACCGGCGGCCGCAAGGCCGATCTCTATCGCCGGCTGATGGAGCTGAAGGGCGATGGCGGCTAGCGGCGGCGCGGAACGGCTTCGCCACCACCGCCGCGGCCATCGCGGCGAGTGGCTGGCCGCGCTGGCGCTGATGCTGAAGGGCTACCGCATCGTCGCCCGCCGCTACCGCACGAAGCTGGGCGAGATCGACCTGATCGCGCGGCGCGGCGACCTCGTGCTGATCGTCGAGGTCAAGGTGCGGCCGACGCTGATCGAGGCCATGGAGGCGGTGGCGCGGCTGTCGGAGCGGCGCATCGAGGCCGCGGCCGACCTGTGGCTCGCGCGCCAGCCCGACCATGCCCGCCTGTCGCTGCGCTTCGACATGGTGGCGGTCACGCCGCGGCGCTGGCCGGTCCACGTCGAAAACATTTTCCAGGGCCGCTGAGCGCCGGCAAATAATTCCCTTGCGGCAGGTGCGGGGCGGGATCATGCTGCTTCCGCTCCATCGCAAAACCCGGGGATCACCACGATGTGCCACGCCTGCGTCATCGAGACCGTCAAGTCGAACATGCTGTCGCGCCGCAGCTTCTTCAGGGGCGGCGTCGCGGCCGCCGCCGCGGCCACCGTCGCCGCCGTGCCGCAGCCGCTCCTCGCCGATGCGCCGCCGCTCTTCGCGCAGGGCCTGCCGGCGAGGGCCGAGGATCTGACGCACGAGCTTCACGAGAACTTCCCCACCTTCTTCGGCGGCCAGCAGCTCTTCTACGACAAGAAGTTCAGCTACGAGAAGGACACGTTCAACCTCTACGAGCTGCGCATCAACGAGCACACCGGCACCCATATCGACGCGCCGCTGCACTTTTCCGCCGACGGCAAGTCGGTGGCGGAGCTTCCCGTCGAGGATCTGATCGCGCCGCTGGTGGTGGTCGACATCCGCGCCAGGGCGGCGGAGAACGCCGACACGCAGCTCACCCCCGACGACCTCAAGGCCTGGACCGACGCCAACGGCGACTTGCCCGAAGGCGCGGTGGTGGCCTTGAACTCCGGCTGGGACGCCCATGTCGGCACCGACAGGTTCCGCAATGCCGACGGCGAGGGCAAGCTGCACTTCCCCGGCTTCCATATCGAGGCGATCCGGCAGCTCCTCGAAACCTCGGTCAAGGCCATCGCCGTCGACACGCTGTCGCTCGATTTCGGCCAGTCGCCGGATTTCGCCGTCCACAACACCTGGCTGCCGGCCGGACGCTATGGCATCGAGGGCGTCGCCAATCTCGGCGCGCTGCCGGCCACCGGCGCCACCATCGTCGTCGGCGCGCCCAAGGTGCGCGGCGGCACCGGCGGCCCGGCGCGGGTATTCGCCTTCGTGTGAACCCTCGGTGGAAATGGTCGGCGTCCGCGCTGCCCCTCATCCGCCCTTCGGGCAGCTTCTCCCCGTAAACGGGGAGAAGGGGAAGTTCCGGCGTCGCGGCCAGCCTTCCTTTCCCCGTTCACGGGGAGAGGATGCCGGCAGGCAGGTGAGGGGCAGCGCGAACGACCGATCGGGAAGAGCGGCGATCTGCTAACGCAGGGCGACCCGCATCGGCAGGCCGCCCTGCGGCTGGGTGGTCAGCTTCTGCACCGGCCACGGCTTCGTCTCGGGCACCGTGTCGAAGCGGAAGCGCGTCATCAGCACGCCGAGGGCGATCACCGCCTCCTGCATGGCGAAGGCCGCGCCGATGCACACGCGCGGCCCCGCCCCGAACGGCAGGTACTGGAAGCGGTCGATGGCCTCGCGGTTCTCCGGGTGGAAGCGCTCGGGCAGGAAGGCGTCCGGCTGGCTCCACAGCTTGCGGTGGCGGTGGATGGTCCACGGCATGATCTGGATCTGGGTGCCGGCGGCGATGTCGAGGTCCTGCCATCGCTCGGGCGCGATCGCCTCGCGGCTGATCGAGGCGGCTGGCGGATAGAGCCGCATCGCCTCCTCGAAGGCCGCGCGGGCGAGCGGCATCCGGCCGAGCCATTCGTAGGGGTCGGGCGTCGTCGCCACGACCTCGTCCACCTCGGCCTCGATCTTCTCGCGCTCCCACGGCGCTTCGGCGAGGCAGTAGAGCGTCCAGCCGAGCGCCCGCGCCGTGGTCTCGTGACCGGCGCCGATGAAGGTGATGATGTTGTCCTCGATCTCGTCGGCCGAAAGCCCGTCGGGCCCTTCCGCCTTCAGGAGCAGGGTGAGGAAGTCGTTGGGCGAGCCGTCCGGGTCCTTCGCCAGCTTGTCCTTGCGCATGCGCATGGTCTCGGCCACAAGCCCGCGGAAGAAGGCGAGCGCGGAGCGCCCGCGCAGGCGGGTGATGCGCGGCAGCCAGTCCGGCGCGCCGATCAGGTCGAGCGGATCGACGCGGCCCATCGTCTCGAACAGGTGGTCGACCTGATGCGCGAAGGCGCTGGGGTCGCCGGCGATCTCGCCGGAAAACAGCGTCTCGGCGAGAATGTCGTAGGTCAGCATCGTCATGTCGCGGGCGACGTCGGTGACTGCGCCGTCCTCGTGGCGCGCCGCGAACGCCTCGGCGCGGCGCAGCATCGGCCGGGCGAAGCCGGCGATGTGGCGCGGCGTGAACACCGGCGCCATCGCCTTGCGCGAGCGCTTCCATACCGCGCCTTCCGCCGTCAGCAGCCCGTCGCGCAGGATCGGCCGCAGGATCTTCTGGCGCACCCGCGCCATGCGGTAGTTGCCGGCATTGTCGACGAGGATGTGGCGGATCAGCGCCGGGTCGTTGGCGATCAGCAGCGGGCCGCCGATGCCGGTCCGGATCGAGATCCACTTCTCGTTGTAGGAGGGCTCGCCCCACAGCTCGAGCGGGTTGCGGTAGACGATGCGCATCAGCTCAAGCGTCGAGGGCGGCCTCTGCCGCGGTTTCGGCGCCGGCGGCACGAAGGGGGCGGGCGTGGCGTCCATTGGGGGCTCCGCTTGGCTTCCTCCCAATCTAGGGGCGCTGGGCCCGGCATTCAAACCGGATGCCGCCGCGGCGTCGACGTCGCCACCCGCCATCCCCACCGGAATGCCGCGGAAACCTTGGAAAATCATGGTCCAGAGCCTATATCTGATGGGTCTTCCGGCGCGTGATTCGGCTTCGCGCGACCCTCCCTTGAACGGCAGAAACGGACCTTCATGAGCGACGAGACCGAGAACGGCAACGGCAGCGAATACGGCGCGGAATCGATCAAGGTTCTCAAGGGCCTGGATGCGGTGCGCAAGCGGCCGGGCATGTATATCGGCGACACCGACGACGGCTCCGGCCTGCACCACATGGTCTACGAGGTGGTGGACAACGCCATCGACGAGGCGCTGGCCGGCCATGCCACCAAGGTGACGGTGACGCTCAACCCCGACGGCTCCTGCACCGTCACCGACAACGGCCGCGGCATCCCGACCGATCTCCACCCCAGCGAGGGCGTGTCGGCGGCCGAGGTCATCATGACCCAGCTCCATGCCGGCGGCAAGTTCGACCAGAACTCCTACAAGGTGTCGGGCGGCCTGCACGGCGTCGGCGTGTCCGTGGTCAATGCGCTCTCCGTCTATCTCAAGCTGAAGATCATGCGCGGCGGCAAGGTCCACGAGATGAGCTTCACCCACGGCGTGCCCGACGCGCCGCTCGCCGTCACCGGCGAGTCGGGCGGGCTGACCGGCACGGAAGTGACCTTCCTGCCCTCGTCGCAGACCTTCTCCAGGACCGAGTTCGACTACGCCACGCTCGAGCACCGGCTGCGCGAGCTCGCCTTCCTCAATTCCGGCGTCCGCATCGTGCTGACGGATGCCCGCCATGCCGACGTCAAGGAGCAGGAGCTCGTCTACGAGGGCGGGCTGGAGGAGTTCGTCAAGTATCTCGACCGCGCCAAGAAGCCGCTGATCGCCGCGCCCATCGCCATCAGCGCCCAGCGCGACGGCATCACCGTCGAGGTCGCGATGTGGTGGAACGACAGCTACCACGAAAACGTGCTGTGCTTCACCAACAACATCCCGCAGCGCGACGGCGGCACCCATCTCGCCGGCTTCCGCGGCGCGCTGACCCGGCAGGTGACGGGCTATGCCGAGACCGCCGGCATCTCCAAGAAGGAGAAGGTGACGCTCACCGGCGACGACTGCCGCGAGGGGCTGACGGCCGTGCTCTCGGTCAAGGTGCCGGACCCGAAATTCTCGTCGCAGACCAAGGACAAGCTGGTGTCGTCCGAGGTGCGGCCGGTGGTCGAAAGCCTCGTCAACGAGGCGCTCGGCACCTGGCTCGAGGAGCATCCGGCCGAGGCCAGGGTGCTGGTCGGCAAGGTGGTCGAGGCCGCCGCCGCCCGCGAGGCCGCGCGCAAGGCCCGCGAGCTCACCCGCCGCAAGGGCGCGCTCGACGTCGCCTCGCTGCCGGGCAAGCTCGCCGACTGCCAGGAGCGCGACCCGGCCAAGTCGGAACTGTTCATCGTCGAGGGCGATTCGGCCGGCGGCTCGGCCAAGTCCGGCCGCTCGCGCCAGAACCAGGCAATCCTGCCCCTGCGCGGCAAGATCCTCAACGTCGAGCGCGCCCGCTTCGACCGGATGCTCTCCTCCGACATGATCGGCACGCTGATCACCGCGCTCGGCACCGGCATCGGCAAGGACGAGTTCAACGCCGACAAGCTGCGCTACCACAAGATCATCATCATGACCGACGCCGACGTCGACGGCGCCCATATCCGCACGCTGCTCCTGACCTTCTTCTTCCGCCAGATGCCGGAGCTGATCGAGCGCGGCCACCTCTACATAGCCCAGCCACCGCTCTACAAGGTGTCGCGCGGCAAGAGCGCCCAGTACATCAAGGACGAGCGCTCCTTCGAGGAGTTCCTGGTCGATTCCGGCCTCGACGACGCCTCGCTGGAGCTCGGCGACGGCGAGGTGCGGGCGGGCGGCGACCTGCGCGCCGTGGTCGACGACGCGCTCGCCCTGCGCACGCTGATGAACGGCCTGCACACGCGCTATTCGCGCCCGGTGGTCGAGCAGGCGGCGATCGCCGGCGCGCTGAACCCGTCGGTGCTGTCCGAGCCCGGCCGCGCGGCGGAAGCCGCCGCCTATGTCGCGACGCGCCTCGACATGATCTCGGAGGAGACCGAGCGCGGCTGGCAGGGCCGCGCCAACCCCTCCAACGACGGGTCCGGCGGCCTCGTCTTCGAGCGCACCGTGCGCGGCGTCAAGGAGGTGGTCGTGCTCGACGCGGCGCTGATCGGCTCGGCCGACGCCCGCGCCATCGACCGCTACGCGCCGCGCCTGCGGGAAGTCTACGGCAAGCGCCCGGTGTTGCGCCGCCGCGAGACGGCCGAGCCGGTCTCCGGCCCGACGGCGCTGCTCGACGCCATCTTCGCCGCCGGCCGCAAGGGCCTGACCATGCAGCGCTACAAGGGGCTGGGCGAGATGAACGCCGAGCAGCTTTGGGAAACCACGCTCGACCCCAACGTGCGCTCGCTGCTCCAGGTCAAGGTCACGGACGCCACCGACGCCGACTCGCTCTTCGCCCGTCTGATGGGCGACGAGGTCGAGCCCCGCCGCGACTTCATCCAGGAAAACGCGCTGTCGGTCGCCAATCTCGATATCTGAGTCAGGGCGAAGCGGCGGCCGGGCATCCGGACGGCGGACGATTGCCGTCGTCCGCTATTCCTCTTCCGCGCTGAGGCCGAAGCGTTCCACCACCTCGGGACTGGCGAGGCGGGCGTGGAGGGAAAGCAGGATCAGGTCGGCGTCGAGCCCCTGGCCGGCCTCGAGCGCCGCCTCGATCCGGGCTTCGGCGTCGGCGAGGAATGCCTCGCCGTTGGCGTCGAGGAAAATACCCGGCCCGACGAGGCAGTAGGCGAACAGGCTGGCGATGGGCGGATAGGCGTCGGCCGGCGGCTCCTGCTCCGGCCATGCGTCCTTCATCATGTTGACGATGGTCAGCTTGACGCCTTCGGGCACCAGCGCCGGGTGGAGATCGACGGCGCGCAGCGCCGCGTCGAGCTGGCGCAGGTCGGCCGAGCGTCCGAACCGCCCGAGAAAGCCGAGGGAGGAATTGCGGCGGGCCATCGTCGGTTTCCTGTTGCGCGTGCGGCCCGTTATCGCACGCGCCCGTGCGGCATGCCACCTGCGCATGGCGGCGGCCGCGGCGCCGGGCCCCGGATCGACGGGTTCCCCTCGCCGCTACCGCCGCGGGAGCCGGACCTTCGGCGTATCGGCCGTGTCGTGCTCGATCGCGGCGGCCGTATGCCATTCATATTCGGACTTCTCTTCCTCCCGTGCCGGGAACGACGGTTCGAACGTCCCGCCGCGCCGCTCCGTCAGCAGCAGCGCCGCCCCGACCGCCAGAGCGAGGAAGCCCGCCGCAAAAAGCAGCGGCACCAGAAGCCACAGCGCCTTGATGATGTCGGGCGAGGCCCGGTAGCTCGCCAGCAGGTCGGCCCAGAAACTGTAGTCTTCCATCCGCCCCTTCAGAAAAGACTCAAGGCGAATCTCTTACATCCAAGTACAGCAAAAGAATATGTATTAGGATACATGGAATATTCTGCACCGAAGCCGCTCCGTTGTCGCCATGGACATCAAGCGGCGATTTGGTTTGGCGGTTCGGGCGCGTCGTGCCGCATTGGGCATCTCGCAGGAGGAGCTTGCGCTGCGGATCGACGCCGACCAGGCCTATGTCAGCCGGGTCGAGGCGGGCGCGATGAACGTGACGCTGGAGACGGCGCAGCAGATCGCCGAGGCGCTCGGGACAGACGTCCCTTGCTGTTCTCCGGCGCGCCGACGGCATGAAAGCCGGCTAATCGAACACGATGGCCGGCGTCGCCGCCGTGGCTGCCGCCTGCTCGGCGTCGATGCGTTCCTTCACCCTTGTCGCGATGGCGCGATAGGCGGCGGCCTGGGCGCCGTCGGGGGCGGAGACGACGACCGGCGTGCCGGCGTCCGAGGTCTCGCGCACGTCCATGGTCAGCGGCACCTCGCCGAGGAACGGCACGCCGAGCCGTTCGGCCTCGCGCCTGGCGCCGCCATGGCCGAAGATGTCGTAGCGCGTGCCGGTGTCGGGAGCGATGAAGTAGCTCATGTTCTCGACGATGCCGAGCAGCGGCACGTCGACCTTCCTGAACATGTTCAGACCCTTGCGGGCGTCGATCAGGGCGAGGTCCTGCGGGGTCGAGACGATCACCGCGCCGGCGAGCGGCACCTGCTGCGCCATGGTGAGCTGGGCGTCGCCGGTGCCGGGCGGCATGTCGACCACCAGCACGTCGAGCGCGCCCCACTGCACCTCGCGCAGCATCTGGGTCAGCGCCGAGATCACCATCGGCCCGCGCCAGATCATCGGCGTCTCCTCGTCGACGAGGAAGCCGATCGACATGACCTTGAGGCCGTATTTCTCCATAGGCTTCAGGATCTTGCCGTCTATGGTCTCGGGCCGTCCGGTGATGCCGAGGAGGCGCGGCATGGACGGGCCGTAGATGTCGGCGTCGAGGATGCCCACCCTGAGCCCGAGCGCGGCCAGCCCGAGCGCGAGGTTGACCGCCGTGGTCGACTTGCCGACGCCGCCCTTGCCGGAGGCGACCGCGATGATCGCCTCGACGCCCGGCACGCCGCGCTTGGCCTGCTGCCGCCCGGCGGGTGTGGCGGCGGGCGCCGGGCGCCCGGGGCCGGGCCCGGCATGGGCCGGCGCGGGACGGCGCGCCGGCGGGGCCGCCTCCATGCCGCCGCCCTTCTTCTCGGCGGTGAGCGACACCACCGCGCCCTCGACACCGGGCATCGCCTTCACCGCGCGCTCGGCCGCGACCCGCAGCGGCTCCAGCGCCTGCGCGCGCTCGGCCGGCACGGTGATCGAGAAGAACACCTTGCCGTTGACGATGACGATGGTCGAGACCAGCCCCAGCGAGACGATGTCGCCCTCGAAATCGGGGCCCTTGATCGTCCTCAGCGTGTCGAGGACGGCTTCCTTGGTGACGGACATGGCGGCGGCTCTATCTGTCTGTTTAGATAGATCGGGGATAGATCATTTCAAAGCCGAAACCAAGCCGGGCTTGCGCCGGGATATGTTTTGCCCGACGCTCCGGCGATGATCGACAAGCTCGAATATTTCCTCGCGCTCGCCCGCGCCCGCCATTTCGGCAAGGCCGCGGAGGAGCTGGGCATCGCCCAGCCGACGCTGTCGGCCGGCATCAAGCAGCTCGAGGACACGCTCGGCGTCATGCTGGTGCAGCGCGGCTCGCGCTTCCAGGGCCTGACGCCGGAGGGCGAGCAGGTGCTTTCCTGGGCGCGGCGAATCGTCTCCGACGCGCGGGCGATGAAGGAGGAGATGCGCGCTTCGCGCCACGGCCTGTCGGGCCGGCTGCGCATCGCCGCCATCCCCACCGCGCTCGCCATGGTGCCGGCGCTGACCACGCCCTTCCGCGAGAAGCATCCCGGCGTCACCTTCACCGTGCTGTCGCGCACCTCGGTCGAGGTGCTGTCGATGCTCGGCAATTTCGACATCGACGCCGGCATCACCTATCTCGACAACGAGCCGCTCGGCCGCGTCGTCTCGGTGCCGCTCTATTCGGAGCGCTACCAGCTCATCACCGCGGCCGGAAACCCGCTGGCGGAGCGGGCGCAGGTGACATGGAAGGAGGTGGCCGAGCTGCCGCTGTGCCTGCTGACGCCCGACATGCAGAACCGCCGCATCATCGACCAGCATCTCGCCGAGGCGAGCGTGTCGGCGCGGCCGACGCTCGAATCGAACTCGATGATCGTGCTCTACGCCCACATCCGCACCGGCAAGTGGTCGTCGATCATGCCGCTGAACCTCGCCGAGACGCTGGGCCTTTCCGAGCCGGTCCGCGCCATCCCCATCGTCGCGCCCGATGCCAGCCATATCGTCGGGCTGGTCGCCGCCCAGCGCGAGCCGCGCACGCCGCTGGTGGCCGCCCTGCTCGACGAGGCCACGGCGCTGGCGCGGGGGTTTGCCGGCTCTCGATAGAGAAATTCTATCAAACGACGGAACAGGCATATTGATTCGCAGGGTTTCCTCCGCTTTCCTAAGCACTTAGCGAATTCCGGCCGGAAGACGGGCCGGGAACAGGGAGGGCGCTGCATGGGAGTGCAGCAGCAAGGTACCGAAACCGCGGCGCGGGCCGCGCACATCGTCGACACGTTGCGCGATCTCGAAGGCCCGCTGCTGCCGATCCTGCACGGCCTTCAGGAGGAGTTCGGCCACGTACCGGCCGAGGCGCTGCCGGTCATCGCCGAGGCGCTGAACCTGTCGCGGGCCGAGGTCCACGGCGTCGTCACCTTCTATCACGATTTCCGCCGCGCGCCGGCCGGCCGCCATGTGCTGAAGCTGTGCCAGGCCGAGGCCTGCCGCTCGATGGGCGCGGAAGCGCTCGCCGGGGCGCTCGCGCGTGCGCTCGGCGTCGGGCTCGGCGAGACGGCGGCGGACGGCTCGGTGACGTTCGAGCCCGTCTACTGCCTCGGCCTGTGCGCCTGCGCGCCGGCCGCCATGCTCGACGGCGAGCCGATGGGGCGGCTCGACGCCGCCGCGGTCGAGGAGATCGCGGCCCGGATCGCAAAGGGCGTGCGGCGATGAGGGCGACGATCTATATCCCCGCCGATTCCGGCGCCATGGCGCTCGGCGCCGGCCGTGTGGCGCGCGCCTTCGAGACCGAGCTTTTCCGCCGCGGCATCGACGCGAAGGTCGTGCGCAACGGCTCGCGCGGCCTCTACTGGCTGGAGCCGATGGTCGAGGTCGAGACCGAAGCCGGCCGGTTCGCCTACGGCCCGGTGCGCGCCGCGGACGTCGCCTCGCTGCTCGACGCCGGCTTCCTCGAAGGGCGACCGCATCCGCTCTTCCTCGGCGAGACGGAGACGATTCCCTTCCTCGCGCGCCAGACGCGGCTGACCTTCGCCCGCTGCGGCGTCATCGACCCGCTGTCGCTCGCCGACTACCGCGCCCATGGCGGGCTTGCCGGGCTGGAGAAGGCCGTGACGATGGAGCCGGCGGAGATCGTGAGGACCGTCACCGAGTCCGGCCTGCGCGGCCGCGGCGGCGCCGGCTTCCCGACCGGCATCAAGTGGAAGACGGTGCACGACGCCGTCGCCGACCGCAAATACATCGTCTGCAACGCTGACGAGGGCGATTCCGCCACCTTCGCCGACCGCATGATCATGGAGGGCGACCCCTTCGTGCTGATCGAGGGCATGGCCATCGCCGCCGTCGCCACCGGCGCGCAGAAGGGCTTCGTCTATATCCGCTCGGAATATCCGCATGCCGTCGCCGTGATGCGCGAGGCGATCCGCATCGCGACCGCTGCTGGCATCCTCGGTCCCTCCGTGCTCGGCTCCGGCCGCACCTTCGACATCGAGGTGCGCGTGGGCGCCGGCGCCTATGTCTGCGGCGAGGAGACCTCGCTCCTGAACAGCCTCGAGGGCAAGCGCGGCGTGGTGCGGGCGAAGCCGCCTTTGCCGGCGCTCGAAGGGCTGTTCGGCAGGCCGACGGTGGTCAACAACGTCATCTCGCTCGCCTCGGTGCCGGTCATCCTCGACCGGGGCGCCGCCTTCTACCGCGATTTCGGCATCGGCCGCTCGCACGGCACGATCCCGATCCAGATCGCCGGCAACGTCAGGCATGGCGGCCTGTTCGAGGTCGCGTTCGGCCTCACGCTGGGCGAGATCGTCCACGACATCGCCGGCGGTACCGCCTCGGGCCGGCCGGTCAAGGCGGTGCAGGTCGGCGGGCCGCTCGGCGCCTATTTCCCGCCGGCGCTGTTCGACACGCCGTTCGACTACGAGGCGTTCGCGGCAAGGGACGGGCTGATCGGCCATGCCGGCATCACCGTCTTCGACGACACGGTCGACATGATGGCGATGGCGAAGTTCGCCTTCTCCTTCTGCGCCATCGAATCCTGCGGCAAGTGCACGCCCTGCCGCATCGGCTCGACGCGCGGCGTCGAGACGCTGGACAAGGTGGCGGCCGGCATCCGCCCGCAGGAGAACCTCGATCTGGTGGCCGATCTTTGCGAGACGATGAAGTTCGGCTCGCTCTGCGCGCTCGGCGGCTTCACGCCCTATCCGGTGATGAGCGCCATCACCCATTTCCCCGAGGACTTCCGGCCGCGGCAGGCGATGGAGGCGGCGGAATGACCGTGCCCGCCCCGCGCCAGCGCCGCCTTCCTTGCCGTGCCGCCTTCGCGCGCCATATCCCATTGTCAGGAGCCTGAACCATGGGTCTCGTTCACGAAACCGACTACGGCACCCCGGCCTCGAAGTCGGAACGTAAGGTAACGCTTACGGTCGACGGCTTCCCCGTCACCGTGCCGGAGGGCACCTCGGTCATGCGCGCGGCGAGGGAGGCGGGCATCGCCGTCCCGAAGCTGTGCGCCACCGACATGGTCGACGCCTTCGGCTCGTGCCGGCTGTGCCTGGTCGAGATCGAGGGCCGCAACGGCACGCCTTCCTCCTGCACTACCCCTGTGGCCGAGGGCATGACGGTCAGGACCCAGACCGAGCGGCTGAAGAGGCTGCGGCGCGGCGTGATGGAGCTCTACATCTCCGACCATCCGCTCGACTGCCTGACCTGCGCCGCCAACGGTGATTGCGAGCTGCAGGACATGGCCGGCGCCGTCGGCCTGCGCGACGTGCGCTACGGCTACGACGGCGACAACCACGTCTTCGCCAAGGACCGCCGCACCGGCGACGACAATTTCCGCTGGACGGCCAGGGACGAATCGAACCCCTACTTCACCTACGATCCGTCGAAGTGCATCGTCTGCTCGCGCTGCGTGCGCGCCTGCGAGGAGGTGCAGGGCACCTTCGCGCTGACCATCGAGGGCCGCGGTTTCGACAGCCGCGTCTCGGCGGGCATGCACCAGCCCTTCCTCGAATCCGAATGCGTCTCCTGCGGCGCCTGCGTGCAGGCCTGCCCGACCGCGACGCTGACCGAGAAATCCGTGATCGAGATCGGCCAGCCCGAGCATTCGGTGGTCACGACCTGCGCCTATTGCGGCGTCGGCTGCTCGTTCAAGGCCGAGATGCGCGGCGAGGAGCTGGTGCGCATGGTGCCGTGGAAGGACGGCAAGGCCAATCGCGGCCATTCCTGCGTCAAGGGCCGCTTCGCCTGGGGCTATGCCACGCACCGGGACCGCATCCTGAACCCGATGATCCGCGACAAGGTGACGGACCCGTGGCGCGAGGTGACGTGGGAGGAGGCCTTCGCCCATGTCGCCGCCGAGTTCCGCCGCATCCAGTACCAGTACGGCCGCGGCGCGGTCGGCGGCATCACCTCCTCGCGCTGCACCAACGAGGAGACCTATCTCGTCCAGAAGCTGGTGCGGCAGGGCTTCGGCAACAACAATGTCGACACCTGCGCCCGCGTCTGCCATTCGCCGACAGGCTACGGGCTGGGGCAGGCGTTCGGCACCTCCGCCGGCACGCAGGATTTCGATTCGGTCGAGCATTCCGACGTCATCGTCGTCATCGGCGCCAATCCCGCCGCCGCGCATCCGGTCTTCGCCTCGCGCATGAAGAAGCGCTTGAGGGGGTCTCCGGGAAGAGAGGGCGCGAAGCTGATCGTCATCGACCCGCGGCGGACGGAGATGGTGAAGGCCCCGCATGTCGAGGCCGCCTACCATCTGCCGCTCAGGCCCGGCACCAATGTCGCCGTCGTCACGGCCATGGCGCATGTCATCGTCACCGAAGGGCTCTACGACGAGGCCTTCATCCGCGAGCGCTGCGACTGGGACGAATTCCAGGACTATGCCGAGTTCGCCGCCGACCCGAGGAACAGCCCGGAGGAGGTCGAGAAGCTCTCCGGCGTCCCGGCCGGGACGATCCGGGGCGCGGCCCGCCTCTACGCCACCGGCGGCAACGGCGCGATCTATTACGGCCTCGGCGTCACCGAGCACAGCCAGGGCTCGACCACGGTGATGGCCATCGCCAACCTCGCCATGCTGACCGGCAATATCGGCCGGCCCGGCGTCGGCGTGAACCCGCTGCGCGGCCAGAACAACGTGCAGGGCTCGTGCGACATGGGCTCGTTCCCGCACGAGCTGCCCGGCTACCGCCACATCTCGGGCGACGCGGTGCGCGAGATCTACGAGGAGCTGTGGGGCGTGAAGCTCGACGACGAGCCCGGCCTGCGCATCCCCAACATGCTCGACGCCGCCGTCGAGGGCTCGTTCAAGGGCATCTACATCCAGGGCGAGGACATCCTGCAATCCGACCCCGACACCCGCCATGTCTCGGCCGGGCTGGAGGCGATGGAATGCGTCGTCGTCCACGACCTCTTCCTTAACGAGACCGCGCGCTTTGCCCACGTCTTCCTGCCGGGCTCGACCTTCCTCGAGAAGGACGGCACCTTCACCAACGCCGAGCGGCGCATCAACCGCGTGCGCAAGGTGATGGCGCCGAAGAACGGGCTGGCCGACTGGGAGGTGACGCAGAGGCTCGCGCAAGCGATGGGGCTCGACTGGGCCTATGCCCACCCGTCCGAGATCATGGACGAGATCGCCGCCACCACGCCCACCTTCGCCGGCGTCACCTACGACCTCATCGACCGCGAGGGCTCGGTGCAGTGGCCGTGCAACGACAAGGCGCCGCTCGGCACGCCGGTCATGCATGTCGGCGGCTTCGTGCGCGGCAGGGGCAAGTTCATCCGCACCGAATATGTCGCGACCGACGAGAGGACCGGCCCGCGCTTCCCGCTGCTGCTGACCACCGGCCGCATCCTGTCGCAGTACAATGTCGGCGCGCAGACGCGCCGCACCGCCAACGTGATGTGGCACGACGAGGACGTGCTGGAGATCCACCCGCACGACGCCGAGCAGCGCGGCATCCGCGAGGGCGACCGCGTCCGGCTTGCCAGCCGCTCGGGCGAGACGACGCTGCGCGCCCGCATTACCGACCGGGTCGCGCCCGGCGTGGTCTACACCACCTTCCACCATCCCGACACGCAGGCCAACGTCATCACCACCGACTATTCCGACTGGGCGACCAACTGCCCCGAATACAAGGTGACGGCGGTGCAGGTGGCGCTCTCCAACGGCCCGAGCGAATGGCAGCGCGACTACGAGGAGTTCTCGCGCCGCTCGCGCCGCATCGCACGGCCCCTGCAAGACAAGATCGCGGAGGCGGCGGAGTAGGATGCGCCCGCCCGTCACCTCCGCCCCGCGCATCGCCCGCCGCACCGCGGGCACCGCCGCCGGCGCGCGCATGGTGCCGGAGGAGGTGCCCATCGCCTTCAGCTATGGCGGCACCACCCATGCGGTGATGATGGCCACGCCCGCCGATCTCGAGGATTTCGCGCTCGGCTTCTCGCTGACCGAGGGCGTCGTCGCCTCGCCGGACGAGATCGAGGCGGTCGCCGTCGAGGAGGCCGGCGAGGGCATCGACATCCAGATCGCGCTCAAGGATGCGCCCGGCGCGCGCTTCGAGGCGCGGCGGCGGCATCTCGCCGGCCCGGTCGGCTGCGGCCTGTGCGGCATCGAATCCATCGAGGAGGCGATGCGGCAGGTGCG
>JALHFU010000275.1:0-4018 GCA_022838525.1 Hyphomicrobiales bacterium | reverse complement strand
CTTGGGTTCAAGCCCATAAAACAGGTGGGTCATGGTGGTGTTGCCGGCCAGCGTAAGATGAGATACCTCGTCGACCGTCACCTGATGTCGTTTCAGCAATCGATGCATAATCTGATTGATGGAAGCGGCCGCCGAACGCCTCGCCCGCCAGCGCGTCGGTGAGCTTGCGCAGATAGCCGCCCACCACCGGCTGGAGATAGGCGTTGAGCGCCGTGGTCGAGGTGCGCTCGAACTCGCGGATCTCGGGCAGGATCTGCGCCGAGCAGCCGACATTCTCGTTCGGCCATACCGCCTGCGCGGCTTCGAGCGCCGCGAGCTCGTTGGCCGGGTTGGCGTAGGCGTTGATGAAGACGATGGCGAGCGCTTCCGCGCCCGCGGCGAGCGCCTTCCGGGCCGCCGCGCGCACCTGGTCGAGATCGACCGCCTGCCGCACGGTGCCGTCCGCCAGCACGCGCTCCGCGACCTCGAAGCGCAGGTCGCGCTCGATGACGGGCACGAAATCGCCCCACAGGCCCCAGGTATGCAGCCGGTCGCGGCGGCGCATTTCCAGCACGTCGCGGAAGCCCGCCGTGGTGATGAGCGCGGTGCGCGCGCCCTTGCGCTCCAGAAGCGCGTTGGTGCCGACGGTCGTGCCGTGGACGATGGAGCCGAGCGTCGCGACCGGCCCGAAGCTCCGCAGCCCTTCGAGGAAGCCCACGGCCTCGTCGCCGCGGTTCGAGGGCACCTTGGCCGTCTGGAAACGCCCCGCATCCGCGTCGTAGTAGAACAGGTCGGTGAAGGTCCCGCCGACATCGACGCCGACGACGGAGGCGGGGCCGGGTTTGACATGCGTGTTCATGCGGCTGCCCCTTCGCGCAGTTGGCGTGTGGCGTTGGTGTCGAGGTTGCCCTCCGCATCGGTCTCGACGCCGTAGATCGTGCGCGCGGCCTCGCGGCTGACGAAGCCGAGCTGGACGTCGCGCGCCACCTTTTCCGCCGGCCGCGTCCTCGGATCGCCGAAGCCGCCGCCGCCGGGCGACTCGATGCGCACGCGCTGGCCGGCCCGGACGCGGACATCGGCGATCTTGGAGGCGAGCGGACCCGCGACGCCGAACGGCGGGTAGACGCCGCGCTCGCCGAGCAGGAAGACGTCGGCGTCGGTCAGCGGCTCGATCTCGTAGATCGCGCCGACGCCGCCGCGGTGATAGCCGGCCCCTGCGGAATCCGGCCGCAAGGCCCACTGCGTGAACATCACCGGATAGGACGCCTCCATGATCTCGGCCGGCGGGATCGTCGCCATGGAGATCGGGTTGTTGGCGTGGTTGAGGCCGTCGCTCTGCGGGTTGCCGCCGAGCCCGCCGCCGAAGAAGGAGAACATGACGTAGCGCGAGCCGTCGTCTCGGTGGCCGGCGATGGAGAGCGCGTTGATGGTGCCGAAGGGGCCGGCCGTGGCCCGGGCCGGATCGGCCTTGGCGAGCGCGCCGAACACGACGCCGATCACGCGCAGGATCGTCTCGGTATAGCCGCCGACCGGCTTCGGCGGCTTGACGCCGAGGAGCGTGGTGTCGGGAATGACGAAGGTGATCGGCCGCAGGCAGCCGGCATTGGCGGGCACGGCCGTGAAGACGTGCTTCAGCGCCACGTAGCAGCAGGCCGCGGCCGTCGAATAGGCGATGTTGAGCGGCCCGGCGCAGGGCGCGGACGAGCGCGAGAAATCCAGCACCATCTCGTCGCCGCGGATGGTGAGATCGAGTGCGATGGTCAGACGGTCCGGGGTGATGCCGTCATTGTCGAGATAGTCCTCGAAGCTGTAGAGCCCGTCGGGCAGCGCCCGGATCGCCTCGCGCATCATGGCCTCGGCGCGGTTCGAGAACGCCTCGAACGCCGCCTCGACCGTATCGTCGCCATAGGAGTCGAGCAGCTCGGCCAGCCGGCGCTCGCCGAGGTCGAGCGCGTTGAGCTGGCCGTTCAGGTCGCCGTAGTTGGACAGCGGCACGCGCGAGTTGGCCGACAGGATCTCGACGATGTCGTTGTTGATGACGCCCCGCGAGAAGAGCTTGACCGGCGGGATGCGCACGCCTTCCTGAAAGCTTTCGGTCGCCCTGGCGTTGAAGCCGCCGGGCACGTTGCCGCCGATGTCGAGCCAGTGCCCGACGGAGGCGATCCAGCAATAGAGCCTGTCGCCGCGGAAGACCGGCCGCACCAGCCGGAAATCGTTGAGGTGCGTGCCGCCGGCATAGGGATCGTTGAACAGGAAGGTGTCGCCGGGCGAGAGATCGCCTTCCCTGGCGACCTTGTCGATGACCGCCTTGACCGCGAAGGCCATCGCGCCGACGAAGATCGGCAGGCCGCGCGTGCCCTGGACCAGCGTCGCGCCGGTCTCGGCGTGGTAGAGCCCGTG
The DNA here is from genome assembly GCA_022838525.1 of Hyphomicrobiales bacterium. Taxonomy (GTDB): domain Bacteria; phylum Pseudomonadota; class Alphaproteobacteria; order Rhizobiales; family Rhizobiaceae; genus Aerobium. The sequence continues at coordinate 1,639 of JALHFU010000275.1, read as the reverse complement.
GCAGGCGTCGCGCGCCTCGGCGATGATCGGGTTGAACGCCGAACGGTAGAGCGTGGCGTCCATTTCGTCGGCGATCTGCTCCAGCCGGCCGTTGAGGATGGCGAGCGTCACGGGATCGAGTGTCTTCGTGCTCATGCGCGTCATCCTTCCCGCACGCGCCCTTCCGACGCGTCGAAGGTCTCGTAGGTGCGCCCGGCCTCCAGCATCTCGGGGGTGCCGATCAGCGCGTTCAGCTCGTTGAACTGGAACATGCGGTCGCCGAAGGGCTGGTTGGTGCCGTGCGCCCGCAGCGACCGGTAGTAGTCCTGCGCGGTGCGCGCAATGGCGCGCGCGATGCCGCCGGGGAAGATGACGATGCTGTAGCCGAGCGCGCCCAGCTCCTCGGCCGTCATCAGCGGCGTGTCGCCGCCCTCGACCATGTTCACCAGCAGCGGCAGCCGGTGGCCGAGCGATCCGTGGATGGCTTCGAGCTGCTCGCGCGAGCGCGGCGCCTCGACGAAGAGCACGTCGGCGCCGGCATCGGCATAGAGCGAGGCGCGCTCGATGGCGCTGTCGAAGCCTTCGACGGCGACCGCGTCCGTGCGGGCGACGATCAGCGTATCCTCACCGGTGCGCGCGTCCACGGCGGCCTTGACCTTGCCCGCCATCTCGGTCGCCGGGATCAGCGACTTGTCCTGGAGATGGCCGCAGCGCTTGGGCAGCGTCTGGTCCTCGAGCTGGATCGCGGTCGCGCCTGCGCGCTCGAAGGTGCGGACCGTCCGCTGCACGTTCAGCGCATTGCCGTAGCCGTTGTCGGCATCGACGATCAGCGGCGTGTCGACGCGCTGGCGCACCAGCTCGATCACCTGCGCGACCTCGGTCATCGACACGAGGCCGATGTCGGGCCGGCCGAGCTTGGTATAGGCAATGGCAGCGCCCGACAAATAGAGCGCGTCGAAGCCGGCATCGGTGGCGATGGAGGCGGTGAGGGCGTCATAGACGCCGGGAGCCACCAGAGGCTTCCCGCGGGCGATGAGGGCTTTCAGGCTCATTTATGCATCCTTGCGCGGCGGTTCTCCGAGCAGGGTGTTGAGCCCCGCCAGGCTTTCCGCCGTCTCTATCGTTTCGATTGCGGAGTGGACCCGCTTCGCATGCGCCTCTCCCCAGACCGGAACCGTCAGGTCGAAGAATTTCGCGCGCACTTCGTCGGGCGTGTAGGGATCGGCCGCGTCGCCGCGATTGGTCATGGTCTCGCGCGTCAGCACCCGCCCGTCGGCGAGGCGCACGGTCAGCCGCGCCGGCCGTTTCGCCGGCAGCATCGCGGTGAACTCGGCATTCTCGCGCACCGTGACCCGACGGGCGAGCGCGCGGATGGTCTCGTCCGCGACCGCCTTCCGGCGGAAGGCCGGGACGGACGCCTCGCCGTTGACGACGGTCGTGGCGACGGCGAACGGCAGCGAGAACCTGGCCGCCAGCATATTGGCGGGCTCGGCGCTGTCGAGCTGCGCCGCATAGGCGTAGGTCTCGACCTCGATGCCGACGATATCCCCGGGCGCGAGGCTGCCCAGTTCGGCCAGCAGCGCCGTCACCACGTCGAGCGCGCCGTGGGTGAAGCGGCAGGCGGCGTGACGCTTGAAGTAGTTCCGCTCGATCTCGAACC
>JALHFU010000066.1:0-29499 GCA_022838525.1 Hyphomicrobiales bacterium | reverse complement strand
CAACACGCTGTTCTACAAGGACGGCACCATGATGCTGCTCGGCGACGCCAAGAAGATGACCGAGGAAATCGTCAAGGCGATGGATCACTGAGCGGTCTTGCCGCTCCGCAGGACGTCCCGGTGCATATGCGCCGGGCCATTCTCTCCGCCTACCCCGAACTCGCCGATGCGACCTTCTCGGTCGCCGGCAAGGGTTGGCACAGCCTCGCCGTCGATGCCGGCGGGCGTCTGATCTTCAAGTTCCCCGAAGGCGGGGAAGCCGAGGCCGCGCTGCGGCGCGAGGTGCTGCTGCTCGCCGCCGCCGGGCCGCACCTGACGCTGCCGGTGCCGCGCATGACGCTGCACGAGGGGCCGCCGCTTTTCTCCGCGCACGACAAGCTGCCGGGCGGGACGCTGGAGCGCGACGCCTACCGGCGGCTTCCCGACGCGGCGAAGGACCGGCTTGCCGACGATCTCGCAATCTTCTTCGCCGAGCTTCATGCGCTCGACCCCGCTGTGATGCGAGACGCCGGTGCGCTGCCGGTCGGCGCGTGGGACACCGGCGACGAGACGCTTGCGCCGGTGTGGCCGCTGCTGCCGCCGGACTGCGTCGCGCAGGCCCGCGCGGCGCTCGACGCCTATCGCGCGCTCGGCCCCGACCCGCTCGGCGAGCGCTACGGCTTCTTCGACGCGCATGGCTGGAACATGGCCTTCGATGCCGGGCGGCAGCGGCTCAACGGCATCTTCGATTTCGCCGATTCCGGCTTCGGCCCGGTCCATCGCGAGTTCGCGCCCGTTTCCCTGATCGATCCGGACCTGACGGCAAGGACGGCCGCGGCCTATGAACGCGGGACCGGGCACAGGCTCGACCGCCGCCGCATCTTCCTGCTGACGGCGGCCATGAGGCTGTCGGAGCTTGCCGGCGAGATCGCCGCGCGGGGCAATGTCGAGTGGGTCCGCGACTTGGTCATCGACTGGTTCTCGCAGACGGCGGTGAGGTAGCGCCGCGGCCGGGGCGCTTGCAAGCGTTTAGCCGGCTGCTATCTTTTGCCGGAGCACCCGGCAGTCCGCGCTTGCGGATAATTGCAGGATCGTCATCGAACTGTATCATAGCGAAAATAAACGCGGGCAATCCGCAATAAGCAGGGAGAAGTTTCCATGACCGTTCTTCACCGCCGCACCCTTCTGAAGGGGGCAGCCGCCACGGCCGGCCTGACGCTCGCCGCGCCGTTCGTCTCGAAGACCTGGGCGCAGGGCTCGTCCGGTTCGGTGAACATCTTCGCCTGGGCGGGCTATCTCAACGACGACATCCTCGGCGCGTTCGAGAAGGCCACCGGCATCAAGGCCAACTACACGCCCTACGGCACCAACGACGAACTGCTGAACCAGCTTCGCGCCAACAACGGCGCCGGCTTCGACATCATCTGGCCGACCGTCGACCGCGTGCCGAACTATGTCGAGTTCGGCCTCGTCCAGCCCATCGACGAATCCAAGGTCGAGGTCGACCGCTGCCTGCCCAGCGCCTGGACCAACTCCGCCAATCTCGGCGCGGTGGTCGACGGCAAGCGCTATCAGGTGCCGGCCGACTGGGGCACCGAGGCGCTGGCCTTCGACCGCGAGCAGCAGCCGCTCGAATACGGCTCGGCCTCCTACGGCGACATCTGGAAGCCGGAGAGCGCCGGCAAGGCGACCGTGCGCGGCCATTCGAGCCTCGTCGGCCTCGGCCTGTGGCTCGAAGCCGAGGGCAAGCTGCCGCGGCCGCTGCTCGACGCCTTCAAGACGCCGGAAGCCCAGGTCGAGATCTTCGACGTGATCGTGGCCGAGGCCATCGCGCGCAAGGGCAACATCGTCCAGTTCTGGTCGAACGAGAACGAGGCGCAGGGCGCGTTCCGCGTCAATGGCGCGACCATCGGCCAGACTTGGGATTCGACGGCCGCCGCGCTCGCCAAGGAAGGGCTGCCGGTCGGCTTCATCGCGCCGAAGGAAGGCGCGCTGGCGTGGATGGAAGGCGTGGCGATCCCGTCGGGCGCCGCCAACCTCGACCAGGCCTACGCCTTCATCAACTGGTTCCTGACGCCGGAGGCGGGCGCGGCCTACTCCAACGCCACGTCGATCAACTCGACCGCCGTCGGCGCGGCCGACCTCCTCTCCGACGAGGCCAAGGCGTTCTTCGCCGCCGCCTATCCGGGCGACGCGCTCGACAGGCTGTGGTGGTGGCCGGTTCAGGAGAGCTGGTACGTCGCCAAGCGCAACGAGTATCAGGACAAGTTCCTCTCGGCCTGATCGTCTTGCGGGGAGGGGCGGCTAGCCGCCCTTCCCCTTCAATATCCGGGCCATATCCGGGAGGAACAATGTCGCACTCCGTCGAGCTTCAGGACATCGGCATGACGTTCGGCGCGACGCGCGCCGTCAAGGACGTCTCGTTCACGGTCGAAGGCGGCGAGTTCTTCTCCATTCTCGGCCCGTCGGGCTGCGGCAAGACCACGCTGCTGCGCATGATCGCCGGCTTCCTCGAGCCGACCGAAGGCCGCATCCTCATCGGCGGCCGCGACATGGCCGGCCTCGGCCCCAACCAGCGGCCGACCGCGATGATCTTCCAGACGCTGGCGCTGTTCCCGCTGATGACGGTGTGGGAGAACATCGCCTTCGGGCTCGAGGCGCGCGGTGCATCCAGGGCCGAGCGGCGGAAAAAGGCCGACGAGCTCCTGAAGCTGATCGCGCTCGAAGGCTATGGCGAGAGGAAGCCGGGCGAGCTTTCCGGCGGCCAGCGCCAGCGCGTGGCCATCGCGCGCGCGCTCGCGGTCGAGCCGCAGGTGCTGCTCCTCGACGAGCCGCTGTCGGCGCTCGACCTCAAGCTGCGCCAGCACATGCGCGCCGAGCTGCGCGCCTTGCAGAAGCGCACCGGCGTCACCTTCATCTACATCACCCACGACCAGTCGGAGGCGCTGGCCATGTCCGACCGCATCGCGGTGATGTCGGCGGGCGTGCTGCAGCAGGTCGGCGCGCCGCGCGACCTCTACGACAATCCGGCGACGCCCTTCGTGGCAAGCTTCGTCGGCGAGACCAACGCCGTCTCCGGCACGGTGGCCGAAATCGCCGACGGCCTCGCGGTGGTCGATTCCGGGATGGGCCGGCTGCGCGGCCGCGCCGGGCCGGGGCTCGCTGCCGGGCAGGCGGCGAGGCTCTACGTGCGGCCGGAGGCGCTCATCCCGGGCGGAGCGGACAACCGCCTCGCCGCGACGGTCGAGCGCATCGATTTCGAGGGCGCGTTCGCGCTGGCGCACGGCCGCTTCGACGACGGCTCGGCGCTGGTCGCGGCGATCCCCGGCACGCAGCTTGCCGACGCGCCGGAGATCGGCGGCCGCGCCGCCTTCGGCTTCGCGCCGGAACGCGCGGTGGTGCTGGCCGATGGCTGATCTCTACAGGCGTTTCGGCGGCGGGCTGGCCACGATCTTCGTGGCGCTTGTGCTCCTGTGGCTCGTCGGCATGGTGCTCGCGCCGAACATCATGATGATCGACTACGCGCTTCGCCCCAACCTGCCGCCGGCGCAGATCGGCGGACCGAACGACGTCTACTCGCTCGACAACGTGCTCTATCTCGCCAACGAGGCCGTGCACCGCTCGATCTTCTTCAAGACGATCTGGGCGAGCGCCTTCGTCGCCTTCGTCACCTTCGTCGTCTGCTATCCGCTCGCCTTCTGGCTCGCCCAGCACGCGACGCCGGCGCAGACGGGCGTCGCCATCCTCGCACTCACCATCCCGTTCTGGATCAACGAGGTGCTGCGCACGCTCGCCTGGTACATCCTGCTCGCCTTCCGCGGGCCGCTGAACGCTGTGCTGCTCAATCTCGGCATCATCGACGAGCCGGTGCGCTGGTACGGCAACACCGGCGTGCTCGCCGGCATGGTCTATGCCTACATCCTGTTCATGCTGTTTCCGATCTACAACTCGATCGAGAGCCTGGAGAAGGCGCAGATCGAGGCCGCGCGCGACCTCGGCGCCTCGACGTGGCGCATCCACTGGCGGGTGGTGATCCCGCACGCCAAGGCGGGCATCGCCACGGGCTGCGTCTTCACCTTCATGCTGGCGGCCGGCTCCTATGTCGCGCCGGCGCTGCTCGGCGCGCCCGGCAGCCGCTGGTTCACCGAGATCATCTACAACTGGTTCTTCGAGGGCGGCGACTGGAACCGCGGCGCGGCCTACGCGCTGGTGCTCCTGGTGCTGTGCCTCGCCGTCGTGCTGGCGACGCTGAAGCTCGCCCGCGTCAACCTCGCGGACGTGGCGAAATGAGCGCGGCCGACCGCATCGCGCGGGCGCTGTTCGCCTTCTACATGGCGGCGTTCTTCATCTATCTGTTCGCGCCGCTGGTGGTGATGTCGGCGGCGACCTTCAACACCAGCCGCTTCCCGACGGTGACGCCGTGGCAGGGCATGACGCTGCAATGGTTCACGGCGCTGTGGAACGACCGGCCGATGTGGCAGTCGGTGTGGACGTCGATCGTCGTCGCCTTCTTCGTGGTGCTGGTGGCGCTGCCGGTCGGCACGGCGGCCGCGCTGATTCTGACCAGCCTGCATGCGCGGGCGCGCAGCTTCCTCTACGCGCTGATGGTGTCGCCGCTGCTCACCCCCGGCGTGGTCATCGGCATCGCGACGCTGGTGCTGTGGCGGCAGATGGGCGTCGGCGGCGGCATCTTCCTGATCGTCGTGGCGCAGGCAAGCTTCATCATCTGCTACGTGATGCTGATGGTGGCGGCGCGCCTCCAGCGCTTCGACCGCACGCAGGAGGAAGCCGCGCTCGGCCTCGGCGCGTCGAAGTTCATGGTGTTCCGGCGCATCCTGCTGCCGTTCCTGCGGCCGGCGCTGATCGCGGCCGCCTTCCTCGCGATCCTGCAATCGGTCGAGAACTACAACACGACGCTGTTCGTGCGCGGCTTCGACACGCCGCTGACGGTCTATATCGCGACCAAGGTGAGGACGGGGCTGACGCCGGCCGTCAACGCGCTGGCGCTGATCATGATCGCGATGACGGTCCTCGGAGCCGTCGCCTACGAGGTCGTGCGCCGCCGTCAGGCTGCGGCCGCGGGCCGGGCGGACTGAGCGGCAGCCTTCTGCAGCGCGGATTGCCCTGAAGCGGGAGCGGGAGAAAAACTCAGGTCAATCCATCGCCGCCGCCGTCATCCCGGCCGAGCGGAGCGAGAGCCGGGACCCATTGAGCGGCGCGGCGGGGTGACGGGTTCGCGCGGCAGCCTTGCCATGCGCCGGGATGAGAACCGGGCCGCGCTCGACGATGCTCGCATCAATGGGTCCCGGCTCGGCGGCCGCTGCGCGGCCTTGGCCGGGATGACGGCATCGATGCCGGACCAGGCCGAAGGAAAAGCGTGAAGCGGCGTTCCGTCCGCAATCTTGCAAGGACCGCAAGGGCGGCCTACACGCCGCGGGTGCGCGACAGGCCGTCCTTGGCCGCCTTGAGGTTGGGGTCGAGGCGTGCGGCCTCGCCGTAGGAGCGCGCCGCGCGCGCCTTGTCGCCGCGCCGCTCGAGGATCAGGCCCTGATAGGCCCAGGCCTCGGCGTTGCTCTTGTCGAGCTTGATCGCGGTGCTGAAATCGGCGAGCGCGTTCTCCTCGTCGTTGCGGGCGAGGTAGGACAGGCCACGGCCGTTGTAGGGCTCGGCGGCGTTGGGCGCGAGCGAGATGGCGGTGGCGAAATCCTCGATGGCGAAGTCGTGCTGCCCCCGCGCCTGATAGAGCAGGCCGCGATTGTGGTAGGCGCGCGGGTCGGTGGTGTCGAGCTGGATCGCCCGCTCGAAGTCGCGGAAAGCGTCGTCGCCGCGGCCGGCGAGCCGGTAGAGGTTGCCGCGGCCGATATAGGCGACGTCGTAGGACGGGTTGATCTGGAGGGCGCGGCTGTAGTCCTGCAGCGCGGCCTGCTGGTTGCCGGTCATGCGGTGGATGAGGGCGCGGTTGGCATAGGCCTGATAGAAATTGGGGTTGATGCCGATCGCCGTATCGAAGTCCTTGATCGCCTCCTGATAGCGGCCGCCGCGCCCCAGCGCCGTGCCGCGCACGTTGTAGGCCTCGGGGTCGTTGGGGTTGCGCTGGATGACGGCGGAAAGCGAGGCGATGTTCTCGCTCGATCCCTGTGCGGCGTCGATGCCGGCAACCTCGCCGAGCGGGCCGCTCGCCGTCTGGCAGCCGGCGAGCGCCAGAGCCGCCAGCACCATGCAGGCGGCGACGACCGTCCTGCCCTTCACCTCGACTGCGTTGCGATTCATTGCGGGGTTCCCCTGTCCGCGTCTGGCCGAAACGCCGTTTGTGTCATTCGTGATCCGCACCGGATGGCCGGGCAGCGAATCGGCAAAGAAAAAGGCGGTGCGATTTTCATCGCCCCACCTTCGTCGGGTATCGCCGGAAAAAGACGAAAACTTGGCGCGGTTCAGCGCGCAGGGGCGGAGCGGCCGCCAGCGATCAGGCCCTCGCGCTGGGCGCGCTTGCGGGCGAGCTTGCGGGCGCGGCGCACGGCCTCGGCCTTCTCGCGCGCACGCTTCTCGGAGGGCTTCTCGTAATGTCCGCGCATCTTCATCTCGCGGAAAATGCCTTCGCGCTGCATCTTCTTCTTGAGGGCGCGAAGCGCCTGGTCGACGTTATTGTCGCGGACGAGTACCTGCACGTGCGTTCCTGTCTTCGTTTGGCTCGATAATCCGGACGCAATAGGCATGCGTCCTCGCGGCCCTTCACCGCGAATTGGGCCGGCTATTAGCAGAACGCGCCGCGCTTGTCGAGAGTGCGTTTGCTACTGCAGCGCGGTTGCGCCGCCCGCCGGCGCGGCGCGCACGAAGACGACGTCGCCGCCCGGCTCGTGCTCCGTGCGGTCCATGGGACGCATCTGGGGCACCTGGTCGGCGCGGCCCGCGACCATGGGACGGATATATTCGTGGAACAGCTCCTCGGCGGAGAAGATGTCGCGGTCGATCTTCTCCAGCCCGGTCAGCAGCGCGCGGGCGAACACCGAATGCCCGCCGCCGCCGAGGTCGAGCACCGGCTCCGTGCCGCCGGAGGTGATGAGGACGCGCGACTTCATCTGCGCCATGCGCGCCAGCGTCCGGTTGCGGTCCTCCGCCGTCACCTGCGCCAGCGCGGCCGCGGCCTCGCCGCCGCTACGCAGCGCGCCCGAATAGCACGAATCGGAGATCAGGATCACCTTGCGGGCGCGCAGGCGCTGGACATGCTCGGTGATGGTCGCGCCGGACAGGTAATTGTAGGGACGCGTGGCGTCCACGGGCACCCAGGCGGCGTTCAGCGTCCGCTCGTCGTAGACGCCGTGGCCGGCATAGTAGATCAGCACGGTGTCGTTCTCGCCCGCGACCTGGCCGAGCGTGTAGAGCGCGTCCTCGATGCGGTCCTTGGTGGCGTCCACCAGGAACAGCGGGAAGCCCTCCCCCTGCGAGAAGCGCAGCTCGGTCTCGAAGCCGTAGCGGGCGGCGAGGACGGATTGCAGCGCCTCCGCATCGGCCACCGGTGTCTGCAGCGAGGAGAAGCCGGTCTCCGGCAGGTAGGTCCTGTTGGCGATGATGAGCGCGAAGCGCCGGCCCTCGTTCTCGAATTTCTTGAGGTCGCCGTCGTAGACGAGCTCGAGCGGCGGCATCAGGTGGATCTCGTTGTCGGCGGTCAGCCCGGTCACGCTGATCGTGTTGACGCCGGCGCGCAGATTGATCTTGGCCGAGAAGCGGCCGTCGCGGGAAAGCGCTGCCGGCTGGCCCTCGACCAGCACCGCGCGCGCCGGGGCGTGCCAGTCGACGACGCCGACGATCTCCAGCTGCGGAACCTCGACCACGCGGGCCCCGCGCGTATCGGAGGGGCTGATGATGCGGATCGTGTTCGTCCGCTGCGCGCCGTCGGCGGCGCCGGCGAAGACGCGCATGTCGGCATTCGTCGCCTCGATCCGGTGCGCCTGGCGCCAACGCCTTTCCGCATCGGCCGCGGCGATCCGGTTGAGGCCGGCGCTGATGTCGCGGACCGTTGCCTCGCGGTTTTCCAGCAGCGCCTGGGCGACGCGGAAGGTGAAGAGGCCGTACTTGACCTTCTCGCCGTCGACGTCGAACGAGGCTTCGATCGAGGGATTCTCGTCGATCGAGGAGTAGAAGACGGCAAGCTCGCCGGCGTCGCGGCTCAGGCGCGAGCGCTTCAGGTCGATCTCGTCCGGGGCGGTGCCGGGCACGTTCCCGGTTCCGACGTCGACGCTCCAGAACGCGTCGGAGACGGCGATGTGCCGGCCGAGCACGTCGGCCGTGGACGCGTAGCAGGTGTCGAGCACGAGCGTGACGTCGGCGCGGTGATTCCTGAACAGCGTCACCAGCTCGGCGACGTCGTCGCCGGTCAGCACCTCGAAGGCCTGCGGCTTGCCGTCGACGATCTCGCCGGAGCCGTTGAGAAACAGGGTGATGCCGGAGTCGAGATACCATTGCGTCGCGTCGGTCAGGCTGCGAAGCGCGCTCAGGTCCGCCTCGGCTCTGCCGCCCAGCATTTCGCGCGCCGACGAAAGCACCTCGTCGAGCGACCTTTCGCGCGGGCTGTCCCGACCGTCGCCGATCATATCCCGGGCGATCGTCTTCGAGACCAGCGCCGTTCCGCCGTAGTGGACGAAGACCTTGTCGTTGCATTCGAGGCGCGAAAGGATGGTCCATGCCGCCTCGACGATCGCTTCGCGGCCGGCTTCGTCGCCGACGAGCGGGAAGATGTCCTCCTTCGCCGCGCCGAGCGTTTCGAGGGTGGAAGCCAGGAGACGCACGTCGTTGTCGGGGCCGGCGAGCCGCATGGTGCGGGGGCCGGGGTCGCTTGCGCCGATCAGCAGGCCGAAGATGCGCGGCGTGTGGCCGATGGCGCAGGACTCGGCCGGAAGCGGCATGCTGCGGCCGTGAAACAGCGGCCGCAGCGTCCCTTCGGCGACGGCGGCGAGGCGGGCGTTGAAGAACTCCAGCTCCTCGACGATGCGGGCGGCCCTGCTTGCCGCGGCCTCGGCACCGTTCAGGGGAGACACGCCGGCATGCGCGGCTCCGGCGGAAAGAAACTGCATGACGAACAGCACGGCTGCCCATCTTGCCACAGCATGTCGCATCGCTTCGACCCCTAGCCCGACTGTCCCGACCGGCATCATCCTCCGCACGGATAGTGGCAAAGCTTTGTCGCCTGTGACAAGTCGTCTCATATCGACCCCCGGTGTCCGGCGTGCAAAGCGGCAATCGCCGTCGCAAACAGCGCAGGAGGTGGCGGCGGCTTTTGGCTAGTGGTACACCGTCGCCATGGTTGCGGGGCCGCGCGCCCGGCGACCGGGACCGCACGTCGAGCAGCCGGAGCAGCAGCGCATGCGCAAGTATTCCGCCTTCGCCATCGCCCGCGAGGCGCTTCGCGGCCACAAGGGCTGGGAGCCGCAGTGGCCCTCGCCGCAGCCGAAGAAGGAATACGAGGTGGTGATCGTCGGCGCCGGCGGCCACGGCCTCGCCACCGCCTACTATCTCGCGAAGGAGCACGGCATCACCGATGTCGCGGTGGTGGAGAAGGGATGGCTCGGCGGCGGCAATACGGGCCGCAACACCACCATCATCCGCTCGAACTACCTCTACGACGAATCGGCGGCGATCTACGACCACGCGGTGAAGCTGTGGGAAGGGCTGTCGCAGGAGCTGAACTACAACGTCATGTATTCGGCGCGCGGCGTGATGATGCTCGCCCACAACGTCCACGACGTCCAGGTGCTGAAGCGCCACGTCCACGCCAACCGGCTGAACGGCGTCGACAACGAATGGCTGACGCCCGAGGAGGCGAAGGCGTTCTGCCCGCCGCTCAACATCGCGAAGGGTGCGCGCTATCCGGTGATGGGCGCCGCATTGCAGCGGCGCGGCGGCACCGCCCGCCACGACGCCGTCGCCTGGGGCTATGCGCGCGGCGCGGCGGCGCGCGGCGTGGACATCATCCAGAACTGCGAGGTCACGGGCATCCGCCGCGCCCGCGAGGGCCACGTGCTCGGGGTCGAGACCACGAAGGGCTTCATCGGCGCGAAGAAGATCGGCGTCGTCGCGGCCGGCCATTCCTCGGTCGTCATGCAGATGGCGGACGTGCGCATGCCGCTCGAAAGCTATCCCTTGCAGGCGCTGGTCTCCGAGCCGGTCAAGCCGGTGGTGCCGTGCGTGGTGATGTCGAACACGGTCCATGCCTACATCTCGCAGTCGGACAAGGGCGAGCTCGTCATCGGCGCGGGCACGGACCAGTATACGTCCTATTCGCAGACCGGCGGCCTGCACATCCTCGAGCACACGCTCGACGCCATCTGCGAGATGTTCCCGGTGTTCACGCGCATGAAGATGCTGCGCTCGTGGGGCGGCATCGTCGATGTCACCCCCGACCGCTCGCCGATCCTCGCCAGGACGCCGGTCAGGGGGCTTTATGTCAACTGCGGCTGGGGCACGGGCGGGTTCAAGGCGACGCCCGGCTCGGGCCACGTCTTCGCCCACACCATCGCGCGCGACGAGCCGCACCCGATCAACGCGCCGTTCACGCTGGAGCGCTTCCGCACCGGACGGCTGATCGACGAGGCGGCGGCGGCCGCCGTGGCGCACTGATGCTCAAGGCGCTCGCCCTCGGCGCGGGCCTCCTCCTGGCGGGAGGGGCTTCAGCCTTCTCCTTTCCGGAAAGGGAGATCGGCCGGGGCGACACGCCGCACGAGTGGCCGTTCGCGGTCGAGCGCGGCACGCTGACCTGCGTCGCGCTTCAGGGGCAGGAGACGGTGCTGTTCTCCGAGCCGCGGCGCGGGGACGTGCCGCAGGAATTCGGCAACATGACGCTGCCGCGCAGCGTAATCGTCTCGACCAACCCGTTCGCGCTCCTCGCCTCGCTCGAGGACCGCGACCTCTACCTGCCCTATGACAGCCTCGAGACGCTGATCCGCCGGCTGGCGCCGTTCGAGACGATGGGGCGCGGGCTGTGCGCCGAGGAGGCGGGCTTCCTCGTTCCCGTCGACACGATCTGGCCCGCCAACGGGATCTCGCCCGTCAACGAGCGCGGGCTGTTCCACTTCCCGACCTCGGAGGATGCGTTCCGCGTCCAGCGCATCGACCGCACGGACAGGGAGCGCGACTGGCCGTTCTCCGTCGATTCCGGCTATCTCATGTGCGTCTGGCTGATGGGCGAGCGGACGGTCTATTTCGTCGACCGCCTGCGCGACGACGAGGAGCACGAGCTGCCGCGCGTGGTGGTCGTGTCCACCAATCCGCTCGATCTCGTCTTCGTCAACATGGGCGCGAAGGACCTGTTCGCGCCGGTCGACAGCATCGAGCAGCTCATCGTGCGCGTGGCGCCGTTCGCCAGCCTCGGCAGGCGACTGTGCGACCAGCCGCGCGGCAGCGACATCGGCCCCGGCGAATTGTAGGAGAAGGAACGCCATGCTTCTCATCCGATGCCCCTATTGCGAGGAAGAGCGGCCGGAACTGGAATTCCGCCATGCCGGCGAGGCGCATCTCGTGCGGCCGGGCGCCGGCGACGAGATCGGCGACGAGGATTTCGAGGCCTTCCTGTTCCTGCGCGACAACCCGAAGGGGCGCACCTGTGAGCGCTGGCGGCACGTCCACGGCTGCGGCCGGTTCTTCAACGCGGTGCGCGACACGGTGAGCGACAGGTTCGTCGTCACCTACAAGGCCGGCGAGCCGAAGCCGGTTCTGGAAGGAGAGGGCGCATGAGCGGTTCCTTCCGCATCGCCGGCCATGGCCGGCTGACGCCGGCGCGCGTCGCGCGCTTCTCCTTCGACGGGCAGAACCTCGCCGGGCTCGAAGGCGACACGCTCGCCTCGGCGCTCCTCGCCAACGGCATCCATCTCATGGGGCGCTCGTTCAAGTATCACCGGCCGCGTGGCGTGCTCGGCGCGGGCCCGGAGGAGCCGAACGCGCTGGTCGGCATCCGCCGCGATGCCGGGCGCGTCACGCCCAATGTCCGCGCCACCGTGCAGGAGCTCTATGACGGCCTGCAGGCCGTGTCGCAGAACCGCTGGCCGTCGCTCCGCTTCGACGTCGGCGCGCTCAACGGCCTCGCCTCGCCGTTCTTCTCGGCCGGCTTCTACTACAAGACCTTCATGTGGCCGAAGGCGGCCTGGAAACGGATCTACGAGCCGGTGATCCGCGCCGCCGCCGGCCTCGGCCACGCGCCGGAGGAGGCCGACCCCGACCGCTATGCCGCGCGCTACGCCCATTGCGACGTGCTGGTGATCGGCGCGGGTGCGGCCGGTCTCGCCGCCGCGCTCGCCGCGGCCGAGGCGGGCGCCCGCGTCATCCTCGCCGACGAGCAGCCGGAGGCGGGCGGCGCGCTCGCCCACGAAAGCGGGGCGCGGATCGACGGCGAGGACGGTTGGGCCTGGGCGCAGGGCGCGGCGGCGACGCTGCGGGCGATGGAGAACGTCCGCGTGCTCGCCCGCACCACGGCGTTCGGCTATTACGCGCAGAATTTCGTCGGCCTTGCCGAGCGCGTCACCGACCATCTCGCGACCCCCTTGCCCGACCTGCCGCGCGAGCGGCTGTGGAAGGTGCGGGCGAAGCGCGTCGTCATCGCCACCGGCGCCATCGAGCGGCACATGGTGTTTCAGGGCAACGACCGGCCGGGCATCCTGCTGGCGTCGGCCGCCCGCATTTATCTCAACCATTACGGCGTCGCCGTCGGCCGGCGCGTCGGCGTCTACACCGCCTGCGATTCCGCCTATTACGCGGCGCTCGACCTCAAGAAAGCGGGCATCGACATCGCCGCCATCGTCGACCAGCGCGACAACCCGCAGGGGCCGGCGGTGGACGAGGCGCGCGCGCTCGGCATCGAGGTGCATCCGGGCCGCGTCGTCACGCAGGCCGGCGGGCGGACGCGGGTGTCGTCCATCGCCGTCGAGCCCAAGGCCGGGGGTGCCGCGCGCAGCATCCGCGTCGATGCGCTCATCACCTCGGCCGGCTGGACGCCGTCGCTGCATTTGTTCTCGCAGTCGCGCGGCAAGGTCTCGTTCGACGTCGCCGGCAAGCGCTTCCTGCCGGGCGAGGCGGCGCAGGATTGTGTGTGCGTCGGCGCCTGCAACGGCACGGACGATCTCGACGACGCCATTGCCGAGGCGTCGGCCGCAGGCCACGCGGCGGCGCGGGCGGCGGGCGTCAAGGCCGGCAAGGCCGCGCAGCGGCCGAAGGTCGAGGCGGCCGAGAGCATGGCCGGCGGCGTGCTGGGCGATGCGCAGGGCGACGCGCGGGGTTCGGGGGGCAAGATGGCCTTCGTCGATTTCCAGAACGACGTCACCGCCAAGGACATCCGCCAGGCGGTGCGCGAGGGCATGCGCTCCATCGAGCACGTCAAGCGCTTCACCACCAACGGCATGGCGACGGACCAGGGCAAGACGTCCAACCTGCACGGGCTGGCGATCGCGGCCGAGGCGCTGGGCCGGCCGGTGCCGGAGGTGGGGCTGACCACCTTCCGCCCGCCCTACACGCCCGTCACCTTCGGCACCATCGTCGGCCACGCGCGCGGGCCGCTGTTCGATCCCGTCCGGCGCACGGCGATCCACCCCTGGGCCGCGGCCAACGGCGCGGTGTTCGAGGATGTCGGCCAGTGGAAGCGGGCATGGTACTTCCCGCGGCCAGGCGAGGACATGCATGCGGCCGTCAACCGCGAGTGCCGCACCGTGCGGCAGGCCGCCGGCATCTTCGACGCCTCGACGCTCGGCAAGATCGAGGTGGTGGGGCCGGATGCCGCCACCTTCCTCGAGCTGATCTACACCAATCCCTGGAAGAAGCTGGAGGTCGGGCGCTGCCGCTACGGCGTCATGCTGCGCGAGGACGGCTTCATCTACGACGACGGCGTCGTCGGCCGGCTGGCGGAGGACCGCTTCCACGTCACGACCACGACCGGGGGTGCGGCCCGCGTCCTCCACCACATGGAGGACTATCTCCAGACCGAGTTCCCCGACCTCAAGGTCTATCTCACCTCGGTCTCGGACGAGTGGGCGGTGATCGCCGTGCAGGGGCCGAAGGCGCGCGAGATCGTCGCGCCGCTCGTCGAGGGCATCGACATATCGGACGCGGCCATGCCGCATATGTCGGTGCGCGAGGGCCGGGTGTGCGGCGTGCCGGCGCGGCTCTTCCGCATGTCGTTCACCGGCGAGCGCGGCTACGAGATCAACGTGCCGGCCGATTACGGGCAGGCGGTATGGGAGGCGGTGTGGGCCGAGGGGCAGAAGCACGGCGCCTCTCCCTACGGCACCGAGGCGATGCACGTGCTGCGCGCCGAGAAGGGCTATATCATCGTCGGGCAGGAGACGGACGGGACCGTGACGCCGGACGACGCCGGCCTCGCATGGGCCATCGGCAAGGCCAAGGCCGATTTCGTCGGCAGGCGCGGGCTGATGCGCAGCGACCTCGTGGCCGAGGGCCGCAGGCAGATCGTCGGCCTCAAGACGAGGGACCCGAAGGTGGTGCTGGAGGAGGGCGCGCAGGTCGTCGCCAGCCCCGGCGGCACGATCCCCATGCCGATGATCGGCCACGTCACCTCGTCCTACTGGTCGGAGAACTGCGGCCGCTCCATCGCGCTGGCGCTGGTGGCGGGCGGGCGCGACAGGATCGGGCAGACGCTCTGGGTGCCGATGCCGGACGGCACGGTCGAGGTCGAGGTGACGGGAACCGTGTTCTTCGACGAGAAGGGAGAACGCCTCCATGGCTAGGGCAGCGAAGACGGTTGCGAAGACGATTCCGGGGCAGGACGCCCTTTCCGTCCGGCGCATCGCCGCGCTCGAAGGCCGGGCGGCGAGCCATCCGTGGGTCGGCGTGACGCCGCAGCCGGCAGCGCAGCGCCTGTCGCTGCGCGCGCCGCGCGGCAGCGTCGCCGCGCTGTCGAGCGCGCTGGGCCTCTCCCTGCCCACGAAGCCCAAGACCTCGGCGAGAGAGGGAAGCCGAGCGGCGCTGTGGCTCGGGCCGGGGCTGGTCATCGACACGGGCACGGAGGGGCTCGCGGCGGCGCTCGCCGGCGTCGGGGCGTTCCACTCGGCGGTCGACGTCTCGCACCGCAATGTCGGCATCCTCGTCGCCGGCAGGGGCGCGGAGGCGACGCTGGCGGCCGGCTGCCCGCAGGATCTGTCGCCGGCGGCGTTCCCGGTCGGGGCCTGCTCGCGCACGGTGCTCGCCAAGATCGAGGTGGTGATCTGGCGCACCGGCGACGACGCATTCCGCGTCGAATGCTGGCGCTCGTTCAGCGACTACGCCTTCGCCTTCCTCGCCGAGGCGGCGCGGGACGCCGGCATCTGACTCAGGAGGCCCGGCGCCAGCGGCGGGACTGGACGAACTCGACCAGGTCGCCGCGGCTCATCGGCCGGGCGAAGGCGTATCCCTGCAGGGCGTCGCAGCCGAGCGACTTGAGCACGCGCGCGTGCTCCATGGTCTCGACGCCCTCCGCCAGCACCTCGATGCCGAGCGAATGGCCGATCTCGATGATCGAGCCGACGAGCTGGCGCTGCCCGGCCGAGTGGACGATGGGCATGACGAGCTGGCGGTCGATCTTGAGCCGGCGCGGGCTGAGCTTCATCAGGCTGACGATCGAGGCGTAGCCGGTGCCGAAATCGTCGATCTCGACGTCGATGCCGAGCTCCTTGACCTTCTCGACGTTCCAGGCCGTGAGGTCGTCGTTGTCGTCGAGGAAGATCGATTCGACCAGCTCGAAGGCGATGGCGCCGGGGCGGATGTTCATGCGCCGCAGGCTGTGGATCAGCTCGTCGTCCTGAAGCCGCCGCGCCGAGACGTTGACCGAGGCCTTGGGGATGCCGAGGCCGATCCCCTCCCAGGCGTGGAAATCGACCAGCGTCTGCTCGAGGATCACCCTGTCGATGGCGGCGACGACGTTCAGCTCCTCGGCGATGCGCATGAAGGCGCCGGGCGCGAGCAGGCCGTCCTTGGGATGGTTCCAGCGGGCCAGCGCCTCGACGCCGATGACGTCGAGCGTGCGGGCGCAGAACTGCGGCTGGTAGTGGGCGACGAACTGGTTCTGCTCGAGGCCGGAGAGGATGTCGTCCGCGACCTTCTTGGTGGTCACGATCTCGGCCTGCAGCGCGTCGTTGAAGAACTGGTGGCGGTTGCGGCCGCGATCCTTGGCGCGGTAGAGCGCGATGTCGGCGTTGACCAGCAGGCGCAGCGGGTCGGCGAGCGAGTCCGTGTCGGTAGCGATGCCGATGGAGACGCCGACGCGGCAGTCGTGGCCGAGGAAAAGCAGCGGCTCCTGCATCCGCGCGATGATGCGTTCGGCGAGTTCCGTGAGCTCGTCGAGGCAGGAGCCGGCGGCATCGCCCTTCCAGCGCCGCACCACGACGAACTCGTCGCCGCCGACGCGGGCGACGAAGTCGCGCTCGCCGGCCGCGGCCCGCAGCACGCTCGCGGCATGGATCAGCATGGCGTCGCCGGCGGCGTGGCCGAGCGTGTCGTTGATCTGCTTGAAGCGGTCGAGGTCGATCTGGAGCAGGGCCGCGCGCTCGCCCTCGGAGGCGAACCGCCCGGCGTGGTCGGCGAGCAGGTCGTCGAGATAGCGGCGGTTGGGGAGGCCGGTCAGCGAATCGTGGAGCGCGTTGTGCTCGATGCGCGCGCGGGCGTTCTCCAGTTCGGCGTTGCGCGCCTCGGTGAGCGCGTTGACGCGCTTCAGCTCCTCGGCGAGGCCGACGTCGGCGGTCACGTCCCAGTTGACGCCGATGAGGCGCGGCGGCGCGCCGGCCTCCTCGTAGACGGCGCCCATGGCGCGGACGTGGCGCACGGTGCCGTCGTCGAGGACGATGCGGTACTGCGACGTGTAGTGGCCGTCGGCGGCCAGCCTGCGGAACTCCTCGTTCGCGCGCTCGACGTCGTCCGGGTGAAGGCGCTGCTCCCAGTGGCCGCTGTTGCGCGGCTCGCCGTCGGCCGGATAGCCGTAGAGCTCATTCATCCGGTCGTCCCAGTATTGCGACGAGGCGCCGATGCTCATCTCCCACACCGCGACCTTCGAGGTGTCGAGGGCGAGGCGCAGGCGGCGCGACAGCTTGCCGAGCTGCGCCTCGCGGCGGCGCAGCGTGCGGATGTTGCGCTGGCGCTCCTCGATCAGGCGGCCGGCGATCACCGCCGGCACCATGATGAGCGCGGCCGCCGTGAACAGGAGCAGCCTGAGCGTCCACAGATTGGTCGGCGTCTGCGGCCAGCCGCCCTTGGGCGTCGCGGCGATCTGCCACGCGCCCGAGGGAAGGGTGACTTCGGCCACGACCGGGTCGCTGGCGAGAATCTCGGGCGCGCCGTAGAACAGCGCGCCGCGCGCGCCGAGCCCGTCGTGGCCGGACAGCGCGATGTCGATCGGCAGGCCCGGGTCGAGCATGCCGCTGTCGGCGTAGAGCCGGTCGATGTCGACGACGACCGAGACGATGCCCCAGAAGGGCCGGCTGCCGTCGGGACCGGCGGCGAAGACCGGCAGGCGGCCGATGATGCCGCGGCCGCCCTGCACGAGATCGACCGGGCCGGCGAGCACGAGGTCGCCGGTGTCGCGTGCGCGCTCGGCGCCGGCGCGCTGCTCGGGATTGTCGCGATAGTTCAGCCCCAGCGCCTTCTCGTTGCCTTCGAACGGATAGACGAGGGTGACGGTCAGGTCCTCGGCGGCGGCGAAGTTGCGGATCTGCGACGTCCTGGGCAGCAGGTTGCCGGCCAGCGCCGAGAAGCGCCGCTGGTCCATGTCGGGCTCGGTGGCGAGGATGGCGACGAGGCCGCGGGCGAGCTGGATGTTGCCGCTGACATTGCCTTCGAGCCGGGCGCGGATCACGCTCATGTGGTGGAGCACGTCGGCGCGCTGGGCCTGCTCGAACAGGCGGCGGTTCTGCTGCTCGGCCACCAGCCATGCGACCGTGACGACGAACAGGGCCAGAAGGGCCGGTATGTTCGTCGCCCGGAATATGGACCCTGACGCCCTGCGGTGGCTCTTGACCGAGACGTCCACCTTTCCCTCGTTATTTCTTGTGCCGGCCGTTGCTGCGTAACGAGGGAACGTTGCACGAACTGCTTAAATTAGGCTTTAGGATGCAGATTTTCCGATGGGCCGCCTTCGCGGGAAAATCATGCCTCCCGCGGCCGGCGCAAAGCGTGGCGCCGGCCGTGCGGGGATCGGTCGCAGCGCCCGAATCAGATCGCGGTGATGCCGCCGTCGGCGGCGAGCGTCTGTCCGGTCATGAACGAATTCCTCGGGTCGGCGGCGAAGAGGATCACCTCGACGATCTCGTCCACCTCGGCCAGCCTCTTCATCGGCACGCCGCGCGTCAGCTCTGTCTCGCCGGAGGGGTTGTCGTGGCCGAGCACGCCGGTCACCATCGCGGTGCGCGCGAAGGAGGGGCAGACCGCGTTGATGCGGATGCCCTTTGTGGCGTATTCCGCCGCCGCCGAGCGCGTCAGGCCGACGACGCCGTGCTTGGCGGCCGCATAGACGGCAAGGCGCGGCGCGCCGGCGATGCCGGCGACCGAGGCGATGTTGACGACGGCGCTCCTGATGCCCGCCTCCTTGTGCTGCCGCTCCAGCGCCGGAAGCTGGTGCTTCAGCGCGAAGAACATGCCGAGCAGGTCGATGTCGAAGACGCGGCGCGCCACGTCCGACGGCGTCTGCGGCAGCTTCATGAAGTCGTGGACGATGCCGGCATTGTTGACGGCGACGTCGAGCCGGCCGAAGCGCGAGAAGGCGAGCGCGACGAGGTTTTCGGAAAGCGCCTCGTCCGAGATGTCGCCCGCCAGCGTCGCGGTCTCCGCGCCGAGGCCGGCCGCGACCTCGTCCAGCCGGCCGCCGTCGATGTCGGAGAGCACGAGGCGCGCGCCCTCGGCGGCGAAGCGTTCCGCCGTCCTGAGGCCGAAGCCGCCGGCAGCGCCGGTGACGAGAACGGTCATTCCCTCGAAACGGCCCATGGTCAGGCTCCTTCCCGGATCGCGTCCTGCGCCAGCGCGGCCAGGAGATGCACGGCCTTGCCGTAGGTCTTCGCCTTCTCCGGATTGGAGGCGTTGCCGTCGAGCGCGCGCTTGTAGACGCCCTGGCAGATCGCCGCCAGCCGGAAGAAGGAGAAGGCGAGGTGGAACGTCCAGTCGGGGATGGCGTCGAGGCCGCGCCGCTCGCAGTAGCGCGCGACATATTCGGCCTCGGTGGGCAGGCCGAGCGCGGCGCGGTCGAGGCCGCCGAGGCCGCGGAAGCCCGAATCGTGCGGCAGCCGCCACTGCATGCATTGGTAGGAGATGTCGGCGAAGGGGTGGCCGAGCGTCGAGAGCTCCCAGTCGAGAACGGCGATCACCTCGGGCCTGTCGGGCGCGAAGATCATGTTGTCGAGGCGGAAATCGCCGTGCACCAGCGACACGCGGCCGTCGTCGGCGACGAGGTTCTTCTCCAGCCACTCGATCAGCCCGTCCATGTCCGCGATCGACTCGGTCTCGGAGGCGCGGTACTGGCCGCTCCAGCGGGTGAGCTGGCGCTCGAAATAGCTGCCCGGCCGGCCGAAATCGCCGAGGCCGACGGCCTCGACATCGACGTCGTGCAGGGCGGCTAGCACCTTGTTCATGGCGTCGTAGATGGCGCCGCGTTCCTGCGTGCTCGCCACCTCGGGCAGCGCCGGGTCCCAGAAGATGCGGCCCTCGACATGGGCCATGACGTAGAACATCCGACCGATGGGGGACTCCTCGCCCGACAGATGCAGCACCGGCGGCACCGGCACGGCGCTGTCCTTCAGCGCCGCCATCACCCGGTACTCGCGGTCGACCTGGTGCGCGGATTTGAGGAGCTGGCCGGACGGCTTGGCGCGCAGCACGTAGCGGCCGCTCTCGGCCACGACCAGATAGGTCGGGTTCGACTGGCCGGCGTTGAACTTCTCGATTTCCTTCAGGCCGTGGAACCCGGCCACGTGCTTCTCCAGATACGGCGCGAGCGCGGCGGCATCGAGGGCGTTGGCGTCGCTCATGCTGCGTCCTTTCCATTCTCGATCTTGCCGAGGGTGCCCGAGGGGCGGACGGTGAGCTCGACCAGCCTGAAGCGGCCGCGGATGCGGGCGCCCGACTTGACCGGCGCGGCGAAGCGGACGCGGTCGAAGCCGTAATTGACGCCGATGCCGGATTCGCGGACCGGCGGGATCGTCTCGTAGGCGAGCGTCGACAGGAGCGACAGCGACAGGAAGCCGTGGGCGATGGTGCCGCCGAACGGCGTCTCGGCGGCGGCGCGCGCCGGATCGACATGGATGAACTGATGATCGTCGGTGGCGTCGGCGAACTTGTCGATCATCTCCTGCGAGACCGTGCGCCAGGAGGAGACTCCTATCTCCGTGCCCACGGCCTGCTTCGCCTCCTCGAGGGAGACGGGTTCCAGCTTGCTTGTGCTCATCTTGCGGCTCGCATCATTCCTTGAACAGCGTCATGCCGTGCTGGACGGATTGCCCGCCGTCAAGAGGCAGAATCGCGCCGGTGACATAACGGCCGGCGCGGCTGCACAGATAGAGCGTGGCGCCGGCGATGTCGTCGGGCGCGCCGATGCGGCCGAGGGGCACATGGCCGCCGACATGGGCCGCCTGCCGGTCGGAGGCGGTGGCGAAGGCGGTCATACGGCTCTGGAAGGGGCCGGGCGCGAAGGCGTTGACCGTGATGCGCCGGGGGGCGAGCTCGTTGGCGAGCGTGCGGGTGAGGTGATGCACGGCCGCCTTGGAGGCGGTGTAGGAATAGGCGCCGTCGGCGAGCGGCTGCGTGCCCATGACGGAGCCGAGATTGATGACGCGGGCGGGGTCCTCGTGGCTCGCCGCCTTCTCCAGCAGCGGCGTCAGCTCGCGCGTCAGGTGGAAGAGGCCGGTGACGTTGACCGCAAGCACCTTGGCCCAGGCCGAATAGGGGAAGTCCTCGAACTCCGCGCCCCAGGTGATGCCGGCATTGTTGATGAGGATGCCGAGGCGGTCGGTGCGGCTCTTCACCTCGGCGACCAGCGCGGCGATGCCTTCCTCGCTGCCGACGTCGCCGGCGAAGCCCTCGGCCCGGCCGCTGCCGCCGAGCGCGTTCAGCTCGTCCGCGACGCGGGCGCAGTCCGCGCCCTTGCGCGAGGCGATCAGAACCGTCGCGCCGCCCATGACCAGGCCGGTCGCCGCCATGCGGCCGATGCCGGTGGCCGCGCCGGTGACGAGCGCGGTCTTGCCCGCGACGGAAAACAGATCCTCAAGATACGACATCGTCCCTCCCCATTACGCTGCGGCATCACAAATGGCGTGTGCGGCAGCTTTGTCACGTTGACAACATACCCGGTAGTATGTTCATCATTCGCACACCCGTAAAGGCCCGACGGGAACCCCTCCAGGGGTTTCTTGGAGGAGTTTCCCTCCGGCGTGATGAAGTTGGGCATCGCCAGCCAGGGCGCCGCGGCGATGCCGCTGGTGTCGACCACGCCGAAGGCAAAGGACAGGCCGTAGCCCACAGCGACGCCAGCGAGAATCGGCACCAGACGGAACAGACCCTTGCCCAATACCGCTACCAGCAGCGTGGTGATCAGCGCCGGCATGGAGATGAACTACGCGGCGATCGAGCCCCATCGCACGCTGCCCGGCCCGGCGGCGATGCGCTGGAAGCGCATGGCCTTCGCCCATGTCATCCAGATGATCGTCACCAGGCCGTTCCAGCGCACGGTGTGGATGGGGGTGGAGATGCACCTGCGCGGCGCGACGACGCCGCAGCAGCGCGTCGTGCTGTCCGACCTCGTGCGCCTGCGCAGCGACTACAGCGCCATCTTCCGCGAGGTGATCGTCAAGGCGCGGGAAGAGGGCGATTTCGATTTCGAGAACGTCAGCATCACCAACCAGCTCATGTTCATGACGCTGAACTCGCCGATCTTCTGGTACGCCCCGCGCACCGGCGAGACCAAGGCCGACATCGAGGAACTGGCGAAGCTTGTCGTCACCTGCGCCTGGCGCGGACTTGGTGGAAAAGAGGAACGGGGCGGGAAAGAGGAACGGAAGGACGCATGAAGACCAACCCGGAGATGGCGCTCGGCATGACCGAGCGGCTGAAGCCGATCCACGAGAAGGTGGCGCGCATGGTGCGCGACGAGATCCTTCCGCTCGACGAGGAATTCCTCGCCGAGATCGGCAAGGACGGCGACCGCTGGAGCTTCACGCCGCGCCAGACCGAAATCCTCGAAGGGCTGAAGGCGAAGGCGCGCGAGCGCGGGCTGTGGAACTTCTGGCTGACCGATTCCGGCCGCGGCTACGGCCTGTCGACGGTGGAATACGCCTATCTCGCCGAGGAGATGGGCAAGGCGCATCTGGGCGCCGAGGTGTTCAACTGCTCCGCGCCCGACACCGGCAACATGGAGGTGCTGGAGCGCTACGGCTCGCCGGAGCAGAAGAAGCGGTGGCTGGAGCCGCTGCTCGAAGGCAGGATACGCTCGGCCTATCTGATGACCGAGCCGGACGTCGCCTCCTCCGACGCCACCAACATCGCCATGCGCTGCGAGCGCGACGGCGACGATTACGTGCTCGACGGCGAGAAGTGGTGGGCCTCGGGCGCGGGCGACCCGCGCTGCGCCATCTATGTCGTCATGGTCGCGACGCCCGATGCCAGCCGCCGCAAGCACGAGCAGCACTCGATGATCCTGGTGCCGGCCGATACGCCGGGCATCACCGTGCTCCGGGCGATGAAGGTCTATGGCGACGACGACGCGCCGCACGGCCACATGCACATCCGCTTCGAGGACGTGCGCGTGCCGGCGCAGAACCTGATCCTGTCGGAAGGCAAGGGCTTCGCCGTGGCGCAGGGCCGCCTCGGCCCCGGCCGCATCCACCACTGCATGCGGGCCATCGGCCAGGCGGAGATGGCGCTGGAGCAGATGTGCCAGCGCGCCATGCGCCGCGAGGCGTTCGGCCAGCCGCTGGCCAAGCTCGGCGCCAATTACGACATCATCGCCGAGTGCCGCATGGAGATCGAGATGGCGCGGCTCCTGTGCCTCAAGGCGGCGTGGATGATCGACCAGGGCGACGGCAAGGCTGCGGCGCCGTGGATCAGCCAGATCAAGGTGATCGCGCCGCGCGTCGCGCTCAAGGTGACGGACGAGGCGGTGCAGATGCATGGCGGGCAGGGCGTGTCGCAGGACACACCGCTCGCGCGCTCGTGGACACATCTGCGCACGCTCCGTCTCGCCGACGGCCCGGATGCGGTGCACCGGCGGCAGATCGCCCGCGACGAGCTCAAGAAATTCACGCAGCAGCAGGTGTGAGATGAAGGCGATCGTCGCACGCGATTTCGCGCCGCTGGACAAGCTCGAATACGCCGACTGGCCGGAACCGGCCGCGGAAGGCCGCACCGTCGTGATCGACGTCGAGACAATCGGCGTCAACTTCCCGGACGGGCTTCTGGTGCAGGGCCTCTACCAGATGAAGCCGCCGGTGCCCTTCGTGCCCGGCATGGAGGTGGCGGGCCGGGTCGCGGCGGTGGGCGACAAGGTCACCGGCTTCGCCGTCGGCGACCGCGTGGCGGCGCTTCTCCAGCTCGGCGGCTATGCCGAGAAGGTCGGCGTGCACGAATCCGCGGTGATGAAGCTGCCGGCGGGCATTTCCGGCGAGGACGCCTGCGCGCTGCTCGTCGCCTACGGCACGTCGCACTATGCGCTGAAGCAGCGCGGCCGGCTCAAGCCGGGCGAGACGCTGTGCGTCCTCGGAGCGGCGGGTGCGACCGGCGTCGCGGCGGTGCAGATCGGCAAGGCGATGGGCGCGCGGGTGATCGCGGTCGCCTCCAGCGAGGAGAAGCAGCGAACAGCGCGCGAGGCGGGCGCCGACGTCGTGCTGGGCTACGACAACCTCAAGGACGCGCTGAAGGAGGCGACCGGCGGCAAGGGCGTCGACGTCGCCTTCGATCCCGTCGGCGGCGAGGCGTTCGACGCGCTGTCGCGGTCGATGGCGTGGGACGGGCGGCTGCTCGTCATCGGCTTCGCCTCGGGCGCCATCCCGAAGCTGCCGGTGAACCTGACGCTGGTGAAGAGCTATTCCGTGGTCGGCGTCTTCTGGGGCGCCTTCACGCAGAAGGAGCCGCAGGTCTATGCGGAGAACATGAAGGAGTTGATCGGCTGGCGGCTCGCGGGCAAGGTCAGGCCGGTGATTGAAGGCGTGTATCCCCTGACGGAGGCGGGCAGCGTGCTCGGGCGCGTGCTCGACAGGGGTGCAACGGGAAAGATCGTGCTCAGGCCCTGAGGGACCCCGGTTCCTGGGGCGGAAAGGCACGGCATTCGATCGCCCGGCTCCGAGGGAGCCGGCAAAGGGGAACGAACGGGACGGCGGCGCCTTGCGAGGCTCGTCGCCCGCAGGGAGGAGTAACAGGTTTGGATGTCCTGCAACTGATCGTGAGCGGCCTTGCCAACGGCTGCGTCTACGGCCTGATCGCGATGGGCTTCGTCCTGATCTACAAGGCGACCGAGGCGGTTAATTTCGCCCAGGGCGACTTCATGATGCTGGGCGCGTTCATCTGCCTCGGGCTGACCAATGCGGAATTCATGGGGCTGCCCTTCTGGATCTCCGTGCCCGTCGCCATCCTCATCATGGGGGCCTTCGGCTACGCGCTCGACCTCGTGGTGCTCAGGCGCATGTCGGGCCAGTCGCAGATCGCCGTCATCATCCTGACGATCGCGCTCGGCTTCGTGCTGCGCTTCTTCGCGGGCCTGATGTGGGGGCACGAGCCGGTCTCGCTGCAGTCGCCGATCGCCGGCCGTGACATCCGCTTCGGCGGCCTCGTGCTCGGCCTCGACGAGATCGCGGTGATCGTGGTCACGGTGCTGCTGACGCTGGTGCTCTACTTCTACTTCAACCGCACCAAGCTCGGCGTGGCGATGCAGGCCTCGTCGCAGAACCAGCTCGCCGCCTACTATATGGGCATCCCGGTCAAGCGGGTGCAGTCGCTGATCTGGGCGCTGGCCGGCATGGTGGCGGCGGTGGCGGGCATCCTGTTCGCCTCCAAGGGCGCCATCGACCCGTCGGTCGGCCTGCTCGGCATCAAGGCCTTCGCGGCGGCGGTGATCGGCGGCTTCGGCTCGCTGCCGGGCGCGCTGCTCGGCGGGCTGATCGTCGGCCTGATCGAGCCGTTCGCCTCGCGCTACATCGCGGCCGGCTACTCGCAGATCATGCCCTACCTGCTGCTGTTCCTGATCCTGGTCTTCCGCCCGCACGGCATCCTGGCCCAGGTCCATCGGAAGAAAGTGTGAGGAGGGCGCCATGAGAACCGTCTTCAAGACGTCCTACGACGCGGACATCAACCTGTTCAAACACGGCGCGCAGCTCGGCTGGTACCTGCTCCTGCTCGCGCTCGCCCTCGTGCTGCCGCTCGGCGTCAGCACCTTCGCCGTCGGCGAGATGACCAACCTCCTGATCTGGGCCATCGCCTGCATGGGGCTGATGATCCTCGTCGGCCAGACCGGACAGGCGAGCCTCGGCCATGCCGCGTTCCTCGCGGTCGGCTGCTACGCCAACGTGCTGCTGCAGTCCAATCTCGGCCTGCCGTTCATCGTCGCCTTCCCGCTCGCCGGGCTGATCGCCGGCGTCGCCGGCGCGCTGATCGCCATGCCGATGACCAAGCTGCACGGCGTCTACCTCGCCATCGGCACGCTGGCGATCGCGATCCTGACCGACGACTTCATCGTCATCGCCGCGCCGCTGACCAACGGCGTGGTGGGCCTGTTCGCGCCCGACATCAACATCTTCGGCATCGGCTTCAACCGCTACGCCAATCCCGACCGGCTCTACTATCTGGTGCTCGGGATCACGCTGCTGGTCGTGCTGCTCTACCGCAACCTCCAGCGCTCGCCGCTCGGCCGCTCCTTCGCCGCGATCCGCGACTCCGAGATCTCGGCGCAGGCCATGGGCGTCAACGTCGCGCGCACCAAGGCGGTGGCCTTCGGCATCTCGGCCGGCGTCACCGGCCTCGCCGGGGCGCTGATGGGGCACTTCGCCGGCATCTTCAACAACGAGACGTTCAACGTCATCATCTCGATCCAGCTGCTGCTCGCCATCGTCATCGGCGGCCTCGGCACCATCCACGGCGCGTTCTTCGGCGCGGCGGTGGTGGCGCTCCTGCCACAGGCGATCTCGATGACGCGCGACCTCGCCAACCAGGTGCTGGGCGGCGGTTCCGTCGCCATTCCGGGGCTGGAGGCGGCGGTGTTCGGCGCGATCCTGATCGGCTTCATCCTGTTCGAGCCGATGGGCATCTACGGCCGCTGGGTGAAGATACGCACCTATTTCGAGCTGTTCCCCTTCTACCGCAAGGACATGTTCCGCCGGCAGAAGTCCTACCTCAAGACGGAGCGGATGCGATGAGCCTGCTCGAACTCGAAAACGTCACGCTGAAGTTCGGCGGCGTCACCGCCGTCAACAAGGTCTCCTTCTCGGTGGAGGAGGGCGAGGTGTTCGCGCTCGTCGGCCCCAACGGCGCCGGCAAGTCGACCATCTTCAACCTGATCTCGCGCTTCTACGATCCGGTCGAGGGCGACATCCGCTTCGACGGCCAGTCGATCCTGTCGCGCCAGCCGCACGAGATCGCGCGGCTGGGCATCGCCAGAACCTTTCAGAACATCGAGCTGTTCGACCAGGCGACGGTGATGCAGAACCTGCTCGTCGGCCGCCACCGCCACCGCCGGAGCAACATGTGGACGGAGCTTTTATTCACGCCCTTCGTGCGGCGGGAGGAGCGCCGCCACCGCGAGGCGATCGAGAAGGTGATCGACTTCCTCGACCTTCAGGCCTACCGCGAGAAATACATCGCCGGCCTGCCCTACGGCGTGCGCAAGGTGGTGGAGATGGGGCGCGCGCTCGCCATCGAGCCGCGGCTGCTCCTGCTCGACGAGCCGGCCTCGGGCCTCTCGGTGGAGGAGACGCAGGACGTCGCCTTCTGGGTCGAGGACCTGAAGAAGCAGATGGGCATCACCGTGCTGATGGTCGAGCACGACATGCATCTCGTCGCCTCGGTCTGCGACCGGGTGCTGGCGCTGGCCGACGGCAAGATGCTGGCGCTCGGCACCCCGCACGAGGTGCAGAACGACCCGCGCGTGATCGAGGCCTATATCGGCGCCGCCGATGAGAACGAGAAGGTGCTGGCATGACCATGGCGGCGGTGAAGAAGGCGCAGGCGCCCGTGCAGGACGACAAGGTCGTCCTGTCGGTCCGCAACATCGAGAGCTTCTACGGCCCGATCATGGCCATCCGCGGCGTCAGCCTCGAGGTGCGCGAGGGCCAGATCGTCACCGTGCTCGGCGCCAACGGCGCCGGCAAGACGACGCTGATGAAGACGATCTCCGGCGTCATGGACCCGGAGAAGGGCCAGATCGTCTATCAGGGCCGGAACATCGCCGGGCAGAGCCCCGACCGGATCGTGCGCGCGGGCATCGTCCACGTGCCGGAGGGGCGCGAGGTGTTCCCGCTGCTGACGGTGGAGGAGAACCTGAAGATGGGAGCCTTCACCCGCAGCGACGCGGACGGCGTGAGGCAGGACCAAGAGATGGTGTTCTCCTACTTCCCCATCCTCGCCGAGCGCCGGTCGCAGGCGGCCGGTACGCTGTCGGGCGGCCAGCAGCAGATGCTCGCCATCGGCCGCGGGCTGATGGCGCGGCCGAAGCTGATGCTGCTCGACGAGCCGTCGCTCGGCCTGTCGCCGCTTCTGGTCAAGGAGATCTTCCAGATCATCCGGCGGCTCAACCGCGAGCAGGGCGTGACCATGATGCTGGTCGAGCAGAACGCCAAGATCGCGCTCGAGGTGGCGGATTACGGCTATGTGATGGAGCTGGGGCGCATCGTCATGGCCGATACGGCCGAAAGGCTGCTACAGTCCAAGGACGTGCAGCAGTTCTATCTCGGCGTCCAGACCGAGGAAGTCCAGCGCGGCCAGAAGCGCTGGAAGCAGAAAAAGACGTGGCGTTAGAAACGGGGCGCCGATGCACGCTTTCGGGAGGAAAGTGACATGACCATCGCCGAAAAGATACCGCCGCAGCAGACGGTGCTCGGCCATACCTTCAATGCCGATCTGACCAAGGGCCCGTACTATTTCGACGGCTGCGACACGCTGGTGAAGCTGTTCCGCCAGCGCTGCCAGGAGCTGGGCGACAAGGTCGCCCACCGCGAGAAGGACTACGGCATCTGGCTGTCCTACACCTGGACGGACTTCTACGAGCACGCCCGCCTCATCGGCCTCGGCCTCGTCTCGCTCGGCTTCAAGCGCGGCGAGGTGGTGTCGATCCTGTCCGAGGACAACAAGGAGTGGATCTACACCGACCTCGGCGTGCAGTGCGTCGGCGGCATCTCGTCCGGCGTCTACACGACCGACTCGGCGGCGCAGCTCAAGTACCTCGTCAACGATTCCGACAGCCGCTTCCTGTTCGTGGAGAACGACGAGCAGCTCGACAAGTTTCTCTCCGTGCGCGACGAGATGCCGGGGCTGACCAAGGTCATCGTCTACGACCGCGACGGCCTGCACGACTTCTCCGACGAGCAGGTGCTGTTCCTCGACGACCTCTACGCGCTCGGCCGCGCCTTCATGAAGGAGAACCCGAAGCGGTTCGACGAGGAGATCGCGCGCTCGCAGGCGAAGGAGCCGGCGATCCTCGTCTACACTTCCGGCACCACCGGCCCGCCCAAGGGCGCGATGATCACGCACGAGAACATCATCGCCTCCGTCATCGGCACGGCGCTGACGCTGCCGGTCGGCCCGGAGGACGAGCAGGTCTGCTTCCTGCCGCTCTGCCACATCCTCGAGCGGCTGCTCACCGTGTTCACGCCGATCGGCATGAAGTCGACGGTGAACTTCGCCGAGAGCCCGGAGACGGTGTTCGACAATGTGCGCGAGGTCTCCCCGCACGTCTTCACCGCCGTGCCGCGCGTGTGGGAGAAGATCTACAGCCGCATCACCATCATGGCGAGCGAGGCGACGCCGTTCGGCAAATGGGCGTTCAGGCAGGCGGTCAAGGCCGGCATGAAGCGGGTGAAGGCCGTCGAGGCCGGCAAGCCGGTGCCGCTCGGCACCCGCCTTTCCTACGCCTTCTGGGACTTCGCGCTGCTGCACAATCTCAGGCGCATGCTCGGCTTCGACCGGCTCAGGCGCGGCACGTCGGGCGCGGCCCCGATCTCGCCCGATCTTCTGCGCTGGTTCAAGGCCGTCGGCATCGTCGTGCTCGAAGGCTACGGCATGACGGAAAGCTCGGGCGTCATCTCGGTCAACCGGCTGGAGAGCGACAGGACCGGCAGCGTCGGGCCGATCGTGCCGGGCGGCGAGGTGCGCATCGCGCCGGACGGCGAGATCCAGTATCGCGGGCCGAACGTCTTCCACGGCTACTGGAACAAGCCGGAGAAGACCGCCGAGACGGTGACCGAGGACGGCTGGCTGCGGACGGGTGACGTCGGCAGGGTGGAGGACGGCTTCCTCTACATCACCGGCCGCGTCAAGGACATCATCATCACCGCCGGCGGCAAGAACATCACGCCCGCCGAGATCGAGAACCGGCTGAAG
>JALHFU010000065.1:0-16587 GCA_022838525.1 Hyphomicrobiales bacterium | reverse complement strand
GACTGGCGGTCGCTCGCCGCACGAAGCCCGGTTCCGCTCGCCGCCGGCGAGAACATGCGCGATGCCGACTTCGCCGCCGCCATCGCCTCCGGGCATCTCGGCGTGCTCCAGCCCGACCTCGGCAAATGGGGCGGCTTCAGCGGCTGCGTGGCGGTCGGGCGTGCCGCGCTCGCCGCCGGCCTGCGCTTCTGCCCGCACTGGCTGGGGGGAGGGGTCGGGCTCCTCGCCTCGGCCCATCTCCTGGCCGCCGTCGGCGGCGACGGCATGGTCGAGGTCGATTCCAACCCCAACCCGCTGCGCGACGCCATGCTCGACCGACCCTTGACGGTCGGGGACGGCCGTCTCGGCCTGCCGGACGGGCCGGGGCTCGCCGCCGCCCCCGACCTCGCGTCATCCCGGCCGAGGCCGCGCAGCGGCCGCCGAGCCGGGACCCATTGGCCGGAAGACCGTCGAGCGCGGCCCGGTCCTCAACCCGGCGCGTGTCAGGACCGCCGCACCCGCCCGCCGCCCTGCCATCTCCACCGCCGTCATCCCGGCCAAGGCCGCGCAGCGGCCGCAGAGCCGGGACCCATTGGCCGCAAGATCGTCAAGCACGGCCCGGTCCTCATCCCGGCGCGTGTCAGGACCGCCGCACCTGCCCGCCGCCCGGCCCCGCTGCTCAATGGGTCCCGGCTCTCGCTCCGCTCGGCCGGGATGACGGCGGCGGCAGGTGGATGAGGGCGGGGCGATCTACCCCTTCAGGCGTTCCATCATGTCGCGGATGATCGGCTGCAGCCGGTCGGGGGTGATCGGCTTGGCCACGACCGTATCGACGATGCCGCCGCCGTGCACCTGTCGCGCGGCCGGGCCGGCATTGCCGAGCAGGATCATCAGCGGCGCCTGTCCGCCGCCCGTCGGCCGCCGCAGCCGCGTGAAGCGCTCGACGAGCCGGTCGCTATCGCCGCCCGCCGCGCCGTCGAGGACGACCAGCGCCGGCAGGCCGCCATTGAGAGGAAGGGCCTCCTCGGGCGACCGGCAGACCGTCCGGTAGCCGGCCCGCTCCGCGATCCGCGAAACCACGACCCGGTCGACCGGGGACGGCGCCACCACCAGCACCAGGCCGAGGTCCACATCCGCGCTCAGCAGGGCGCCGTCGTCATTGTCGTCGCTTGAACTCGGCATGGTTGCAACCGACCAGGAAGACCATCGGAAGGAGAAACTCAAGTTGCCGCGTGGTTGTTCTTGATCTGAACAATCATGTCAAGTCTACATCGCGTCGCATATGGAAAAAGGCGGCGCCCGGGGCGCCGCCTTTCTCGTCTTGATTGTCCGGAGAGCCCGGCTCTCAGGCCTCTTCGCCGGTGGCGCTGCCGCTTCTGGCGGCATTTGCCACGACGACGGGCACGAGGAGGTCGCCCCAGTTGCCGTCGCCGCCGTGGTGGCGCGCCGAGCGCACCAGTTCCACCGACACGCCGGCCTCGACCGCCTTCATCACCGACTGGTTCAGCCGGTGCAGGTCGTTCGCCACCATGCGGATGACGGCCTGCTGGTCGGCATTCATGGCCGAGGACTGCTCCTCTGCCCGTTCCTTGACGCGGGTCTTGGGCGACATGGGTGGTTCTCCTTCCTGTGCCTTCGAGATGCCTGCGACCGTCACTCCGCCGCGGGGCGGAACTGCTCGTGCTCGGTCGATTCCTTCATCGCGGTGGTCGACGACTGGCCGCCGGTGATCGCCAGCGACACGGCGTCGAAGTAGCCGGTGCCGACCTCGCGCTGGTGCTTGGTCGCGGTGTAGCCGTTGGCCTCGGCCGCGAACTCGGCCTCCTGCAGCTCCGAATAGGCCGCCATCTGGCGCTCCTTGTAGCCGCGGGCCAGCTCGAACATGCCGTAGTTGAGCTGGTGGAAGCCGGCCAGCGTGATGAACTGGAACTTGTAGCCCATCGCGCCCAGCTCGCGCTGGAACTTGGCGATGGTGGCGTCGTCGAGGTTCTTCTTCCAGTTGAACGACGGCGAGCAGTTGTAGGCGAGCTTCTTGCCCGGATGCGCCTTCTGCACGGCTTCCGCGAACTTCTTCGCCTGCTCGAGGTCCGGCTTGCCGGTCTCCATCCAGATCAGGTCGCAGTGCGGCGCATAGGCGATGGCGCGGGCGATGCACGGCTCGATGCCGTTCTTGACCTGGTAGAAGCCCTCGGTGGTGCGGCCGGCATCGTAGTCGACGAACGGCTTGTCGTTCTCGTCGATGTCGGAGGTCAGGAGCTTCGCGGCCTCGGCGTCGGTGCGCGCCACGATCAGGGTCGGCACGCCCATGACGTCGGCGGCGAGCCGCGCGGCGTTGAGGTTGCGGATGTGGGCCGCGGTCGGGATCAGCACCTTGCCGCCGAGGTGGCCGCACTTCTTCTCCGAGGCGAGCTGGTCCTCGAAGTGGACGCCCGCCGCGCCCGCCTCGATGAACGCCTTCATGATCTCGAAGGCGTTGAGCGGGCCGCCGAAGCCGGCTTCCGCGTCGGCGACGATCGGCGCGAACCACGTCTCGACCGACAGGCCCTTGCCTTCCTGCGTCTCGATCTGATCGGCGCGCTGCAGCGTGCGGTTGATGCGCTTGGCGAGCTCCGGCGCGGCGTTGGCCGGGTAGAGCGACTGGTCGGGATACATCGCCGAGGCGGTGTTGGCGTCGGCCGCGACCTGCCAGCCGGAAAGGTAGATCGCCTTGAGGCCCGCGCGCACCATCTGCATCGCCTGGTTGCCCGACAGCGCGCCCAGCGCGTTGACGAAGTCCTCCTCGTGGATCAGCTTCCACAGCCGGTTGGCCCCGTTCTCCGCCAGCGTGTACCGGATCTGGACCGAGCCGCGCAGGCGCTCGACGTCCTGCGGCGTGTAGGGACGCTTGATGCCGTCGAAGCGGCCTTCCGGCGCGGAGGGGACGAGGTTGTAAAAATCGGTCATAGACGCTCTCCTGCAATCTGATGGTGGCCAGACGGACCGCATGGGAGGTGCGATCCCGATGTGACTGCGTTTACATTGCGCTGCCGAAAAGAACGAGGAAAATGGCGAAAAGGTTCGAATAATTCGAGCAAACCTGTGTTGCGTTTGACTGGACCGCTCTGTAAAATTGTGAAAATTGTAAAAGCGGCGGCGCGGTCGGATTTTGTAAAACCCGGTCAACGCCGCATGCGAGGGCAGCGTCATGGCCGAACAGAAGATCTTTGCCGGACCGCGCATCCGCCGCATCCGCAACGCCAAGGGCCTGACCCAGACGGCGATGGCGGAAGGGCTCGGCATCTCGCCCTCCTACCTCAACCTGATCGAGCGCAACCAGCGGCCGCTGACCGTCCAGCTCATCCTCAAGCTGGCTTCGGTCTACCATGTCGAGCCGGAGGAGCTGCAGGCCGAGGGCACCGGCTCCATCGCGGCGCTGCGCGAGGTCTTCGCCGACCCGCTCCTGGCGGGCGAGCTGCCGGGCGACCAGGAGCTGGTCGAGATCGCCGACGCCGCGCCCAACGCGTCGGCCGCGGTGATCAAGCTCTACCGCGCCTATCGCGAGCAGGCCGAGCGGCTGTCCGACCTGACCGAGCTTCTGGCGCGCGAGGGCAGGGCGACGACGTTGTCCTCGGCCCGCCTGCCGATCGACGAGGTGCGCGAGACCTTCGAGCGCAGGGCCAACTTCTTTCCGGCGCTGGAGGAGGAGACGGAGGCGTTCATCCAGCTTCTCCAGCCGGGCGACGACCTTTACGGCGCGCTCAAGGCGTGGCTGAAGCGCGAGCACGGCATCGTCGTCAGGGTGCTGCCCGTCGCCACCATGCCCAACTGGCGCCGCCGCTACGACCGCCACTCGCAGCGCCTGTTCATCTCCGAGCGGCTGTCGCCCTTCGACCAGCTCCGCGAGGTGGCGATGGAGGCGTGCCTGATCCGCTGCCAGGTGGCGGTGGCGGCCGAGGTCAAGGCGCTGAAGCTGTCGTCGGACGAGGCGCGCCGGCTCGCCCGCTTCGAGCTCGGCCGCTACGCCGCCCATGCGCTGATGATGCCCTATTCCGCCTTTCTCGCCGCCGCCCAGCGCGCCCGCTACGACATCGACGTGCTGCGCTCGCGCTTCGGCGTCTCCTTCGAGCAGGCCGCCAACCGGCTGACGATGATGCAGAAGCCGGGCGCCGCCGGCGTGCCGTTCTTCATGCTGGAGGCCGACAATGCCGGCAACCGCTTCCGCCGCGCCGGCAGCCAGGGCTTCCCGCATGCCCGCTTCGGCGGCGGCTGCCCCAAGCTCCCGGTCCACGCCGCCTTCGCCCAGCCGGGGCAGATCCTGGTCGAGGCGGTGGAGATGCCGGACGGCGCCGCCTTCCTGACGCTCGCGCGCACGCTCGAAGGGCCGCAGGGCGCGTTCTCGGAGCGCCCGCGCCGCACCGCCGTCCTCATCGGCTGCGATATCGGCTTCAAGGACGAGATCGTCTACTCGGCCGCGCTGCCGGCCGACGGCCGGGCGACGCCCGTCGGTCCCGCCTGCCGCCTGTGCGAGCGTGCGGGCTGCCTCGCCCGGATCGAGCCGCCGGTGACGCGGCCGCTGGGGCTGGACGAGATGGCGACCGGCCTTTCCGCCTTCGATTTCCAGTAGCGCGCCCGGGAGCGCACCCAGGTAGCGCGCGAAGGATGGCGCCGCGCCGCCGCGGGTGCCATAACGGGATCGCCGGGCTGGATCACGCAAGCCGCCGCGATTGGCTCTAGCTGCTGGGCGGCGGGCAGCCCGAACGCCCGTGCGCCAGCTGCCGGATCGAACGCGTCGATGAGCGATACTTCCTCCACCCTGTCCGCGGCCGAGCGCGACGAGCGGGCCGGCTTCCTGTTCGTGTTCCTCGCCGCGCTGTGCTGGAGCCTCGGCGGCGTCATCGCCCGCTTCATCGAGGCCGACGATCCGTGGACCGTGGTGTTCTGGCGCTCCTTCTGGGCCGCCGCGTTCCTGCTCTGCTTCATGCTCTGGCGCGACGGCGTGCGCGGCACGGTCGGGCTGTTCCGCGGCATGGGCCTGCCGGGGCTGGCGGTCGCGCTGTGCCTCACCATCTCGACCTCGTTCTTCGTGCTGGCGCTCGCCCACACCACGGTCGCCAACATCCTCCTGATCCAGGCCGGCGGCCCGCTGATGGCGGCGCTGCTGTCCTTCCTCGTGCTGGGCGTCAGGGTTTCGGGCACCACATGGGCCGCGATCGCCGCCGTCATCTTCGGCGTCGGCGTCATGGTCTCGGGCTCGCTCGGCGCCGGCATGTCGTTCGTCGGCGACGGGTTGGCGCTCGCCATCATGCTCGCCTTCTCCGTCGCCACGGTGCTGATGCGCCGCTTCGCCCATGTGCGCATGACGCCCGCCACCTTCCTCGGCGTCATCATCGCCGGGGCGCTGGCCGCCACCCAGGCCGGCACGCTTGCGGTCTCGCCCGTCGACATGGGGTTCCTGTTCGCCTTCGGCGCGGTCAATCTCGGGCTGGCGCTCGCCTTCTTCGCCATCGGCGCGCGGCTGATCGCGCCGGCCTATACGGCGCTGCTCGCCACATTCGAGACGCTGCTCGGCCCGGTCTGGGTGTGGCTGGTCCACGGCGAGGTGCCGGCGGCGCGCACCGTGCTCGGCGGCGCCATCATCTTCGCGGCGCTGATGGTGCATATCCTGCTCGAGCTGCGCCGCCTGGCGCGCTCGCGCCGGCCCGGCGTCACCGGCCTGCCGACTCCCCATTGACAGAATTATGGCGCAGGGGCAGGCTGGAAAAAGCCGAAACAACCCTGAAGGTCCATCTTGCGGTCTCAGTCATCGGGCGTTCTCGAACCCGGCAGCAAGCGTATATCCGAAGAAAAACGCAAAACCGAACCTGATACGCCGGGCATTTCGTCCCTCACGTCCCACGAGGCAAGCGGCTTCGTCTCTTCCGATCACGAACGCGAATACCGCGCCTTCGTCGAAAAGCATCCCGATCTTGAGGCGGTCGAGTTCCTGATCGTCGATCCCAACGGCGTCATGCGCGGCAAGTGGGCGCCGGCCGACGCGCTGAAGAAGGCGTTTCAGGAAGGCGTCAACTTCCCGATGTCGCTGCACGGCCTCGACGTGTGGGGCCGCGAGGTCACCGAGACCGGGCTGCACATCGAGACCGGCGACCAGGACGGCTATTGCCGCGCCACGCGCGGCACGCTCGCCATCGTGCCGTGGGCCAAGCGCAAGACCGCGCAGGTGCTGCTCCAGACCTTCACGCCGGAGGGCGAGCCGTTCCTGGCCGACCCGCGGCAGGTGCTGAAGAAGAAGGTCGCCGAGGTCAACGCCAAGGGTTTCTTCCCCGTCGTCGCCTTCGAGCTCGAATTCTACCTCCTCGACCCCGAGACCGACTGGGACGACGGCATGCCCGCACCGGTCGGCGCCATGGCCGGGCCGGATCGCCTGCGCATGTACGGGCTCGACGACCTCGCCGAGCACGCCGACCTCTTCGACATGATCCGCGATGCCGCCGCCGCCCAGAGCCTGCCGATCGACACCATCATCAAGGAGGCCGCGCCCGGCCAGTTCGAGGTCAACCTCAAGCACCGCGCCGACCCGCTCAAGGCGGCCGACGACGTCATCCTGCTCAGGCGCATCGTCATGGGCTGCGCCCGCGCCCACGGGCTGACCGCCACCTTCATGGCCAAGCCCTTCCTCGAATATGCCGGCAACGGCATGCACGTCCACGCCTCGGTGCTGGACACGGACGGCAACAACATCTTCGCCGGCCCGGAAGGGCGGTCGCGGCTCGAATCCGCCGTCGCCGGCCTCCTCAAGACCATGCCGGAATCGCTGCTCCTCTTCATCAACACCTGGAACGGCTTCCGCCGCATCACGCCCGGCTCCTATGCGCCGACGCGCGCCGTGTGGGCCGAGAACAACCGCTCGGTGGCGCTGCGCATCCCCGTCTCCAGCGAGGAGAACCGCCGCGTCGAGCACCGCATCGCCGGCGCCGACGCCAACCCCTATCTGGTGATGGCGACGCTGATCCAGGGCATGGTCGAGGGCATCGAGAAGAAGGCGGTGCCGCCGCCGCCGGTGCAGGGCAACGCCTATGAGGACGAGGGCCTGTTCCTGCCCGACGACATGGACGACGCGCTCCAGCTCATGGAGAAGAGCCGCTTCGTCGAGCGCGCGCTGGGGCCGCTTCTGACGAAGGTCTACAAGGACCTCAAACGCGCCGAGATCATGGCGTTCTGGAGCGAGATCACGCCGCTCGAGCGCACCACCTATCTGTGAATGGCGGCTTGCGTTTTCGCGCTTGTGGCGGCGCAAAAACGTCAATAGGCTTTCACCGATCAACCCCGCCGGAAGCCAGCTTCACGAGAGCCGGGGAACGAGCTTTGACAGAGGAGAACATCATGATCCGCAAGGCAATCCTGCTTTCAACCGCGTCGCTGGCCGCCGCCGCGCTGGCCTTCGCCGCACAGGCGCAGGAGCGTGTCGTCAACGTCTACAACTGGTCGGATTACATCGACGATTCGATCATCCAGGAATTCACCGCCAAGACCGGCATCCGCGTCGTCTACGACGTGTTCGATTCCAACGAGATCCTCGAGACCAAGCTCCTGGCCGGCGCGTCCGGCTACGACATCGTTGTGCCGACCGCGAGCCCGTTCATGGTCCGCCAGATCGAGGCCGGCGTCTACCAGAAGCTCGACAAGTCGAAGCTGCCCAATCTTGAGAACATGTGGGACGTGGTCTCCGAGCGCACCGCGAGCTACGACCCGGGCAACGAGTATTCCATCAACTACATGTGGGGCACCGTCGGCATCGGCTACAACGTGCAGAAGGTGAAGGAAGCGCTCGGCATCGACGAGATCGACTCGTGGAGCGTGGTGTTCGATCCCGAGCAGATCGCCAAGGTCGCAAGCTGCGGCGTCTACTTCCTCGACTCGCCGACCGACGTGGTGCCGACCGTCCTCAACTATCTCGGGCTCGACCCGAACGGCAAGGACGAGGAGAACCTCGCCAAGGCCGAGGAGGTGCTGCTGGCGGTGCGTCCGCACATCCGCAAGTTCCATTCCTCGGAGTTCATCAACGCGCTCGCCAACGGCGACATCTGCGTCGCCGTCGGCTGGTCGGGCGACGTGCTCCAGGCCGCCGACCGCGCCGCCGAGGCCGACCAGGGCGTCGAGGTCGCCTATGTCGTGCCGAAGGAAGGCGCGCAGATGTGGTTCGACCAGATGGCGATCCCCGCCGATGCCAAGAATGTCGAGGAGGCGCACGAGTTCCTGAACTTCATCATGGAGCCCGAGGTCATCGCCAAGGCGACGAACTACGTCTACTACGCCAACGGCAACCTCGCGTCGCAGGAATTCGTCGACGAGGAGATCATCGAGGACCCGGCGATCTACCCGGACGAGGAGACGCTGAAGAACCTCTTCACCGTGCAGCCCTACGATTCCCGCACCCAGCGCCTGCTGACGCGGAGCTGGACCCGGATCGTCACCGGTCAGTAAGCGATGTTCCGGCGCCGGCGGTTCCGCCGGCGCCGCCCTTTCAGGCATGACGCTGGAGCGTTTTCGGGACGGCGCGAAACGGTTTCCCGGAACGCATAAAAACGAAGAGATGGTGCGGCCGTCCGTGGCGGATGCCGTTCTGGAACCGGGGAACCCAGCATGAAATCGCTTGGCAGCATCCGCAGGAGCTTCGCGCCCTGGAACGATCCGCAGGCGCGGCCCTTCATCTCGTTCCGGAACGTCACCAAGCAGTTCGGCGACTTCACCGCCGTCAACGATCTGTCGCTCGACATCTACGAGCGCGAGTTCTTCGCGCTGCTCGGCGCGTCGGGCTGCGGCAAGAGCACGCTGCTCAGGATGCTCGCCGGCTTCGAGCACCCGACCGCCGGCCATATCCTGCTCGACGGCCAGGACCTCGCCGGCATCCCGCCCTACAAGCGGCCGGTCAACATGATGTTCCAGTCCTATGCGCTGTTCCCGCACATGACGGTCGAGGCCAACATCGCCTTCGGCCTCAAGCAGGACGGCATGCCGAAGCCCGAGATCGAGGCGCGGGTGAAGGAGATGCTCAAGCTCGTGCGGCTGGAGCAGTTCGCCAAACGCAAGCCGCACCAGCTTTCCGGCGGCCAGCGCCAGCGCGTCGCGCTCGCCCGCTCGGTCGCCAAGCGGCCGAAGGTGCTGCTGCTCGACGAGCCGCTCGGCGCGCTCGACAAGAAGCTGCGCGAGGCGACCCAGTTCGAGCTGATGGACCTGCAGCAGGACCTCGGCCTCACCTTCGTCGTCGTCACCCACGACCAGGAGGAGGCCATGACCATGGCCGACCGCATCGCCATCATGGACAAGGGCAAGGTGATGCAGGTCGCGACGCCCGCCGAGGTCTACGAGGCGCCGGCCTCGCGCTTCGTCGCCGATTTCGTCGGCAACGTGAACATCCTCGAAGGCACCGTGTCGGAGCGCAGCGGCGACACCGCCACCATCACCGGTGCCAGCGGCGCGCAGATCAGGGTGCAGAACGCCGGCGATGCGGTTGCCGGCAACGACGTCGCCTTCGCCATCCGCCCGGAGAAGATCAAGGTGTCCTCGAAGCGGCCGGAAACCGTCGCCAACGCCATGGAAGGCACCATCTGGGACATCGCCTATCTCGGCGACATGACGATCTATCACGTCAGGCTGGGCGACGGGCAGGTGGTCACGGCGAGCGCCCTCAACAGCTCGCGCACGGTCGAGGACCCGCTGAGCTGGGAGGACAAGGCCTGGATTTCCTTCGCGCCGGATGCCGGCATCGTGCTGACGCGCTAGGTGGGAGGCAGCGATGGCCCGGGCGATCGACACCACAGGCGGCGCGGCCACGGCACGCGAGGGCGAGGGGCCCGGCACGCGGCTCGCCGCCGCGCTCGCCAGCCGCTTCGTCATCCTCGTGCCCTATCTGTGGCTGCTGTTCTTCTTCCTCGTCCCGTTCATCATCGTCTTCAAGATCTCGCTGTCGCAGACCGCGATCGCCATGCCGCCCTACACGCCGGTCATCGGGCTGCGCGACGGGCTCTCCGGCCTGATCGACGGGCTGAGGGAGCTGTCCTTCGACAACTATCTGTGGCTCGTCGACGACGCGCTCTACTTCAACGCCTACGTCTCCAGCCTGGTTATCGCCGGGGTCTCGACCTTCCTGACGCTGCTGGTCGGCTATCCGCTCGCCTACGGCATGGCGCGGGCGCCGAGCTCGCTGCGCCCGCTCCTGCTGATGATGGTCATCCTGCCGTTCTGGACCTCGTTCCTGATCCGCGTCTACGCCTGGATCGGCATCCTCAAGCCGGAGGGGCTGCTCAACCAGTTCCTGATGTGGGTCGGCGTCATCGACACGCCGCTCCTCATCATGAACACGCACACCGCGATCTTCATCGGCATCGTCTATTCCTACCTGCCCTTCATGGTGCTGCCGCTCTACGCGACGCTGGAGAAGATGGACTTCTCGCTGATCGAGGCGGCGCAGGATTTGGGCTGCACGCCCACCGCCGCCTTCTGGAAGATCACCTTCCCGCTGTCGCTGCCCGGCGTCGTCGCCGGCTGCCTGCTGGTGTTCATCCCGGCCGTCGGCGAGTTCGTCATTCCCGATCTCCTCGGCGGCTCGCAGACGCTGATGATCGGCAAGACGCTGTGGAACGAGTTCTTCGCCAACCGCGACTGGCCGGTCGCCTCGGCGGTGGCGATCATCCTGCTTCTGATCCTCGTCCTGCCGATCATGTTCTTCCAGCGCTCGCAGGCGCTGGCGCAGGAAAAGGGGAAGTAGGCCGCCATGCAGGGCAAGCTCTCCCGCTTCAACATCGCAGCGCTCGTGCTGGGCTTCGCCTTTCTCTACCTGCCCATCGTGCTGCTCATCGTCTACTCGTTCAACGCCTCGCGGCTGGTCACGGTATGGGGCGGGTTCTCGACGCGCTGGTACGTGGCGTTGTTCTCCAACCAGGGCCTGATCGATGCGGCCTGGGTCACGGCGCGCGTCGCCTTCGTCTCGGCGAGCGTCGCCACCGTGCTCGGCACGCTCGCCGCGCTGGCGCTCACGCGCTACACGCGCTTTCGCGGCCGCTTCCTGTTCTCCGGCATGGTGTTCGCGCCGCTGGTCATGCCCGAGGTCATCACCGGCCTGTCGCTGCTCCTGCTCTTCGTCGCCATCGGCTTCGACCGCGGCTTCATGACGGTCACGCTCGCCCACATCACCTTCACCATGTGCTTCGTGGCGGTGGTGGTGCAGTCGCGGTTGATCTCCTTCGACCGCTCGCTGGAGGAGGCGGCGATGGACCTCGGCGCCACGCCGACCCGCACCTTCTTCCAGGTGACGCTGCCGGTCATCATGCCGGCCGTGGTCGCCGGCTGGATGCTCGCTTTCACGCTCTCGCTCGACGATCTGGTGATCGCGAGCTTCACCTCCGGCCCCGGCGCCACCACCCTGCCGATGAAGATCTACAGCCAGGTCCGCCTCGGCGTGACGCCGGAGATCAACGCCGTCTGCACCATCCTGATCGCCATCGTCACCGTCGGCGTTCTGGTGGCCGCAATCGTCAACAAGCGCCGCGACGTGCAGCGCCAGCGCGACGAGCAGGCCGCGCAGCGCGCGGAGATCTGATTTTTCGCGCAGCGCGCGGCTTGCGCATCGCGGGCACGGGCCGCTCGACGGCAGCGGCGGCCGCATCGGCGTCCCGGGAAAGAACCCGGCGATTCCCCTTTTGCCGCCGATGTTCTAGTCTGGTGCGACCACAACCGGAGTCACCGCCATGCTGCCCCTGTTCGACATGCTCGCCAACGCCCAGAACGGCAATGCCCTCGACCAGATGGCGCGGCAGTTCGGCCTGTCGCAGCAGCAGACGCAGGAGGCGCTCGCCGCCTTGATGCCGGCCTTCAGCCAGGGGCTGAAGCGCAACGTCGCCAACCCCTACGACCTCGGCAGCTTCCTCACCGCCCTGGCCTCCGGCCAGCACGCCAAATATTTCGAGGACGCCGCGCGGGCGTTCTCGCCGCAGGGCCTGGAGGAGGGCAACGGCATCCTCGGCCATCTGTTCGGCTCCAAGGAGCTGTCGCGCGCCGTGGCCGCGCAGGCCGCGCAGGCGACCGGCATCGCCCAGCAGACCCTGCAGCAGATGCTGCCGGCGCTCGCCGCCATGATCATGGGCGGCCTGTTCAAGCAGTCGACCGGCCAGCTCGGCG
This sequence comes from Hyphomicrobiales bacterium, assembly GCA_022838525.1. Lineage (GTDB taxonomy): Bacteria > Pseudomonadota > Alphaproteobacteria > Rhizobiales > Rhizobiaceae > Aerobium. Next base: position 4,455 of record JALHFU010000065.1, on the reverse strand, counting down.
CGGCCGGCTTCGGCGGGCAGGGCAATCCCTTGCAGGAGATCATCGAGCAGATGATGAAGCAGGGCGGCGGTTTCGGCCAGCCGCAGCCGCGCCAGCAGGCGCCGCAGCCCAACCCGTTCGACAATCCCTTCGGCAAGATCCTCGAAGGCATGTTCGGCGGCGGGCAGGCGCAGCCGCAGCCGCGGCAGGCGCCGCAGAGCCCCTATGGCGACAACCCGCTCGGCCGCATCTTCGAGGAGATGCTGGGCGGCGGCCGGCAGCAGGCCGAGCCCGCCCCGCGCACGACGGCGAAGCCGAAGGCCGCCCCGCGCACCAACCCCAGCGGCCGGCCGCGCACGCCCTATGACGACCTCTTCGGCGACATGTTCGAGGCGGGCGCCAGGAGCCGCGACGACTACCAGAAGAACGTGGAATCGATCTTCGACCAGTTCCTGCAGGGCATGGAAAAACAGCGGCGGCGCTAGGGCGGGGCTCCCGGAGGAGCACCGCATCCCCACCGCCGTCATCCCGGCCGAGCGAAGCGAGAGCCGGGACCCATTGAGCAAGCGCGGCCGGGTAGTGGGTTCGTGCAGCGGCCCTGACATGCGCCACGGCGAGGACCGGGCCGCGCCCGACGATTGTCCGGCCAATGGGTCCCGGCTCGGCGGCCGCTGCGCGGCCTTGGCCGGGATGACGGCGGTGGCATCGAACCGATCCTTCCAACGCCGAAACGAAAAAGCCCGGCCCTCGGGAAAGGGCCGGGCAAGAGGCAGGCTGCCGGTGGGTCCGGCTGTGAGGGGAGCCTGCAGGGAACGGTGTCAGTCGCGCTCGGCGCGGTGCGAATGCACGCGCTCGCGCGCCATGCTCGCGAGGCGGGCGGTCGGGTCGATGCCGAGCGGCGTGCGGCGCGCATAGTAGAGGTCGCCGCGCATCAGGCCGATATCGGCGAGCCCGCGGTCGGACAGGTCGCTGAGCCGCGCCACCTGACGGCGATTGGCGAGCGCGCGGACGAGCGCGCGCAGGGTATCGGCCGCACGGACCGCAAGGACGGCCGCGCGCGCTCCGGCAACGGTTGCGGACGAGCGGTGGTCGAGGGCGGTCATCGTCTTCTCCTTCACGGTACGGCGCGCGAAACCGCACGGCCGCATGGGAGGATGCGGCGCCGCCTGCGGTTCGCGCTGGGCTTGGACGACGATAGCTATCCCACGCCGTCATTGATTAATCCAACGAATGTTTTTAATGTTTAGGATCAATTGATGTTATGGATTCCCGCCATGGCCGCCCCGCTCGACCTCGACCAGCTCCACACCTTCGTCACCATCGCCGACACGGGAAGCTTCACCCGCGCTGCCGAGGAGGTGCACCGCACCCAGTCGGCGGTGTCGATGCAGATGCGCCGGCTGGAGGAGCGGCTGGGCAAGCCGCTGTTCGAGAAGGAGGGCCGCAGCAACCGGCTGACCGAGGAGGGCGAGCGGCTCCTGACCTACGCCCGCCGCCTGCTCCGGCTCAACCGCGAGACGCTCGCCGCCTTCGACGACGCCAGCCTCGAAGGCTCGATCCGCATCGGCACGCCGGACGACTACGCCGACCGCTTCCTGCCCGAGATCATGGCCCGCTTCGCCCGCTCCAACCCGCGCGTCGAGCTGTCCGTGGTCTGCGAGCCGACGATCAATCTGGTCGAGCAGCTGAAGCGCGGCCACCTCGACATCGCCATCGTCACCCACAACAGCGACCGCGGCGCCTCCGAGGTGGTGCGGCGCGAGCCGCTTCTGTGGGTCACCTCCGCCAACCATTCGATCCACGAGGAGGAGGTGCTGCCGCTCGCCGTCGGCCGCACCACCTGCCTGTGGCGCCGCGCGGCGATCGACGTTCTCGACCGCATGGGCCGCGACTACCGCATCCTGTTCTCGAGCTGGTCGGCGACCGTGCTCATCGCCACCGTGCTGTCGGGGCAGGCGGTCTCCGTGCTGCCGGAATGCGCGCTGCGGCCCGGCATGCGCATCCTCGGCGAGGCCGACGGCTTCGGCCCGCTGCCCGACGTGCGCATCGGCATCATGCGCGGCCATTCGAGCCAGCCCGAGATCGTCGACGCGCTGGCGCGCCACATCGCCGAGAGCCTCGACAACATCTCCGTGCCGGTCGGGGAGGAGAACGGCCATTTCGATTTCGACGCCATGGCCTTCGCCCGCGTCAAGCGGCAGAAGCAGCGCCAGGCGGCGGCGGTGTGGTGACTTGACCTTGCCGCGCGAGGGGGTGCCAATCCCAGCATGAGCGACCCGTTCCCCGCCGCCGATTCGGCCCCCGCCACCAATGCCGCCGAATACACCGTCTCCGAGCTCTCCGGCGCGCTGAAGCGCACGGTCGAGGACGCGTTCGGCAATGTGCGGGTGCGCGGCGAGATCTCGGGCTATCGCGGCCCGCATTCGTCCGGCCACGCCTATTTCGCGCTCAAGGACGAGCGCGCGCGGCTGGAGGCCGTGATCTGGAAGGGCACGTTCTCGCGCCTGAAGTTCCGGCCGGAAGAGGGTATGGAGGTCATCGCCTCCGGCAAGCTGACCACCTATCCCGGCTCCTCGAAATACCAGATCGTCATCGAAAGCCTGGAGCCCGCCGGCGCCGGCGCGCTGATGGCGCTCTTGGAGGAGCGCCGCCGGCGGCTCGCCGCCGAAGGCCTGTTCGATCAGGCGCGCAAGCGGCGTCCGCCCTTCATGCCGCGCGTCATCGGCGTCGTCACCTCGCCCACCGGCGCGGTCATCCGCGACATCGTCCACCGCATCTCCGACCGCTTCCCGCTGCACGTCGTCGTCTGGCCGGTCAGGGTGCAGGGCGAGACGGCGGGTGCCGAGGTCGCCGCCGCGGTCGCCGGCTTCAACGACCTCGACCCGCTCGGCCCGATCCCGCGGCCCGACGTGCTGATCGTCGCGCGCGGCGGCGGCAGCCTCGAGGACCTGTGGGGCTTCAACGACGAGGCCGTGGTGCGCGCCGTCGCCGCCTCGCGCATTCCGGTCATCTCGGCCGTCGGCCACGAGACCGACTGGACGCTGATCGACCACGCCGCCGACCTGCGCGCGCCGACGCCCACCGGCGCGGCCGAGCTCGCCGTCCCGGTCCGCGCCGAGCTGGAGCTGGCGCTGGCGCGGCTTTCGGCGCGGCTGCGCGGCTGCATGTCGCGCCACGGCGACCGCAAGCGCGAGGCGCTGCGCGCCGTGTCGCGGGCGCTGCCGTCGATAGACGATCTTCTCGCCATGCCGCGCCGCGACTTCGACGAGGCGGCGAGCCGCCTTGCCCGCGCGCTCTCGGCCAGCACCGGGGCGAAGCGGCTGCGCTTCCGCGCGCTGCGCCTGTCGCCGGCCCTTCTCCAGCGCCGTCTCGCCGAGGCGCGCACGCGGCTTGCCCGCGACGCGGCGCGGGTGTCGCCGGCCGCGCTGTCGGCAAGCGCGACGCGGCGCGGGTGTCGCCGGCCGCGCTGTCGGCAAGGCTCGCCACCCATCGCGAAAGCCTGCGCGTGCTTGCGCGCCGCGCCGACCAGTCGGTCGCGGTGGCGCGGGAGCGGCGCGCCACGCGGCTGGCGCAGGCGTGGCGCTTGGCCGAGACGCTGTCGCACCGCGCGGTGCTCCGGCGCGGCTTCGCGCTGGTGCTCGATGCCGAGGGCAGGCCCGTCAAGTCCGCCGCCACTGTCCGGCCCGGTGACGCGCTCGCCATCGAGTTCGCGGACGGCACCGTCGCCGCCGAGGCGACGGGCGGCGATTCCCCGCGCCCCGCGCCGCGCAAGCCGGCGCGAAAGCCGGAGCCGGGCAGTCAGGGCTCGCTGTTCTGAAAAGGACGGTATGGGAAGGACGGTAGAAGAAAGTGGTACGGTTGGGTTGATTGCAGCCTCCACATCACATTAAGAAAAACAATAAGATAGAAGCGTATTGGCGAGAAATGTAGCGCAGTATGTGGCGCGATATGTAGCACAATCAACGCATCGGTTTTTGAAGCCTGATCTAACATGAGTGGGAATTTGTTCCTCTCTCGCTTGACTCTTGCCGCGACCGGAACATTATAAGAACAAGCCGGCGCCGAGAGCGCGGCCGATCCATCATCAGTCACGAGCTGCGCGACCATTGCCGCGCCGCGGGAACGTCATGCTTGTATGGCAACGAACCAACATCGGCGGGGAAGTCATCCCGCACTACGACTTCTCCGCGACCGACAAGGTGGTTGGCCGCACCGTCGGCCGCATCTACCGCGTCCCGCAGGGGCCAAGCGAGGGGAGATGGATGTGGTCCATGACCTATCGGCCGTCAGGAGGAGTTGTAGATTTCCGGCAGCTTCCCCTCCTTCACGGAACAGAGGACAGCAAAGCGGCCGCCGTTGAACGCGTAGGCTGGGCCTATGAGGTGATGCTTTACGCCGCCACCAAGGAGCGCTAGCTGGTGATCGCGGAATCGCCGGAGAAGGAAGCAGCATGAGCGACGAGCCCACCCGAGGAGA
>JALHFU010000064.1:0-15369 GCA_022838525.1 Hyphomicrobiales bacterium | reverse complement strand
CGGCGCCGTAGCCGATGCGGTCGCCGCGCGCGTCGAAGGCGGCGAGCGGCACCAGCATCACGGCGGGCTCGAGCACCGCCGCCGCCTCGCCCGGCCCCTGCGTGCCGAAGCCCATGTCGACCAGCGGCGCACCGGGCTCGTAGGCGCGGAAGACCATGGTCGTCCGGTCGAGGATGGCGGGCAGGCACAGCCGCGCGCCCTTCCCCGCCAGCGCCGCCATCAGCGGCCCAAGGTCCATCTCGGAGCGGATCGGCAGGAAGCCGGAGACGATGGTGCCGGGCGCCACCGCGAGCGCCGCGGCCGCATCCGCCAGCCCGCGCGAGACCTCGGCCCGCCATGCCGGATCGAGCGCGTCGCGCCGGGCGAGCGCTCCGGCGCGCAGATCCTTCTTCGTCTGTATGAGTACGGAGGCCATCGTAACGATTCCGGGGAAGGGAGCGATCCGCGACATCCGATGGAGAGGTCGATCCCGGGTGCCTACAAAGTAGGTGGGCGCCATATGTCCGAGCCCACGGGCCCGGTCAGGGACAGCTCCCTAGGGATCAATAAGGCCCCGGGGAAATGTTACTCCTGTCGGGAAGCGCAGATCGCCGTCGCCAATATAGGCGTCCTGCCCGCCGCCCGCCAGTGCGATTTGCGGCCGCCGATTTGCGGGCTTGCACCGGCCCTCCCGCATCCTTAGTTTCGCTTTCGGTTTCAGTCTGAACAATCGCCTCCCAAAAGAATATCAGGCCAAGGGAATATCAGGCATGCGCTTTGAAGGAACGGCGGCCTATGTCGCCGACAAGGATCTGATGGTGGCCGTCAACGCGGCCATCGCGCTGGAACGGCCGCTGCTGGTCAAGGGCGAGCCGGGCACCGGCAAGACCGAGCTTGCCCGCCAGATCGCCGCCGCGCTTGGCACCGAGCTGATCGAGTGGCACGTCAAGTCCACCACCAAGGCGCAGCAGGGCCTCTACGAGTACGACGCGGTCTCGCGCCTGCGCGACAGCCAGCTCGGCGACGAGCGCTTCAACGACATCAACAACTACATCCGCCGCGGCAAGCTGTGGGAGGCGTTTTCCGCCGACCGCAAGGTGGTGCTGCTGATCGACGAGATCGACAAGGCCGACATCGAGTTCCCCAACGACCTCCTGCAGGAGCTCGACCGCATGGAGTTCCACGTCTACGAGACCGGCGAGACGATCCGGGCGAAGCAGCGACCCATCGTCGTCATCACCTCCAACAACGAGAAGGAGCTGCCCGACGCCTTCCTGCGCCGCTGCTTCTTCCACTACATCCGCTTCCCCGACGCCGACACGCTGCAAAGGATCGTCGACGTCCACTATCCGGGCATCAAGCAGAACCTGGTGCGCGCCGCGCTGACGCGCTTCTACGAGATCCGCGAAGTGCCGGGCCTGAAGAAGAAGCCCTCGACCTCCGAGGCGCTGGACTGGATTCGCCTGCTCGTCGCGGACGACGTCGCGCCCGAGGACCTGCGCACCGACGCCAAGAACGCGCTGCCCAAGCTCCACGGCGCGCTGCTCAAGAACGAGCAGGACGTGCACCTGTTCGAGCGCCTGGCCTTCATGGCGAGACGGCAGAACTGAGCCTCCCGATGAGCGCCGTCGCCGTCCGCCCGCTCGAAAGGTCCGACCACGCCGCATGGCGGCGGCTGTGGACGGACTACCTCGTCTTCTACGAGGCGAGCGTGCCGGAGGAGGTCTATGCCGCGACATGGGAGCGGCTGTTCTCGGACGGCGCGTTCGAGCCGCGCGGCTTCGTCGCGCTGGCCGACGGCGCGGCCGTCGGCCTCGTCCACTACCTCTTCCACCGCTCCTGCTGGTCGCTCGAAGGCAACTGCTACCTGCAGGACCTGTTCACCGCGCCCGAGGCGCGCGGCAAGGGCGTGGGCGCCGCCCTCGTCGCCGCCGTGCGCGAAGCGGCGGCGGAGCGCGGCGTCACCAACGTCTACTGGATGACGCACGAGACCAACGCCACGGCGCGACGGCTCTACGACCGCGTCGCGCGCCGCACCGGCTTCATCGAATACGACCTCGGGTGACGCCATGTTCCTCCCCTTCTTCCTCGAGCTGAAGGCGGCGAAGGTCCCCGTCTCGCTGCGGGAGTACCTGTCGCTGCTCGAAGGCATGGAGGCCGGGCTGGTCGACTACGACGTCGAGGGCTTCTACTATCTCGCCCGCGCCGCGATGGTGAAGGACGAGCGCCACATCGACCGCTTCGACAAGGTCTTCGCCCACGTCTTCCGCGGCGTCGAGGCCGTGTCGGGCGAAGGCGCCGTCGACGTCGCCGACCTGCCCGAGGAATGGTTGCGGCGGCTGGCCGAGAAGCACCTGACCGAGGAGGAGAAGAGGCTGGTCGAGGCGCTGGGCGGCTTCGACAAGCTGATGGAGACGCTGAAGAAGCGGCTGGAGGAGCAGAAGGGGCGGCATCAGGGCGGCTCGAAATGGATCGGCACCGCCGGCACCTCGCCCTTCGGCGCCTACGGCTACAACCCGGAGGGCGTGCGCATCGGCCAGCACGAGAGCCGCCACCGCCGCGCGGTCAAGGTCTGGGACAGGCGCGAGTTCAGGAACTTCGACGATTCGGTCGAGCTCGGCACCCGCAACATCAAGGTGGCGCTCAAGCGTCTGCGGCGCTGGGTGCGCGAGGGCGCGGAGGAGGAGCTCGACCTGCCCGGCACCATCCACGCCACGGCCGAGCACGGCTATCTCGACGTCAGGACGCGGCCCGAGCGGCGCAACGCGGTCAAGCTCCTGATGTTCTTTGACGTCGGCGGCTCGATGGACGACCACATCCGCATCGTCGAGGAGCTGTTCTCGGCCGCGCGCGCCGAGTTCCGCCACATGGAGTATTTCTACTTCCACAACTGCCTCTACGAGGGCGTGTGGAAGGACAACCGCCGCCGTCATTCCGAGGTGATCCCGACCTTCGACGTGCTGCACAAATACGGCCCCGACTACAAGGTGATCTTCGTCGGCGACGCCTCGATGAGCCCCTACGAGATCGCCTATGCCGGCGGCTCGGTCGAGCACTGGAACGAGGAGCCCGGCCAGGTCTGGCTCACGCGCGTCCTCGCCCAGTGGCACAATGTGGTGTGGCTGAACCCGGTGCGCGAGCAGCACTGGAGCTACACCCACTCGATCAGGATGATCCGCGAGCTGTTCTCGGAACGCATGTACCCGCTGACGCTGGCCGGGCTGGAAGCGGCGACGCGCGAGCTGTCGCGCAAGCATTGAGGCCCCGCCATTGAGGCCGCGGGCCTCGCCCCCTAGATTCATCCGAAAGGAATCTCCCGGAGGCCCCCATGGACACGAAAGCCTTTCCCGTCACGCGCACGGATGCCGAGTGGCGCGCGCTCCTGACGCCCGAGCAGTACCACATCATGCGCGAGCACGGCACCGAGCGGCCGGGAAGCTGCGCGCTGCTCCACGAGAAGCGCGCCGGCACCTTCGCCTGCGCCGGCTGCGGCCAGCCGCTGTTCCGCTCGACGCTGAAGTTCGAGAGCGGCACCGGCTGGCCGAGCTTCAACGATCCGCTGCCCGGCGCGGTCGAGACGTCCGAGGACCGCAGCCACGGCATGGTCCGCACCGAGGTCCACTGCGCGCAATGCGGCAGCCATCTCGGCCACGTCTTCCCCGACGGCCCGCCGCCGACCGGCCTGCGCTACTGCATCAACGGCGTCGCGCTCGACTTCCAGCCGGCCTGACGGTCATTCCGCCGCGGTGAGCAGCACCGGCAGACCGGCCTGCGCCCGTTCGAGATAACCGGCAAGCTCGCTCGCCGGCTCCGGCCGGCCGAACAGGTAGCCCTGCGCGTAGTTGCAGCCGTGCCGGCGCAGGAAGGCGAGCTGCTCCGGCGTCTCGACGCCCTCGGCCACCACCTCCAGCCCGAGGCTGTGCGCCAGGCTGATGATGGTGCGCGAGATGGCGGCGTCATCGGCGTCGGTCTCGATGTTGCGGACGAAGGAGCGGTCGATCTTCAGCCGGTCGACGGGAAACCGCTTGAGGTGCGTCAGCGAGGCGAAGCCGGTGCCGAAATCGTCGAGCGCCACCTTCACGCCGATCGTCTTCAGCGCGTTGAGCGAGTTGAGGATGCGTCCCGGGTCGCGGTCGAGCAGCACGTTCTCCGTGATCTCGATCTCCAGCAGTTCCGGCGGCACGCCGTGGCGCTTCAGCAGCCGGCCGACGCGGCCGGCGAAGCTGTCGAGCTTGAGCTGCGCCGCCGCGACGTTGACGGCGACGCTGCCGGTCTCCAGCCCCATGTCGCGCACCGCGCGCATGGCGGCGAGCGACGCCTCCAGCACCTGCTCGCCCAGCGTCACGATCATGCCGGTCTCCTCGGCGAGCCGGATGAACTCCGGCGGCGGCACCGCCTCGCCGTTGCGGCTCCAGCGCGCCAGCACCTCGAAGCCGGCATGGGCGCCGTCGGCAAGGCGTATCTGCGGCTGCAGCGCGATGCCGAGCCGCCGCGCCGCGAGGTCCGCCCGCAGCGCCGCCGCCAGCTTCTGCCGCTTCTCGATGGCGGCGCGCATGCCCTTCTCGAAGATGCGGTAGCCGCCGCGGCTGTCGCCCTTGGATTCGTAGAGCGCGATGTCGGCGTTCTTCATCAGGCCGCCCGGCGTCTGGCCGTCGCGCGGGAAGACGGCGACGCCGAGGCTGCTGGTCGGCATCACCTGCTGGCCGCTGATCGTCATCGGCTGCGAGATGGCGTTGGTCACGCGGTCGAGCAGCCGCTCCAGCGAGGCCTCGCCGCTGATGCGCGGCAGGATGAAGGCGAATTCGTCGCCGCCCAGCCGCACGATGACGTCGCTGGCGCGCAGGCTGACGCGCAGCCGCCGCGCGATCTCCTTGAGCAGCCTGTCGCCGGCGTCGTGGCCGAACGTGTCGTTGACCGCCTTGAAGTCGTCGAGGTCGGCGATGACCAGCGCGCCGCAATAGCCGCCGTGGCGCGCCCGCTGCACCGCCCGTTCGAGCTGGTCGTTCAGCACCGAGCGGTTGTAGAGCCCGGTCAGCGGGTCGTGCTCGGCCTGGTTCTTGATGGTCAGCTCGGCGCGCTTGAGGCTGGTGATGTCGGTGCGCACGCCGACCATGTTGCCGGAGGCCGAGCGGCGCTCCTGCACCTGCAGCCAGCGCCCGTCCCGCAGCTGCTGCGTGAACGGCCGGCCCGGCTTGCGGAAGGCTTTCAGCCGGTTGCGCATCCACTTGTCCTCGTCGGCGGCAGTGCCGCCCGGAATGGCGAACTGGCCGCGCCGGACCGCGAGCTTCATCATCTCCTCGAAGCTCATGCCGGTCGCGATATGCTCGGCGATCTCGGCATGGAAGCGCTTGTAGGCCTCGTTGAGCAGCACCAGCCTGTCGTCCTTGTCGAAGGCGATGATGGCGTCGGGCACGCTGTCGATCACGTCCATCAGCAGGGTCTCGGCCTGCTGGCGGCGTTCGTTCTCCTCGCGCAGCGCCACCTCGGCCTTCTTGCGGTCGGTGATGTCGTAGCGGATCGAGACGTAGCCGCCGATCTTGCCCCTATCGTCCTGATAGGGAACGATCGTGGTGTCGACCCAGTAGAGCGTGCCGTCCCTGGCCTTGTTGCAGACCTCGCCGCGCCAGACGTCGCCGCGCGCGATGGTCCGCCACATCTCGACGAAGAACGCCCGCGGGTGATGGCGCGAGTTGACGATGTTGTGGCGCTGGCCGATCAGCTCCTCCCGCCGGTAGCCGCTGATGCGGCAGAACGGGTTGTTGACGTGGGTGATCCTGCCGGCGCGGTCGGTGATGGCGACGATGGCGTGCTGGTCGAGGGCGGCCTTGTAGGCTTCGAGCTCCGACTGCATCGCGGAGACCTGCTTGCGCACGTCCTCGGCCGAGCGGCACCCGTGCGCGTTCAGGATGAGGTGGATGAAGGAGGCCCGCACGTCCTCGCGCTGGCCGAGGCCGGCGATCGGCCCGTCGAAGGCCTGGCGCAGCGACCAGCTCAGGAGATCGAGGCCGTTGATCCCGTTCGCGCACGACGCCTGGAGCGCGCAGGCGCCGTTGCAGACCGAGCAGGCCTTGAGGCCCAGAAGCCCGGCCGACGGCCCCGGCTCCATGTCGCGGCGGCCACTGCGGACCTTCGCCAGCTCGTGGGCGACCTGCTCGTCGGAGATCGGCTGGCGGCAGCCCTCGCTGGGCCTCAGGATGACACTACGCTGCTTCATTCGGACACCACGCGCTCCCGCGCGCCTCGGCAGTTTCTCTTGTCCTGGGGCCGGCACGCCGCCCCCGCGAAAAGCCCCCTCCCCGCCGGAAGCCCGGCGGGGAGGGTGATCGTCAGAACTCCTCCCAGCCCTGCTCCGCCGCAGCGGGCGCGGCGGCCGGCGCGGCACCCCCGCGGCCGAACACGCCGGCGACCTTGCGCACCAGCGCGCGGGCCGGAGAAGGCGCGGGCCTGTCTACGGCGGGCGACGCGGCCCGGGCGGCGGCCGAAGCAGGCGCCTTGCCGCCGAACTTGAACTGCGCCAGCAGCTCGTTCAGCGAGGCGGCCTCGCGCGCCAGGCTGTGGCTGGCCGCCGTGGTCTCCTCGACCATCGCGGCATTCTGCTGCGCGCTCTGGTCCATCTGGTTGACGGCGGAGTTGATCTCCTCCAGCCCGCCCGCCTGCTCGCGCGCCGCCTCGACGATCGCCGCCACGTGCCGGTTGATCTCCTCGACCTCGGTCGCGATGGTGCTGAGCGCCGCCCCCGTCTCGCCGACGAGCGCGACGCCCGCCTGCACCTGCTCGGAGGAGCTGGTGATCAGCGCCTTGATCTCCTTGGCGGCCGTGGCCGAGCGCTGGGCGAGCTCGCGCACCTCCTGCGCCACGACGGCGAAGCCCTTGCCGGCCTCGCCGGCCCGCGCCGCCTCGACGCCGGCATTGAGCGCCAGCAGGTTGGTCTGGAAGGCGATGTCGTCGATGACCGTGATGATGTTGTTGATCTCGCGCGAGGAGGCCTCGATCTGGTCCATCGCGCTGACCGCCTGCTGGACGACGCGCGAGGAATGCTCGGCCTGCTGGCGGGTCTTGGCCACCATCTCGCCGGCCTCGGCGGCCCGGCGGCTGGAGTCGCGGACGGTCGCGGTGATCTCCTCGACGGCGGCCGCCGTCTCCTCCACCGAGGCGGCCTGCATCTCCGTGCGCTTGGCGAGGTCGTCGGCCGCGGCCCGGATCTGGTCGGAGCCGGCATGGATCGCGCCCGCATTGTCGCCGACGGAGCGCAGCGCCTCCTCGAGCCTGGCGACCGATTCGTTGAAATCGACGCGCAGCTTATCGAGCGCGCCGGCGAACGGCGTCTCGATGCGGTGGCCGACATTGCCGTCGGAAAGCTGGCCGAGCCCGGTGCCGAGCGCGTCCATCGCCTCCTGAAGCTCCTGCGCCTCCTTGGCCTTCTGCGCCTCGCGCTCGCGCCGCTCGCGGTCGCTGAGCGCGCGGCCCTCCTCGGCCTCGGCCTCCAGGCGCCGGTTCTCGAGCCCCGCGTCGCGGAACACCTCGACCGCGCGCGCCATCTGGCCGATCTCGTCGTGCCGGTCGGCCGAGGGGATGACGACCTCGAGGTCGCCGCCCGCCAGACGCGACATGGTGTCGGTGAGCGACTGGATCGGCCGCACCACGCGGAACACGACGATCCAGAACGCCGCGGCGCCGACGAGCGCGACGAGGAGCAGAACCGCGACGCTGACGATCACGCCGTTGCGGCCCTGGTTCTCCACCTGCAGCGTGTAGTTCGCGGCCGCCTGCCCGACCGCCGAGGACAGCGCCAGCAGGCTGTCGATGCCGCGCGTGGCCGCCTCGATCCACTGCTCGCTGCGCAGCGGATAGGGCTCGCCCGCCGCGCCGGCGGCGTAGACGGTGCTGCGCACGCCCTCGAACGTGCCGAAGAACTCGGCCCGCGCCGTCGCCATGGCGGTGAGCACCAGCGGGTTGGCGAAATCGCGCGCGCCGTAGGCCTCGATCAGGCTCCACGACTGCTCCAGCCGGCCGCGATATTCGGCAAGCATGGCCAGCGCGCCGCTGTCGATCTGCGCGCCGCGGCCGATCAGGCCGCCGATCGTCGCGCGCTCGCGGCCGGCGAACTCGCTCATCACCCACATCGCCTGCTTGAGATCGAGCAGGATCTGGGTGCGGGCCAGCGCCGTGGACGGCACCACCTGCGCGGCGACGCGCAGCTCCTGCGACGAGACGACCAGCGCCGTCGCCGTCGGCACCCAGCGCTGGATCGTGGCGGCGTCGCGCGCGGTGCCGAGCTGCGCCAGCTGCCGGTCGACCTCGTGGCGCATCGCGGCCAGCGCGTCGGCGTCCTTGCGGACGCGGCCGACGAGCGCGTCCTTGCCGGTGAAGTCGGACCCCGCGCGCACCTTGTCGAGCGCCGACTGCAGCGCGAGGTCGGCCTCCTCGCGCAGCCGGACGATCTGGGCCGTGACCCGCGCGTCCGCCGGCATCGGGCTGGCGAGGGCGGCGTTGGTCACGCCGCGCTCGGCGGCGAGCGAGCCGGCGGCCGACAGGAAGATGTCGCCGACCTCGTTGTTGCTGCGCATGGTCTGCGCGGAGTTCATCGAGGTCCAGGCCGAGTAGAGATTGGCGACGGCGAGGGCGAACAGCCCGACGATGAAGAGCGAAAGGATGACGAGAAGGCTCGTGCGAACGCTGAACGACAGACGACCCCGCGCGGCAGCCTGGCCTCCTCCCGAGGCATTCGGCTGTGCGGCGTTTGCGATGGTGGTCATGATGGCGGTTCCCGGAAAAATGGACGAATTGAGCGGTGTCCCGGGCGCGGAGGTCGCCGCGCCGGACATGAGAGCATGAAACGAATTGCCGACAGCCGCCGCGCGGACGCGGCAGTCTCATCGGTTACGCTGGAAGGGAAAACTCCCGCACGTGCATCGGCACGCGGCCATGGCGGCAGGGAACGCTTGCCCATGGACAAGCGAAAGCGGTATGACTAGCACACATCTTGGCACCCCCCATTGATGTGTCCGGTTTCGTACGAATTGGAGCCTATCGGTATTTTAGTAAAAAGTTGTTTAATGCTGCGGCACCCTGTCGCGGCCCTGCCAGCCGGCCGGTTGCGGATATGATGACACCGGTTTGACCGCTGCTTGACTCCTCAGCTTGACCAACGCCGCCTCCCGGCCGAAACTCAAGCCCCTGCACAGGAATTGGACATGGACTTCGAAGCCTTCTTCGCCACGAAGTTGAACGGCCTGCGCGAAGAAGGCCGCTACCGCGTCTTCGCCGAGCTCGAACGCCGCGCCGGGGCCTTCCCGCTCGCCGGCCGCCACACCGACGGCCCGGGGGGCACCCATGTGGGCGACATCACGGTCTGGTGCTCGAACGACTATCTCGGCATGGGCCAGCACCCCAAGGTGCTCGCCGCCATGCACGAGGCGCTCGACCGCTGGGGCGCGGGCGCCGGCGGCACCCGCAACATCTCCGGCACCAGCCATGCCCATGTCATGCTGGAGCGGGAGCTCGCCGATCTCCACGGCAAGGAGGCGGCGCTGCTCTTCACCTCCGGCTACGTCTCCAACTGGGCGACGCTGTCCACGCTCGGCGCGCAGATCCCCGGCTGCGTCATCTTCTCGGACGCCGGCAACCACGCCTCGATGATCGAGGGCATCCGCCATTCCAAGGCCGAGCGGCGCATCTTCCGCCACAACGACGCTGCCGATCTCGACCGGCAGCTCTCCGAGTTCGGGCCGGAGCGGCCGAAGATCGTCGCCTTCGAGAGCGTCTATTCGATGGACGGCGACATCGCGCCCATCGCCGACATCCTCGACGTCGCCGAGAAGCACGGCGCCATGACCTATCTCGACGAGGTCCACGCCGTCGGCATGTACGGCCCGCGCGGCGGCGGCATCGCCGAGCGCGAGGGCCTGATGCACCGCGTGACGCTGATCGAGGGCACGCTCGGCAAGGCCTTCGGCGCGGTCGGCGGCTACATCGCCGGCTCGGCCGCGCTCGTGGACTTCATCCGCTCCTTCGCCTCCGGCTTCATCTTCACCACGGCGCTGCCGCCGCATGTCGCGGCCGGCGCGCTCGCCTCGGTGCGGCACCTGAAGGAGAGTGATGTCGAGCGCATGGCGCATCGCGACCGGGTAAGGAAGGTGCACGCCCGGCTGGAGGCGATCGGCATCCCGACCCTGCCCAACCCCAGCCACATCGTGCCGGTGATGGTGTGCGACGCCGCCAAGTGCAAGTGGATCTCCGATCTGCTGCTCGACGAGCACGGCGTCTACGTCCAGCCGATCAACTACCCGACCGTGCCGAAGAAGACCGAGCGGCTGCGCATCACGCCGACGCCGGCCCACACCGACGCCGACATCGACCGGCTGGCCGCGGCGCTGTCGTCGCTGTGGACGCGCTGCGCGCTGGCGCGCAAGGTGGCCTGACCCCGGAAGGGAAGGGCCTCAGTCGTCCCACGCCGCCTCGGGCAGGCCGTGCATCTCGCGCACGCGCCGCCGCTGCATCACCCGCTCGTGCTGCGACACGCCGATCAGCTCGGCGATGCGCCACACGGTGTTGTCCTCGACCTCGTGCAATTCGCCGTCGGCATGGACGATCTCCCACAGCAGGCCGACGAAATCGGCCTTGGCGGCATCGTCCAGA
This sequence comes from Hyphomicrobiales bacterium, assembly GCA_022838525.1. Lineage (GTDB taxonomy): Bacteria > Pseudomonadota > Alphaproteobacteria > Rhizobiales > Rhizobiaceae > Aerobium. The sequence goes on along the minus strand of JALHFU010000064.1, from coordinate 4,752 downwards.
AGCCGGGCGAGCGCGCCGGTGAGGAAGGAAAGGTCGGTCGCCTCGCGCCGGGCCGCCTCGCCGGCCTCGACCACCTCGTCGAGCACCGCGCCGGAGAGCCCGTAGGCCGAGGCCAGCGCCTGGCGCAGCCGTGCGCGCTCCTCCTCGCCGTGCAGGCCGTCGGCCTCGATGACGGAAAGCATCAGCGCCGCGGCGGCGACGTGCGGATCGTCGTCCGGGGCCGCCTCGCCGCGCGGCCGCTCCGGCAGCGCGCCGAAAAAGGTCTTCAGCCTGTCAAGCATGCCGTCGAGCATGGCACCTCCCAGAACGCAGGGTAATCCGCATGCGGATTCCTTAGAGCAATTCAGGAAAAGTGCGAAGCGGTTTTCCGCCCCGGAATTGCGGAAAAACAAAGGGATAGAGCGTTCCGGCAAGAGATGGAAGCCTAGAAAAGACGGAACTTGTGGGTGCCGTTCCCGCCCTCGTCGCCGCGCTCGTCCTCGTCGGGAGAGACGCCCGGATCGTCGGGCAGCCGGATCGGTGCAGTCTCCGGCTCCTCGGGCGCCGGCGGCGCAGCGTCGAGAACCGGCGCCGGCACCACCTCGGCCGGACCGGCCGGCGCGGCGGCAGGTGCATCCCTGCCCGCGGGCCTGGCCTTCTCGCCCTCGGCCTTCTCCGCGGCAGGCGCGGCCGGGGCCGGCGGGACGACGACGCCCTCGACCACCGCATCCTCGGCGGCGACGGCATCCGGCGCCGGCACAACGGCAGGCGGCGGCGCCAGCGGTGGGGGCACGGCGGCCGGCGCGGCGGGCTCCTCACGCGAATCGACGAGATGGCCGAGCCGTTCGCCCGGCGCCCGCCACTCGAAGGCGTCGAGCCGCCCGGTGATCGGCGACACCGGCGCCCAGCGCTCGGCGACGTAGCCGTCGGCCACCCAGGCCGGGTCGCGCGGCGCGCGCACGGCCATGCCGAGCCACTGGCGCACCTTGCCCTGATCGCCGGTCTCGGCCTCCTCGATGTCGGCGAGGAGCAGATAGACGCCCTCGCGCGGCGAAAGCCGCGCGGCCGCCTCCGCCTCGCGGCGCGCCAGCGCGAACTCGCCGGCATCGAGCGCCGCACGCGCCACGGCGAGCGCCGATTCGGCATGGTTGCGCTTGAGCGCCTGCAGCTTCTTCGCCCGGTCGAGCCGGTCGTGGGTGGAATCGCCCGGCCGCGCATGGACATAGGCGTCGGCGATCTCGGGGTGCGGCTCCTGCTTCCACGCCGCCTCCAGCACCTTGGCGCCCTTGCGCACGTCGCCGAGGCGGAACGCGGCCCTGGCCGCCGCCACCGCCGCCGGCACCAGCGCCGGCGCGAGCTTGTGCGCCTCGAGCGCGGCGGCCTTGGCCCCGGTCGGGTCGGCCTCCAGCGTGTCGAGCGCCTTGGCCGTCAGCAGCACGGCGCGGCGGCGGGCCGCCGCATCGCGCTCGATCTGCACCGTCGACTTCTGCGCCTCGACCAGCCTCAATGCCTCGTCCCATTCATGCGCCTCGGCCTTTTCCTCCAGCGACACCTCGGCCGCCCAGCCGAGCTGCGGCGCAGCCTCGACCGCGCGCGCCGCATAGTGGCGGGCGGCGGTGCGGTCGCCGAGCCGCTCGGCCTCGAGATAGAGCCCGCGCAGGCCGAGCAGCCGCATCTCGGGATCGGCGAGCATGGCCTCGAACTTGCGCCGCGCCGCCTCGTGGTCGCCTTCGAGCAGCGAGGCCTGCGCATCGAGAAGATGGATCAGCGGCTCCTGGTCGGCGCTGATCAGCTTCATCGCCTCCTTCTTCTTCTTGCGCGCCAGCGCGGCGTCGCCGGCCCCGGCCGCGATCATGCCGGTCGAGAGCGCCTGATAGCCGCGGTCGCGCCGGCGCACGCGGAAATAGCGCGACACCAGATAGGGGCTGCGCCAGATGCCCTTGACGATCCACCACAGGAGCATCGTCGCCGCGACGATGGCCGCGACGCCGACGGCGGCGACCATCAGCGTCACCTGATACTGGTAGCCGCCGAAGGTGACGACGAGGTCGCCCGGCCGGTCGGCGAGCCAGGCGAAGCCCAGCCCCAGCGCGAAGACGACGGCGAGGAAGAAAAGGATGCGCAGCATGGACGGTCCCCTTACGCCTTCAGCGCGGCGGCAAGGGCGGCGTCCACCAGCCGGTCGGCGGCATGGCGGGCGCGGACCTTGGCGATGAACGCTTCGCCGGCGGCCCTGGCCTCGACGGGCAGCGTCTCGTACTCGGCGATGGCGCGTTCGTAGTCGCCCGCCCGGACGGCGGCGTCGAGCCGCGCCGCGATCTCCGGTACGCCCTCGCCCTCGACCATGCCGATCGGCCGCACCTGCACCAGCCCCATCATGCTGCCCATGAGCCGGTCGACGATGCCGGCCTCGGGATCGACGGGACGGGACGCCGCGATCATCGCATTGGCGGCGGCGTCCGATTCGGCCGAAATCTGCGCCCGCGTCGGCACGCCGGCGGCGGCCAGCGCGCGCAGCTCCTCGAGCTGCGGCGCGTCGGGCACCAGCGCGGCATAGGTGTCGAGCTCGGTCGTGAACGGCGTGCCGCGGTCTATCGCCGCCTTGAGCGACGACGCCGCGATGATGATCGCGGTGGCCGGCGCCTCGGCCTGCTCGTCGACGCGGCCGGTAAGCGTCGCCACCGCCGCCTCCAGCGCGTCGAGGCGCGCGGCGGCCGCGGCCTGCCCCTCGCCGGCCGACGCGATCTCGCCCCCGAGCCGCGCGATCTCCTCGCGCAGCGCCGCAAGCGCCGCTTCGGAGGCCGACGAATCGGGAAGCGCCGCGAGCGCGGCCTCGACCGCCGCGATCCGCTCCTCCATGGGCGCGAGGTCGACCGCGGCCGGCGCCTCGCCCTCGGGGCGTGCGCCGAGCCCGGCGACCTCCGCGCGCAGCGCGTCGAGGCCGGAGGCAAGGGCGGCCACCCGCTCCTCGGCCTCGGCGAGCCGCGCCGCCAGCGCCTCGTCGCCATTGCCGGCCGCGCCCAGCGCCGCGACCTCGTCGCTGAGCCGCGCGATCCTCGATTCGAGCTCGGCAATGGCCGGGCCGTGATCCGTGACCGCCGGCGCAGGGGCCGGCGCGGCGCCCGGCAGCAGGCCGGCGAACTGGAGCCCGGCCGCGATGGCGAGCGCCGCGACGCCGCCGACGAGGCCGGCGACCAGCCCGCCCGTGCGCGACGGCGCGGCAGGCTGCGCGGGTCGCTCCGCTGCGGCAGGGCCGGCTGCGGGCTTGTCCTTCGGCGGGGTGGCGGAGGCCTGCGGCTCCTGACGGCCGAAGGCCGACCCGGTGTCGGGCCTGGGGGTCGGCTTGTCGTCGGCCTTGGCAGCCGGTTCGGCCGGCTTCGCCTGCGCCTCGGGCTTCGGGTCGGTCTTCGCCTGCGGTGCGTCCGTGCCGGCCTTGCTTCCGGCCGCGCCTTCGGCCTTCACGCGCGACACCTCGTCGGGCGCAAGGTCGATGGTCACCGGTTCCTTCTCGGTCCGGGAATGGCGGGTTCGCGGCGTCTTGACCATTGCGGCGTTCCTCCGGCAACTGCGGCGGGCCATGCCGCCTGTCCTGATCTAGAGGGATGGATGGGCGCTGAAAAGGGTTGGAATGCGGCCCGGCTCATCCCTGCGACGAAAGGAGCGCCAGAACGGCCTCCTCGGTCGGCGCCTCCGCCACCAGCACGCGCCGGCCGGGAAGCGCCGCCGCCACCTTGGCGGAGATGCAGAAAAATCTCGTTTCCTCAAAGCGTTCGCGGATTTCGGGCCGCTCCGCCAGCGCCGCGAGCAGGTGGCCGCCGCGCTCGGAAAAGGCGAGCGCGCCCCACAGCGGCGCGCCGCCCAGCATACGGGCGAGAAAGTCCGGTTCGTAGCCGGCTTCGTCGGCGCGGTAGGTCTCGACGATCTCGACCGCAAAGCCGCGCCGCGTCAGCTCCTCCCCGAACCCGGCGGTGCGCTCGCGCCCGGCGAGGTGGAGCTGCAGCTGCATAACGAGACCGAGCGCGCCGTCGAGTACCTCGAATACCTCAAGCGCGAGATCGCCATGCAGGGTGCGCTGTTCGACCGCTCGCGCAAGCTGACCCAGCTGCACCTGGGCGGTGGCACACCGACCTATTTCACCAGCGAACAGCTGGCCGACCTGATGGCGAGCCTGCATCAGGCGTTCAACATGGATGACAGCGACAGTCACGAGTTCTCCCTTGAGGTGGACCCGCGCACCGTCACCCCGGAGCAGATCCACGGCTTGCGCAAGCTCGGCTTCAACCGCCTGAGCTTCGGTGTGCAGGACTTCGACGAGCAGGTGCAGATCGCCGTCAACCGCATCCAGACCGAGGAGCAGACCCGCGAACTGGTCCAGGCCGCCCGTGATGCGCGCTTCAAGTCGGTCAGCGTCGACCTGATCTACGGCCTGCCCCTGCAGACCGTCGCCAGCTTCGATGCCACGCTGAGCAAGATCATCGACATCCGCCCGGACCGCATCGCCGCGTACAGCTACGCGCACCTGCCGGATCTGGTGCGCGCGCAGAAGCTGATTCGCCCCGAGGACATGCCGCCGCCCGAGCGCAAACTGGAACTGCTGGAGCTGACCATTCAGCGCCTGACCGCGGCTGGCTACGTCTACATCGGCATGGATCACTTCTCGCTACCCGAGGACGAGCTGACCCTGGCCCGCGCCAACGGCACCCTGCAGCGCAACTTCCAGGGCTACTCCACCCATGCCGACTGCGACCTGATCGGGCTGGGCATTTCCTCCAT
>JALHFU010000274.1:0-3029 GCA_022838525.1 Hyphomicrobiales bacterium | reverse complement strand
GAAGGCGCGCCTCATGACCGGCATGGCGCGGGTCGTGCGCTCGGTCATGGCGGCGCCTGCGGAAGGGATCGTCACCATCATCCGCGAGGTGGCGCCCAGCTCCTATGCGCGCGGCGGCGTCTCGCGCGTGCCCGGACCGCCGCTGCCGGTCGCAGCCGAGGTCGTCGCCGCGTTCGCGGCCGCGGTTGGCGCGCAGGACAGGGACAAGGCCGCCGCGCTGCTCGCCGAGGAGTTTTCGGCGACCGGCCACGACGGGCAGGCCATCGGCCTCGACGGTCTGCTCGAGACGGCGGCCGCGGACGAGCGAACCTATCTCCGCTTCGAGGAGGCGCTCGCCGACCAGACCGTCGCCGTCTTCGCCGAGGGCAGGGGCCGTTCGCCCTTCATCGAACGCTACGTCGTCTTCAACGGCCGCATCACCGGCTACGCGGTGTGGGGCGGCGACTGATGAGCATCCTGCCGCCGCCCGCGAGCGAGCCGGACGACGCGGCCGATCTCGTCGTCGTCGGTGCGGGTGCCGCCGGGCTGTGCGCGGCGATCGCGGCGGCGGAAGCGGGCCTGTCGGTCGTCGTGCTGGAGCGCGACGCCGAGCCCGCAGGCAGCACGGCGATGACGCTCGGCATGCTGCCGGGCGCCGGCACGCGCTTCCAGCGCGAGAAGGGCATCGACGACAGCCCGGCGCTCTTTGCGGCCGACATCATGAGGAAGGCCAAGGGCCGGACGGACGCAGCGTTGGTGCGGGCGGTGGCGGAGGCGTCCGGCCCGGCGGTCGAATGGCTGCACGACCGCCACGGCGTCCGCTTCGAGCTTCTGGACGACATCATCTATCCCGGCCACTCGCGCCATCGCTACCACGTCCCGAAGAGCCGCACCGGCGCCGAGCTGGAGCGGGGGCTGCTCGATGCCGCGACCCGCGCCGACGCGCGCATCGTCACGCGCGCCCATGTCCGCGCGCTGCATGCCGACGCCGACGGCCGGGTTCTCGCCGCCCGCGTCGAACAGGACGGGCACGTGCATGTTATCGCCGGCCGGGCCTTCGTTCTGGCGAGCGGAGGCTATGGCGCCGAGCCGGCGCTGATCGCCGAACACATTCCCTCGATGGCGGACGCCGTCTATCGCGGCCACCACGCCAGCACCGGCGACGCGCTGAAATGGGGCGAGGCGCTGGGCGCGGCCGCCGTCGACCTCGGCGGCTATCAGGGGCATTGCGTGGTCGACGGCCACGACCTGCCGCTGACATGGGCGGTCGTCATCCGCGGCGGGTTTCAGGTCAATGCGCGGGGACGGCGCTTCTCGAACGAGATGAGCGGCTATTCCGAGCAGGCGTCGGAAGTGCTCGGCCAGCCGGGCGGCGTCGCCTGGACGATCTACGACCGGCGCTGCGAGGAGCCGGCGCTGACCTTCGCCGACTATCACCGCGTGCTCGATGCCGGCGCCGTGGTCGCGGCGGACGATGTCGCGCACCTTGCGGAGAAGACCGGGCTCCCGGCCGACGCGCTCGCGGCGAGCTTCGATCAGGTGGCGGATGCGATCGACGGCGCCGCCGCCGACCCGTTCGGCCGCGATTTCGCCGGCGTGGAGCGGCTGAAGCCGCCGTTTCTCGCCGTGCGCGTGCGCGGCGCGCTCTTCCATACGCAGGGCGGGCTTGCCGTCGATGCGTCGGCGCGCGTCCTGCGGGCCGGCGGCTCGCCGCTGCCCAATCTCTTCGCCGCCGGCGGTGCGGCGCGCGGCCTCTCCGGGCCGTCTTCCTGGGGCTATCTCGGCGGCAACGGGCTGCTGACGGCGGTCGTGCTCGGGCGGTTCGCCGGGCAGGGCGCAAGCGCGCTCCTCAAGGCACAGCCTGGGGGCACTCATTCGGGAGGCATGAATCGTGGCTAGAGTTCTGGTTATCGTTCCCTTTCCGATGGACGAGGGCAACGTCGCCAAGCGGCGGGCGCAGTTGAACGCCGTCCGCCTCGGGGAGGGCATCGAGTTCGACTACAAGCCGGTGCGCATCGCGCCGGCCAATTATGTCAGCCAGCAGGATTCGGTTCTGGCCGATATCGGCATCCTCGAGGCCGGGCTGCAGGCGCAGGCGGACGGCTACGACGCGGTCTGCATCGACACGGTCAGCGATTCCGGCATGTCGGCGCTGCGTTCGGTGCTCGACATCCCGGTCATCGGCCCGGGTCGCCACGCCATGCTGGCGGCGCTGATGCTCGGCGAAAAGTTCTCGATCCTGGCGATGTGGGACCGCTGGCGGCATCTCTACACCAAGACGCTCGCCGAGCTCGGCCTGCAGCACAAATGCGCCTCGTTGCGCTCGGCGGGGTTGCAGCCCAACAACCAGAGCCTGCTTGCCGGCAAGGAGGACGAGTTCTTCCCGGCGCTTTACGAGGCGGCCATGCGCTGCGTCGAGGAGGACGGGGCCGACGTCATCATCCTCGGCTCGACCACGATGCACGAGGCCCACGCCTATCTTGCCGAGCGGCTGCCGGTGCCGATCATCAATCCCGGCCCGCTCACTTATCGCCTGGCCGATGCGGCCATCAGGCTGCGCCTGTCGCACAGCCGCCTGTCCTATCCCGCGCCCTCGCATGTCGCGGGCGGCGCGCTGGCGGCCATGGGCGCGGCCGCGGAACGGATATGAGGACCCTGTCGTGACGCGCATCCTGCTTCTGACCCCGGCCGACGTCCAGGCGCCGGCAGCCGCGTTCTCCGCCGGCCTGACCGATTCCGACACCGCGATCGTCCATCGCCGCGTCGCCTATGCCTCGACCCCGCCCGTCGGCGCGCACGACTGGGCGCTCGCCGATCTCGCCATGCTCGCCGCAGGGCAACACGCACAGGAGGAGGGATTCGACGCCGTCTGCGTCGGCGACATGGGCGACTACGGCGCCAACGCCTTGCGGTCGGTGCTCGACATCCCGGTCATCACCGCCGGGCGCGCGTCGATGCTCTATGCGCTGTCGCTCGGCGCGCGCTTCTCGGTCGCGGCGTCGGCGCGCGACCATGTCCGCATCGGAAAGCTCGTCCACGAATACGCGCTC
>JALHFU010000273.1:0-3053 GCA_022838525.1 Hyphomicrobiales bacterium | reverse complement strand
CCCCTGACCTCTTGAATGCCATTCAAGCGCTCTCCCAACTGAGCTATGGCCCCACTGTCGGCCCGGGATGTCGGTCCAGGACCGGAGCCGCTTCCGGCTCGTGCGGCGCGCATGGGGGCGTGCCGGTTTTCGAAGGCGGCTTCTAGCGCCGCCCGCGGCCAAGATCAAGCCTCGCCGGAGGCTTTTTTATCGTCAGCCTTCGTCGTCGTCGCCGCCGACATTGATGATGCCGGAAACGTCGTCCTCGTCCTCCTCGTCGTCGGCGAGGAAGGTGTCGTCGTCGTCATCGTCGCCGAGATCGACATCGTCGTCGTCGAGGGCGAGGTCGTCGCCGCCCTTGACCTCCTCGTCGGCCTCCTCGAGCGACACCAGGTCGGCGCCGGCCTCCTCGATGTCGAGCTCCTTGTCCTCCAGCTCCTCGTCCTCGACGATCGAGGACACGGCGGTGCTGTCGAAATAGGACCGGGGATAGGACTGCCCGGTATAGGGCGACACGATCGGGTCCTTGTTGAGGTCGTAGAACTTGCGGCCCGTTTCGGGGCAGATTCGCTTGGTGCCGAGTTCAGGTTTAGCCACGTGCTGCCTCTTCGTCTGCCTGGCTGCGGGCCGCCCCCTCCGCGTCATCCCCGCGGGGCGGCTTCGCCCGCGCAACGGCCCATTCGTCCAGAAAAAAGTCCGGTCCCCTTAGCGGCAAGCGGGCGTGCTGTCAAAGCCTATGTCGCCGCGCCCGGAGACGCCCCGGAAAGGCCGGCGACGCGGCCGTGCCGGCCCCGTGCCGCGCCGGTCCCGGATGGGGGATGACCGCGCCCGGCAGCCATGTTAGGAGACCCGCGCACCGAAAGAGTTGCGCGCCGCTCCCACCCCGCCGCCGGAGGCGGCCGCCAAGGACAGTTCCCAAGGACGGTTCGATGAACGCCCCCGCCTCCGCGCCCGCCCATGCAGTCGCCTCGCCCGCTCCCGCCACCGCCTCGCGCTCGGAAGGGCTTTCGGGTAGCGTCCGCCTGCCGGGCGACAAGTCGATCTCGCACCGCGCCTTCATGTTCGGCGGGCTGGCCGCGGGCGAGACCCGCATCACCGGCCTGCTCGAGGGCGAGGACGTGCTGCGCACCGGCGACGCCATGAAGGCAATGGGCGCGAAGATCGAGAAGCGCGGCGACGAATGGATCATCCGCGGCGTCGGCAACGGCTGCCTGCTGGAGTCGGCCGCCCCGCTCGATTTCGGCAATGCCGGCACCGGCTCGCGCCTGACCATGGGCCTCGTCGGCACCTACGACATGAGGACGACCTTCATCGGCGACGCCTCGCTGTCGAAGCGGCCGATGGGCCGCGTGCTCGATCCGCTGAGGCTGATGGGCGTGCAGGTGCTCGACGCCGCCCCCGGCGACCGCATGCCGCTGACGCTGCACGGGCCGAAGCGTGCCGCGCCCATCGAGTACCGCGTGCCGATGCCCTCGGCGCAGGTCAAGTCGGCCGTGCTGCTCGCCGCCCTGAACACGCCGGGCGTGACCACGGTGATCGAGCCGGTGATGACGCGCGACCACACCGAGAAGATGCTCGCCGGCTTCGGCGCCGGGATCGAGGTCGAGACCGACGCCGCCGGCGTGCGCCATATCCGCATCGAGGGCGAGCCGAAGCTGACCGGCCAGGCGATCGCGGTGCCGGGCGACCCGTCCTCGGCCGCGTTCCCGCTGGTCGCGGCGCTGATCGTGCCGGGCTCCGACATCGTCATCGAGAACGCGCTGATGAACCCGACCCGCACCGGCCTGATCGAGACGCTGGTCGAGATGGGCGGCGATATCGAGATCCTGAACCCGCGCAAGGCCGGCGGCGAGGACGTGGCCGACCTGCGCGTGCGCGCCTCCGGGCTCAGGGGCGTCACGGTCCCGCCCCGGCGGGCGCCGTCGATGATCGACGAATATCCGGTGCTGGCCGTCGCCGCCGCCTTCGCCGAAGGCGAGACGGTGATGGACGGGCTGGAGGAGCTGCGCGTCAAGGAGAGCGACCGGCTCGCAGCGGTGGCGCGCGGGCTCGCGGCCAACGGCGTCGACTGCACCGAGGGCGAGGCCTCGCTCGTGGTGCGCGGCCGGCCGGGCGGCAGGGGGCTGGGCGGCGGCACCGTGGCGACGCATCTCGACCACCGCATCGCCATGAGCTTCCTCGTCATGGGGCTGGCGGCGGAACGGCCGGTCACGGTCGACGATCGCACGATGGTCGCGACGAGCTTTCCCGAGTTCTTCGGTCTGATGGCCTCGCTCGGCGCCCGGATCGAATAGAAGGATCGAACAGGAGACACAGACGATGGGCACGCAGGGCAAGGTCGCGATGGTGGTGGGTGGCGGCTCGGGCATGGGCGCGGCGTCGGCGCGCAGGCTGGCCGCGGACGGCTGGTCGGTGGCGGTGATGTCGTCCTCCGGCAAGGGCGAGGCGCTGGGCGAGGAGCTGGGCGGCCTCGGCTTCACCGGCTCCAACCAGTCGAACGAGGACCTCGCCCGCTTCGTCGAGGCGACGATGGCGAAATGGGGCCGCATCGACGCGCTGGTCAACGGCGCCGGCCACGGGCCGAAGGGCAAGCTGCTGGAGATCGGCGACGAGGACTGGCACAGGGGCTTCGACGTCTATTTCATGAACGTGGCGCGCGCCGTGCGGCTCGTCGCGCCGGTGATGGTGGCGCAAGGGTCGGGCTCCATCGTCAACATCTCGACCGCCTGGGTCGAGGAGCCGAGCCCGCTGTTCCCGACCTCGGCCGTGGCGCGCGCCGGCCTTGCCGCCTACACCAAGCTGTTCGCCGACCGGTATGCCGCGGAGAACGTGCGCATGAACAACGTGCTGCCGGGCTGGATCGACAGCCTGCCGGCAACCGAGGAGCGCCGCGACAGCGTGCCGATGAAGCGCTACGGGCGGGCCGAGGAAGTGGCCGAGCTGGTGCTGTTCCTCGCCTCGGAGAAATCGTCCTACATCACCGGCCAGAACCTGCGCATCGACGGCGGCCTGATGCGGTCGGTGTAGCGGATCGTGGAAAGCCGCACATGAATGTTGCCATTTTGTTCGATTGG
>JALHFU010000063.1:0-15528 GCA_022838525.1 Hyphomicrobiales bacterium | reverse complement strand
TGATTAACGCCATCAACAACCGCCAACGCCTTCCGATTCTCGTGGGTGGAACCGGTCAATATGTGCGGGCAATCCTCGAAAATTGGGAAATTCCGGCACAAATTCCCCTCGAAGATATGCGTGCGGCCATAGAAGCCTGGGGCGAACGCATTGGCTTTGATGCGCTTCACAGGCGCCTTGAGCGCATTGACCCGCGCAGCGAAGCGTTCGAGGAAACCATCGAGCACCGCCTCATGCACGAAGAGGATCTTCAGTGCGGTGCAGCGCTGGCCGTTGAACGACAGCGCGCCGGTCACCGCCTCGTTGACGCTGCTGCCCGCCGGCAGGGTCAGGGAAAGGCGATGGGCGCGGCAGGGAACCGCGCGCACCCGCTCGGCGGCGGGCGGACCGGGATGGCGCAGCGACCGCATCCGCGCCGCCTCTACGGCGCCAGGCCGGCGGTGACGAAGCCGCCGTCGACGGCGAGGATGTGGCCATTGACGTAGCTGGCGTCGGGCGACAGCAGGAAGGCCACGGCCGAGGCGATCTCGCGCGGCTCGCCGTAGCGGCGCAGCGAGACGCGCGCGTTCCACTGCGCGCGCACGTCGCCGGTGTGGATCGCCTTGGTCAGCGGCGTGTCGATCGGCCCGGGCGCGACGGCGTTGACGCGGATGCCGTGCTGGCCGAGCTCGTTGGCCAGGATCAGCGTCAAGAGGTTCTGGCCGCCCTTGGACGCGCCGTAGGCGCTGCGGCCCTTGTTGCCGATCATGCCGGAGACGGAGGTGACGTTGACGATGGCGCCGCCCTCTCCCTGCGCCAGCCACAGGCGGGCCGCCGCGCGCGAGACGATGAAGGTGCCTGTGAGGTTGACGTCGACGATGCGGCGGAAATCCTCGACGCTGGTCTCGACCGCCGGGCGATCCATGGCGATGCCGGCGCAGTTGACCACGCCCGCGAGCGTGCCTGCCTGCGCAACCTTCGCGACCATGTCCTCCACCGCCGCCTCGTCGGTGACGCTCAGCGCGTGCGCCTGTTCCGGCGGCAGGCCGAGCGTGGCGCGCGCCTCGTCCAGCGCCTCGCGCTTCAGGTCGGCGATGTGGGGCACAAAGCCGCGCTCCTGCAGCAGCCGCGCCGTCTCCAGCCCGATGCCGGAGGCCCCTCCGGTGACGATGACCGCGCCGCTCATGCCGTTTCCTCCAGCTCGCCGCGCCGCGCCAGCTCCTCGCGGATCAGCTTCTTGGCGATCTTGCCGTAGGCCGATTTCGGCATCTCGTCCCAGAACACGAACCGCTTCGGCATCTTGTAGCGGGCGATCTTCTCGCCGAGCCAGCCGGCGAGGTCGATCTGCGCCGGGGAATAGCCCTCGCGCGCGACGCAGACCGCGACGCCGACCTCGCCCCACACCGGGTCCGGCACGCCCAGCACCGCGACCTCGCCGACACCGGGATGCTGGAGGATCTTCTCCTCGATCTCGCGCGGATAGATGTTGGAGCCGCCCGAGATATACATGTCGGAGGCGCGGCCGGTGATGTAGACGAAGCCCTCGGCGTCCATGTGGCCCAGATCGCCGGTGCGGAACCAGCCGTTGCGGAACGCCTTGGCGTTGGCCTCCGGGTTGTCGTGGTAGCCGGCAAAGACGGCCGGGCCGACGACGCAGATCTCGCCCGTCTCGCCCGGCGCCAGCGCCCTGCCGTCCTCGTCCTGGATCTCGACCTGCATGCCGGTGCGCTCGAAGCCGCAGGTGCCGATGCGCGCATGCGGGCCGTCCTCGGGGTCGTGATGGGCCGGCGGCAGCACGGTGATGTTGCCCGTCACCTCGCCCAGCCCGAAATACTGCACCAGAACCGGGCCGAGCTTCCGCAGTGCCAGCTTCTGGTCGGTCCGATACATCGGCGCGCCGGCATAGATGACATAGCGCAGCGAGGAATGGTCGAAGCGGTCGACGGAAGGGTCCTCGACCAGCATCTTGAGGATGGTCGGCACGGTGAAGATGTTGGTCACCCGCCATTTCTCGACCAGCGCCCACACCGCCGCCACGTCGAAGCGCTGCGAGGCGGGCAGGATGGTCTTGACCCCGTGCGCCACCTGCACGAGCTGGTGCACGCCCGCGCCGTGCGACAAGGGTGCCACGACGAGCGAGGCATCGCCCGGCCCGGTGCCCGGCATCAGGTCGCACAGATGGTTGGTGACGACGAAGGCCATCTGGCCGTGGGTCAACACCGCGGCCTTGGGCCGGCCGGTGGTGCCGGAGGTGAAGAAGAACCAGCACGGATCGTCGCGGTCGACGGCGGCGCTCTCGGCCTTCGTGCCGAGATGGCTCGCGACGATGCGGTCGTAGTCGTCGCCGAACTCGGCCTCGCCGATGGCGACGACGAAGTCGAGCGCGGGCGAGGCGGCGCGGCAGACCGCGGCATGGTCGGGAAACTCCGCGCCGCAGATCATGCCGCGCGCGCCGCTCGCCTGCGCCAGATAGGCGACCTCGTCCGGCGTCTGGCGGAAGTTGGTCGGCACCCACACCGCGCCGGCGCGGAAGCAGGCGAACATCGACTCGAACATCTGGTTGCAGTTGGAGGACTGCACGAGGATGCGGTCGCCTTTGCGGACCCCGAAGCGCTGCGTGAGCGCCGCCGCCATGGCATCGACGCGCGCGTCCATCTCGGCCCATGTCCAGCGCCGCTCGCCCCAGACGAAGCCGATGCCGCCGGGATCGCGCCGCGCCGCCTGCGTCAGGAAATGCGCGAGGTTCATCACCCGCGTGCTCGCGGGGCGCATGCCGCCTGCCGCCGCCGTCATGCCGCAGGCTCCGCCGGACGGGTTGCGCTCATCGTGCCGCTCTCCTTTCCATGGTCCTGTTGCCCGAGCGCCGCGCGGCGAACATCTGGGCGAGCTTTCCCTCGACGAGGCGGGCCTCCTGCAGCAGGCTCGCCGCCAGCTCGACCTGCCGCGCATCCTGCATGCGGCTGTCGATGGCGGCGATGCTGAGCGCGCCCGCCACGCCGCCTTCCGGCGTGCGCAGCGCGACGCCGATGCCCCACGAATTGGCGAAGATGCGGCCGGGGTTGAGCGCGAAGCCCTTCTGCCGGGTCAGCGCCACGTCGAGGCGGATGCGCTCCGGCGGCAGCATCGGGTATTTCTCGGCCAGCACCGCGGCATTGGCGGCGAGGATCGCCTCGATATCCTCGTCGGGCAGCGCCGCCAGCATGGCGAGCGAGCCCGCGCCGACGCCGAGCGGATGCTCGAAACCGGCCTGAAGCGCATGGGTGCGCACCGGATAGGTGCCTTCCTCACGATAGAGGCAGACCGAATAGGTATCGCGCCGCACGGAGAGGAAGCTCGAATCCTCGGTCTTCTTCGACAGCCTGAGCAGGCTTTCCATCGACAGCTGAAGCAGGCCGAAGCGGCGCGAGGACAGGCTGCCGAGCACATAGGCCTCCTCGCCGAGATAGTAGCGGCGGCTCTCCTCGTCCTGCTCGACCAGCCCGGCGCGGATCAGCGCCAGAAGCAGCCGGCGGCATGTCGGCTTGTTCAGGCCGCTCTTCTCCACCGCGTCGGTCAGCGTCATGCCGCGCTCGGCATGGCGGCCGACCATCGACAGCAGCGCCAGCGCGCGGTCGACGCTCTGCGAGCCGGTGATGTCGTTTCGGAGGGGAAGCGAGGCGACCGGCATGGCTCAACCAACCGGGGCGACCGGGGCCACCGCGCAGCTCTGCCCGCCGTCGACCGGCAGGCAGACGCCGGTGATGAAGCGCGCGTCGTCGGAGGCGAGGAAGACGGCCGCGGCCGCCACGTCCCATGCGGTGCCCATGCGGCCCAGGGGCACCATGGCGTTGCGCGCCGCGACCATCTCGTCGGCCGAGGCGTACTGGCCGGAAATCTGCTTGTAGATCAGCGGCGTGTCGATCAGGCCGGGCATGATGCAGTTGGCGCGGATGCCGGACCGCGCATACTGCATGGCAAGCGCCACGGTCGCCTGGTTCACCGCCGCCTTGGTGGCGTAGTAGGCGAAATAGGGGTAGCCGACATAGCGGATGGCGGCCAGCGACGAGATGTTGACGATGGCGCCGCCGCCCGCCTCCATCATGTAGGGCAGCACCGCCTTCGCCGTGCGGTAGACCGGGCCGATGTTGAGGTCGAGCGCGGCCTGGAACTTCTCCTCGTCGAGCTCGACCGGCCCGCCCATATGGGTGACGCCGACATTGTTGTGCAGGACGTCGATGCCGCCGAAGGCGTCGGCGACCTCGGCGACGGCGTTCTTCACCGAGGCGAGGTCGGTGACGTCGGCGGCGAGCGCCAGCGCGGTGCCGCCCTCGCCGCGGACGATCGCTGCCGTCTCCCCGGCAGCCTCGGCGACGAGATCGATGCAGGCGACGCGCGCGCCCTCGCGGGCATAGGCGACGGCCGCCGCCTTGCCGTTGCCCCAGCCCGGCCCTGACGAGCCGGCGCCGAACACGATGGCCGATTTGCCCTTGAGACGACCGCTCACGCGCGCATTCCTCCCGTCGCCGCACCGACGTTCCGCAACAGGCGGGCCGAGGCGGCCCGCCTGCCGCTATTCAAGCCGGAGGTTCAGCCCAGCGTGGTGCCGACCGCCTTCTCGAGGATCGCCCAGGCGTCGTCGCCGTAGTTCTTCTTCCACTCGGCGTAGAAGCCCGCATCCGCGAGCTTCTGGCGGAAGGAGGCGGTGTCCGGCTCGTTGATGACCATGCCGTTGGCCTCGAGCTCGCCGCGCAGCGTGGCGTTGAGCGCGGCCACGTCCTCGCGCTCCTTCACCGCCGCCTCGTTGATGTTGCGGGCGACGATCTCGCGCAGGTCTTCCGGCAGGCGCTCCCAGGCGCGCTTGTTGGCGAGGAACCAGAAGCCGTCCCACATGTGGTTGGTGATCGACAGGTACTTCTGCACCTCGTAGAGCTTGGCCGTCGCGATGATGGCGAGCGGGTTCTCCTGCCCGTCGACGATGCCGGTCTGCAGCGCCGAATAGACCTCGGCGAAGTTGATCGAGGCCGGCGCCGACTCGAAGGCCGAGAACATCGAGGTCCACAGCGGGCTCACCGGCACGCGGATCTTGAAGCCCTTGAGGTCGTCGGCGGTCTCGATCGGGCCGACCGACGAGGTGATCTGGCGGAAGCCGTTGTCCCAGATCTTCTCGAGCACGACGAGGTTCGACTTCTCGATCTCGCCGCGGACATAGGCGCCGAGCTCGCCGTCGAGCGCCGGCCACACCTGGTCGTAGCTCGGGAAGGCGAAGCCGATGCCGCTGATCGAGGCGTTGGCCACCAGCGTCGACAGGATGAGCGGCGACAGCGTGAAGAACTCGACGCCGCCCGAGCGGACCTGGCTCAGCATGTCGGTGTCGGCGCCGAGCTGGTTGGACGGGAAGATCTGGATGGCGACGCGGCCGCCGGTCTCCTCGCGGATCTTGTCCACCGCCTCCTGCGCGCGCACGTTCATCGGGTGCGTGATCGGCAGGTTGTTGGCGTATTTGTAGTTGAACTCGGCAGCCTGCGCGCCGGCATGGCGGATGGTGCTGACGAGCGGCAGCGCGGCGGCGCCCAGCATCAGGGTTCTACGGTTCAGGTTCATGCAAGTTTCCTCCTTGGCTGCATGATGGTGTTCTAGAGGTAGGCGATGGACAGCGCCGGCACGGCGGCGATGAGCAGGAGGCCGACGATGAGCGCGCCGAGATAGGGCCAGATCGCGCCCATGGCCTCGTCGGGCGAGACGTTGCCGATCTTGCAGGCGATGTAGAAGCCGATGCCGATGGGCGGAGCCATCAGGCCGACATTCATCGCCGTGACCACAACCATGGCATAGTGCACGTCGTGGATGCCCATCTGCTTGGCGATGGGGAACATCAGCGGCGCCATCAGCACGATGGCCGGCAGCCCTTCGAGGACGCAGCCGAGCACGATGAAGACGGCGATGGTGACGAGCATGTAGGTGAACCAGCCGCCCGGAAGCTCGCGCATATAGCCGGCGAGCTGGTGGGCGAAGCCGGTCTGGGTCAGCGCCCAGGCCATGGCCGAGGCCGTGCCGAGGATAAGCAGGATCGCGCCCGAGAGCGCGGCGGTCTCGACCAGCATGGCGTAGATCTTGCCCGGTCGGATGCCGCCATAGAGCACGATGCCGATGACGAAGGCGTAGAGCACGGCGATGGTCGAGACCTCGGTCGCGGTGGCGATGCCGCCGCCGACCGCGCCGCGGATGATGAACGGCAGGAGCAGGGCGGGTGCTGCGATCAGCAGCGTCGCGCGCACGACCTTGAACGGCGCCCGCGACACGCCTTCCATGCTCTCGCCGCGCGCCTTCCAGCGCGCGAGCACCGCGAGCGAGAGCAGCAGCACCATGGCGATGACGAAGCCGGAGGTGAACAGGGCGGCGATGGAGACGCCGGCGACGGAGCCGAGCACGATCAGCACGATCGACGGCGGCACCGTGTCGGCCATCGCCGCGCCGGTGGCGAGCAGCGCGATCATCTCCTTCGGCTTGTGGCCGCGCCGCTTCATCTCCGGAAACAGCGCCGGCGCGACGGTCGCCATGTCGGAGACCTTGGAGCCGGAGATGCCGGAGACGAGGAACAGCGAGCCGAGCAGCACGTAGGACATGCCCGCCTTCACATGGCCGAGCAGCGAGGCCATGAAGTCGACGATGGCCTTGCCCATGCCGGTGGCGTCGAGGATGCAGCCGAGCAGCACGAAGATCGGCACCGACAGCAGGATCAGGCTCGACATGCCCTCGTCCATGCGGCCGATCATCACGATCATCGGCACATGGGTGGTGAAGGCGAGGAAGCCGATGGTGCCCATGCCGAAGCAGAAGGCGATGGGCACGCCGAGGACGAGGCAGAGCGCGGCGACGCCGACGAGGAAGATCAGGATGTTGAGATAGCCGAGGCCGAGGAAGAACGGCGTCAGCAGCCAGCCGAGGCCGCCGAGCACGGCGATGACGGCGACCGACGCGACGATCTCCTGCCTCGCCGCGGTGCGGGCGATATGGCCGAACGCGACCAGCAGCATCAGCACGATGCCGACGACGATGGCCGACACGCGGTAGCTGACCGGAATCTTGAGCGCGGCGGAGGTGACCCAGGATTCCTCGCGCACATACTCCACCGCCGGCAGAAGCAGCGCCGCCAGCACGGTGACGGCGACCATCATCGCCAGCGTCTCGATGAAGCCGCGCCAGCGGGCGGGGAAGAAATTGAGGAAGACCGTCAGGCGCAGGTGTTCGTTGCGGTCGATGGCGATGGCCGAGCCCAGCATGGCCAGCCACAGGAAGGAGATCGACGCCGCCTCGTCGATCCACACGATGGGCATCGCCAGCCCGTAGCGCGCGACCACGCCGGTCAGCAGCAGGGCGACGATGACGACCAGCAGGATCGCCGCGATCACCTCGACCGGCCGCATGAAGACGGAGCCGGGGCGCGCGCCGATCACCTCGGATTGCGTTTCGACGGAAAGCTCTTCCTCATCGACGGCAGCCATGCACGTCCCTCCTCCCCTTCCGGCGGGCCATGCAGGCAGACATCCTTACCCGACCGGCGGCACAGCCCCGGCGAATCCACCCGCCGGACCGCAACAGTCTCCGGCAAGCATATCCGCCAACAGGTCCATATTATGGACCATTTTCTTCTCCCGTTTCATTTGCTTGCACAGAACAGGCGATTGCACAAGACAAACATCGTAACACGATCCACATTGTGGATCGCAGATATGTCTTGTCCGGTGCGGAGCGCGGCGGGGCCTTCGCCTCGCCGGAGCGCCCTCTTCCCGGAAGGCGGGTGGCTGCGGCGGAGCGCAGGGCGGGATGCGTTCCGGTCGATCCATCGCCACCGCCGTCATCCCGGCCGACCGAGCGGAGCGAGGGAGAGCCGGGACCTATTGAGAAGCGCGGCCGGGTTATGGGTTCGCGGAGGCGTTGCCAGCATGCGCTGCACCTTGAACCGGGCCGCGCTCGATGACGTTCAGGCCAATGGGTCCCGGCTCGGCGGCCGCTGCGCGGCCTTGGCCGGGATGACGGCGGTGGCAGCGTCTGACCTGTCTAAACCTATCTCGCTCCCGGCGCGTCGCGCGGGAGCCGGAGCGGCGTCACAGGTTCATCTGCCGCGCGGCGAGGTCCTTGAGGATTTCGTCGCCGCCGCCGCCGATGGACAGCACCTTGGTCTCGCGGAACACCCGCTCGGAGACGGTGCCGCGCATGTAGCCCATGCCGCCGAGGATCTGGACCGCACTGTTGGCGACGTTGAACAACGCGTTGGTGGCGGTGATCTTGGTCATCGCGGTGCGCGCGACATGCACGGGCAGCGCATCCACCTTGGCCATGCGCCGCTCGACCACGTCGTAGAGCAGGGTGCGGGCGGCGTCGATCTGCATGGCCATGTCGACCAGCTTGTGGCGGATGACCTGGTTCTCGACCAGCGGCCGGCCGAAGGTCTGGCGCTGCCTCGCCCACTCGACGGCTTCGAGGAAGCAGGCTTCGGCCGCGCCCACCGCCTGCGCCGCGATCACCAGCCGCTCGTCGTTGAAGTTGAGCATCACGGCCTGAAAGCCCTCGTGCTCGCGGCCGAGGAGGTTGGCGGCCGGCACGCGCACGTCGCGGAAGGCCAGATGCGCGGTGTCGGAGGCGTGCCAGCCCATCTTGTGCAGCTCCGTACGCTCCAGCCCCGGCGCGTCGCCGTCGACGACGAGGAAGGAGATGCCGTGCGCCCCGCGCGATTCCGGGTCCGTGCGCACGGCCACGGTGAACACGTCCGCCTGCATGCCCGAGGTGATGAAGGTCTTCTCGCCGTTGACGACGTAATGGTCGCCCTCGCGGCGCGCCGTGCTGCGCAGCGCCGCGACGTCGGAGCCGCCGCCCGGCTCGGTCACGGCCAGCGCCGCGATCTTCTCGCCGGCGATGATCGGCTTCGCATAGGCCTCGAGGATCTCGGGGCTGCCGAGCTTCACGATGGGCGGCAGCCCGATCATGTAGGAGCCGAGCGAGGCGCACACGCCGCCGGCACCGGCGCGCGCGATCTCCTCGCTGGCGACGATCTGCATCAGGAAGTCGCCGCCGGAGCCGCCCAGCGCCTCGGGGAAGATCAGCCCCTGAAGGCCGATCGCGGCCGCCTTGCGGTAGAGCGCGCGCGGCAGCCGGCGCGCCTCCTCCCATTCGGCGATGTGGGGCACGATCTCGCGCGCCACGAAGCTGCGCACCGTCTCGCGCAACGCGATGTGCTCCTCGCGCAGCAGGCCGAGGCCGGCGGTGCGTTCGAACAGTCCTTCAGCCATCGCGGGTCTCCTCCTCGGTGCGGATGCGGGATCGTCGTCGCCGGCGACCCTACAGAGGACGGCCGCGCCGTTCTTGCGGGAAGTCGCTGGCCCGCCCGTAGCCAGAACACGCAAGCGGCCCGCACCGGCCGTGGCTAGGATCGCGCAATGAGAAGCATCGCGGAGCGAAACGGGCGATGAGCGGCAGGATCATCCGCATCGGCGGAGCATCGGGTTTCTGGGGCGACAGCATGGTCGCCGCCCCGCAGCTGGTCGAGCACGGCCGGCTCGACTATCTCGTCTTCGACTATCTGGCCGAGACGACGATGGCGATCCTCGCCGGCGCGCGCCGCAAGAGACCGGAACTCGGCTACGCCACCGATTTCGTCGACATCGCCATGAAGTCGGTGCTGCCCGGGATCGTGCGGCAGGGCATCAAGGTCGTCGCCAATGCCGGCGGCATCAATCCGCAGGGCTGCGCCGACGCGCTTTCCGCGCTCGCCGCCTCGGTGGGGCTTTCGCCGCGCATCGCCGTCGTCACCGGCGACGACGTGTCGGGCGAGATGCCGCGGCTGCGCGCGGCGGGCGTGGCCGACATGTTCACCGGCGAGGCGCTGCCCGAACGCATCCTGAGCGCCAACGCCTATCTGGGCGCGCTGCCCGTGGCGAAGGCGCTGGCCGAGGGCGCCGATATCGTGATTACCGGCCGCTGCGTCGACAGCGCGGTGACGCTCGGCCCGCTGATCCGCGAATTCGGCTGGGCGGTCGACGACCACGACCTCATGGCAGCCGGAAGCCTCGCCGGCCACATCATCGAATGCGGCTGCCAGGCGACCGGCGGCCTGCACACCGACTGGGAGGCGGTGCCGGACTGGCCGAACATCGGCTATCCGGTCCTCGAATGCGCGGCCGACGGCTCCTTCACCGTCACCAAGCCGGAAGGAACCGGCGGGGCCGTGCTGCGCGCCGCGGTCGCCGAGCAGCTGCTCTACGAGATCGGCGACCCGGCAGCCTATGTGCTGCCGGACGTCGCCTGCGACTTTTCCCATGTCGCGATCGAGCAGGAGGGGCCGGAGCGGGTGCGCGTCACCGGGGCGCGCGGCTATGCGCCGCCCGCGACCTACAAGGTCTCGGCGACCATGCTCGACGGCTTCCGCTGCGCCGGCTCGATGGTCATCGTCGGCATCGACGCGGCGGCCAAGGCGCGGCGCACCGGCGAGGCGGTGCTGGCGCGCACCCGCGCCATCCTGAAGCGGCTCGGCATGCCGGACTATGCGCGGACCGCCATCGAGCTGTTCGGCGCGGAAGGGCTCTACGGCCCGCATGCGCGCACCGGCCAGTCGCGCGAGGTCATGGTGCGCATCGTCGCCGACCACCCGATGCGCGAGGCGCTGGAGATCTTCGCCCGCGAGATCGCGCCGTCGGGCACGTCGTGGTCGCCCGGCACCACCGGTCCGGCAGCCGGGCGGCCGTCGCCCTCGCCGCTCATCAAGCCGTTCTCCTTCCTGCTCGACAAGGCTGAGGTGCCGGTCTCGGTCCTGATCGGCGGCCGCGAGATCGCGGTCGAGATTCCTTCCGGCGATGCGGCGCGTCCCGGGCGCGCGGCCGTCGCCCCGCCCGCCCCGTACCAGCGCCCGGACGAGGCGCATGTCGAGGTGCCGCTGATCAGGCTCGCCTTCGCGCGCAGCGGCGACAAGGGCAACCTCGCCAATATCGGCATCGTCGCCCGCCGCCCGGATCTCCTGCCGCTGATCTGGGCCGAGGTGACGCCGGACGCGGTCGGGCGCTACTTCGCCCATCTGGCGGGCGGGCCGGTCGAGCGCTTCCACCTGCCGGGCATCGCCGGCATCAACTACGTCGTCCACGACGCGCTCGCCGGCGGCGGGCCGGCCTCGCCGCGCATGGACCCGCTGGGCAAGGGCATGGGCCAGATGCTGCTCGACCTGCCGGTATCCGTGCCGCGGTCGCTCGCGGCGACGCTGTAGGCGCCTGCGATGCCAGCGACTGGACGCAAGATCGAATCCGCCCCGCCTCCTAGTTTCGCCGGGCACGACGAGGCGGGCCGCGCAGGCCCGCGACATCAGGACGAGCGCCCATGGCTGTGATCGAATCCACCGTCTCGACCGGCAGCGACGGCTTCAGGGCCAATCGCGAGGGCATGCTGGCGCTGATCGGGCGGGTGAACGCGCTCCTGCGCCGCACCGAGGAGAAATCCTCGGCCTCGCGCGAGCGCTTCGAGAAGCGGCAGCAGCTTCTGCCGCGCGAGCGGCTGGCGCTGCTCCTCGATCCGGGCGCGCCCTTCCTCGAGCTCTCCGGCCTCGCCGGCCTCGGCATGGACACGCCTGACCCCGAAAAGACGGTGCCGGGCGGCGGCGTCATCGCCGGCATCGGCTTCGTCAGCGGCGTGCGCTGCATGGTGATGGCCTCGGATTCCGGCATCGACGCCGGCGCGCTGCAGCCGATGGGCCTGCAGAAGATCCTGCGGGCGCAGGAACTCGCGCTAGAGAACAAGCTGCCCTATGTCCAGCTCGTCGAGAGCGCGGGCGCCAACCTGATGACCTATCGCGTCGCCGACTTCATCCATGGCGGCACGACGTTCCGAAACCTGGCGCGCATGTCGGCGGCGGGCCTGCCCGTGGTCACCGTCACGCACGGCTCCTCGACGGCGGGCGGGGCTTACCAGACCGGGCTTTCCGACTACATCATCCTGGTGCGCGGCCGCTCGCGCGCCTTCCTCGCCGGCCCGCCGCTGCTCAAGGCCGCGACCGGCGAGGTGGCGACCGAGGAGGAGCTGGGCGGGGCGGAGATGCACACCGCGATCTCCGGCCTCGGCGACTATCTCGCCGAGGACGACCGCGACGCGATCCGCATCGCCCGCGAGATCATGGCGAAGATCGGCTGGGACGGGGACATGCCGCCGGAGGGGCGGCATTCGTTCTCCGAGCCATGTTACGACGCCGAGGAGCTGCTCGGCATCATGCCGATGGACCACAAGCGCCCCGTGGACATGCGGCAGGTGATCGCGCGCATCGCCGACGGCTCCGACTTCCTCGAATTCGGCGAGAACTACGGCAGCGCCACGGTCTGCGGCCATTTCGCCATCGAGGGCTGGCCGGTCGGCGTCATCACCAACAACGGCCCGATCGACAGCGCCGGCGCATCGAAGGCGACGCACTTCATCCAGGCCTGCTGCCAGTCGAGGACGCCGATCCTCTACCTCAACAACACCACCGGCTTCATGGTCGGCCGCGAGGCCGAGCAGGGCGGCATCATCAAGCACGGCTCGAAGATGATCCAGGCCGTGACAAACGCCACCGTGCCGCAGATCACGCTCTATTGCGGCGCGTCGTTCGGGGCCGGTAATTACGGCATGTGCGGGCGCGGCTTTTCCCCGCGCTTCTGCTTCAGCTGGCCCAACGCGAAGACCGCGGTGATGGGCGGCGAGCAGGCGGCCGAGACCATGCGCATCGTCACCGAGGCCGGCATGCGCCGCAAGGGCGAGGTCGACCACGCGAAGCTCGACATGATGAAGAGCCGCATCATCGACCACTTCGAAAGCCAGATGGACGTCTTCACCACCAGCGCGCAGCTGCTGGACGACGGCGTCATCGACCCGCGCGACACGCGCGCCGTGCTGGCGACCGTGCTGGCGATCTGCCGCGAGGCGGAGCGGCGGCGGCCGCAGCCGATGCAGTTTTCGGTCGCGCGGCCCTGACAGGAGGAACGGGGGAACACGATGCAGCTCACGCAGGACCACGAACAGATCCGCGACACGGTACGCCGCTGGGCGGCCGAGAAGGTCAACCCCCATGTCGAGCGCTGGGAGGAGGAGGAAATCTTCCCGGCGCATCAGGTGTTCGGCCAGCTCGGCGCGCTCGGCCTGCTCGGCCTCGACAAGCCGGCCGAGAACGGCGGCCTCGGGCTCGACTATTCCTATCCGGCGGTGCTGGCGGAGGCGCTGGCGGCCATCGACTGCGGCGGCATCCCGATGGCGATCGGCGTGCAGACCGACATGTGCACGCCGGCGCTCGCCCGCCACGGCAGCGCGGAGCTGCGCGAGGAGTTCCTTTCGCCCGCGATCCGGGGCGAATTCGTCGGCTGCCTCGGCGTGTCGGAGGTCGGCAGCGGCTCCGACGTCGCGTCGATCAGGACGGTCGCGAAGAAGGACGGCGGCGACTACGTCATCAACGGCGGCAAGATGTGGACGACGAGCGGCACGCAGGCCGATTTCTGCTGCGTGCTCGCCAATACGTCCGACGGCGCGCCGCACCGCAACAAGTCGCTGATCGTCGTGCCGATGAAGACGCCCGGCATCACCATCGCCCGCAAGCTCAGGAAGATCGGCATGAACGCCTCGGACACGGCGCAGATCTTCTTCGACGACGTGCGCGTGCCGCAGGCAAACCGCATCGGCGAGGAGGGCATGGGCTTCGTCTACCAGATGGAGCAGTTCCAGTACGAGCGGCTGTGGGGCGCGCTCAATGCCGGCGCGATGGCGCAGCGCGCCATCGACATGACCATCGACTACACGCGCGAGCGCAAGGCGTTCGGCCGCTCGATCCTCGACAACCAGTGGGTGCACTATCGCCTCGCCGAGATGCAGACCGAGGTTTCGGCCCTCAGGGCGCTGGCGTGGGAAGGGGTCGAGACGGTGGTGCGCGGCGAGGACGCCACCCGCACCGCCACCATGGCCAAGCTCAAGGCCGGCCGCGTCATCCGCGAGGTGGCCGACGGCTGCCTCCAGTTCTGGGGCGGCATGGGCTACACGATGGAGAACCTCGTCTCGCGCATCTATCGCGACGGCCGCGTCACCTCGATCGGCGGCGGGGCGGACGAGGTGATGCTGCAGATTCTGTGCAAGTTCATGGGCACCTTCCCGAAATCGAGCTGAGGGCGGCGGCTGGACCGACGATGACGACACCCTTCTCCAAAGTGCTGGTCGCCAACCGCGGCGAGATCGCGCTGCGCGTCATGCGCTCGGCGCACGGCCTCGGCTACCGCACGGTCGCCGTCTATTCCTCGGCCGACGCGCAGGCGGCGCATGTCGCGGCCGCCGACCAGGCGGTGTGCATCGGCGCGCCGCTGCCGGCGCAATCCTATCTCGACATCGGGGCGATCGTCGCCGCCGCACGCGCCACCGGCGCGGATGCGATCCATCCCGGCTACGGCTTCCTCGCCGAGAATGCCGACTTCGCCGCCGCCTGCCGCGAGGCGGGCATCGTGTTCGTCGGTCCCTCGCCCGAAGCGATCCGCGCCATGGGCGACAAGGCCGGCGCGAAGCGGCTGATGCTCGAGGCCGGCGTGCCCTGCATCCCCGGCTATCAGGGCGAGGGCCAGAGCGCGGAGCGCCTTGCCGAAGAAGCCGAAAAGATCGGCTACCCGCTGATGATCAAGGCGACGGCCGGCGGCGGCGGGCGCGGCATGCGCCTCGTCCGGAGCGCGGACACGTTCGCCGAGCTGTTGCGCAGCGCGCAGTCGGAGGCGAGGAACGCCTTCGGCGACGCCACCGTCCTCCTCGAGCGCGCCATCGTCGAGCCGCGCCATGTCGAGATCCAGATCTTCGCCGACCGCCACGGCAACGTCGTGCATCTGGGTGAGCGCGACTGCTCGGTGCAGCGCCGCCACCAGAAGCTGATCGAGGAAGCGCCCTCGCCGGCGGTCGATGCGACCTTGCGCGAACGGATGGGCGCGGCGGCGGTCGCTGCCGCTCGGGCCATCGGCTACGAGGGCGCGGGCACGCTCGAATTCCTGCTCGACCGCGACGGCGCGTTCTACTTCATGGAGATGAACACGCGGCTTCAGGTCGAGCATCCGGTGACGGAGGCGATCACCGGTCTCGACTTGGTCGAATGGCAGCTGCGGGTGGCGGCGGGTGAGCCGCTGCCGCTCAAGCAGGAGGACATCCGCTTTCGCGGCCATGCCATCGAGGTGCGGCTGTGCGCCGAGGATGCCGCACACGGCTTCATGCCGCAGAGCGGGACCATGCGCCGCTGGCAGGCGCCCGAGGGCATCCGCGTCGAGCACGCGCTGCGGCCCGGCGCGCAGATTCCGCCCTATTACGATTCCATGATCGCCAAGCTCGTCGCCCATGGCGCGACGCGCGAGGAGGCACGGCGCAGGCTCCTGCGCGGCCTCGGCGGCACGGTGGCGCTCGGCGTCGTCACCAACCAGACGTTCCTCTCCCGCTGCCTGTCGCATCCCGACTTCGCCGCCGGCGAGGCGACGACCGCGTTCATCGCGCAGAACGAGGCCGCGCTGCTTGGCGTGGACGCCGCAGCCCGGCGGCGCGCCGCGGCGATCTGCG
>JALHFU010000272.1:0-3084 GCA_022838525.1 Hyphomicrobiales bacterium | reverse complement strand
CGCCCGAGGCGATGTTGAATGCGGCCGTGCCTGCGGTGAGGCCCATCGCGCCGGCGATGCCTGCGGCTGCCCAGGGCGCGACGATCGCCAGCGCGATCGACGCTACGGCCGCGAGGATCGAGCTGAGCGAGCCACGGCCGGGGACCGGCACGAAGGCGAGCTGCTGGCCGGGTGTGACCTGCCGCACATGCCACTCGCCGCGCAGCACCGGCGCGCTGTTGCCCGCTGCGTCCGTCATGACGGCGATCGTCGGCAGGCCGAGCTGCACGTCCGCGGCCGCGACCACTTCCGCGACCGTCATCGGCCGGCCGAGATGGATGCAGCGCGGCGCGCTGTCGAGCGCTGACGAGAGGATGAGGACGCGCGGCGAGCTCATGATGCCTCCGGCACGAGATACTGCAGCCGCCAGCGCGCCGCCGGCGACGCAAGCTGGAACGGCGTCTCCGCGACCACGCCCGTCTGCTCGATCGTGTGCACGACCAGGCCGCGGTCCATGGCGAGGTAGACGCCGAGATGGAAGCCGCAATCCTGCCGCGCCATCACCACCATCGCCCCGTCGACCGGCCGGGCGACCGGAACCCAGCGGGCGCGCTCGGGATGCACGGCGATCGCCGATGCGACGGCGAAGCGGCCGGCCTCGGCCGGGAGCTGGAACAGCGGCAGGTCGCGGCCGAAGAACTCGGCCTGCAGGTGGCGCGCGAGACCGTAGCAGTCATACGATTCCGGTCCCATGCCCCCGGCCTCGTAGCGGCGGCCGAGCAGGAGGTTGACGTGGGCAGCGCGATCGGGAGGTGAGACGATCATCAGAAGAGTCCCGGGAATTCCGCCTGCAGGAAGCGGCGGCGCGGCCAGCCGACATTGACCAGGTCCTTGAAGGCGGCCGTCAGCTCGATCGCGGTGGCGGTGGCGTGGATCTCGCGCACGGTCAGGCCCTGCAGGATTTCCAGCGGGGGACCGGAGACGGACCACACGCCGGTCTCCATGTTGCGGGTGGCAAGCCACGTCCGCAGGATCAGCCGCCCGTCCGCGCGGATCGAAAGCGCCTGGTCGATCCAGGGCAACACCGCGCGGCTCACGAAATCGAAGGCGAGCTTCACCTCGCCGATCTGTCCTTCCACCTGCTCGGGCCTGACGACGCGCATGGCGGTCGCGGTGTGCGGCACCGTCTGGCCGCCATGCAGCGGCGCGGCGGCCTCCAGCGTCAGGTTCCAGTCGCGCTCGTCGAGGACCATGCGCAGCGCGCCCGGCAGCTCGTCCTCGCCGACCCACGCAGGATGCGCGATCTCGACGGCTTCCAGCTCAAACTGGTCGACCGAGGCGCTGGCGCGCGCCTCCACGATGGCCGCGTCCCATATGTCCGCCATCAAGCGTCCCTCCAGACGTAAAGCTGAGCTGTCACCCGCCAGAACTTTCCGGGCCGGTGCGGCTCGTACATGCCCTTGAACTGGCAGGTTCGCGCCGCATAGGCCGAGCCGTCGAACACCGGCATCGTGAAGCGCAGCGAGCCCTGTGCGAGCGTCACGTGATAGAAGGTGTGGAACAGCCCGAACTCGGCATCCTCCCAGTCCCAGGCGAAGGCGAAGAGCTGGCGGGTGACCGTGGCGCGCGGCCGTCGGCGCGGCGTGCCGCCTTCCATGTCGGTCTCGTGCGGCGCGACGTGCGGCTCGACCATGCGGAAGGCGTCGCGCCGCGGCCGGTGCTGGACGGTGGCGGGCCAGACGGGAAGACTCATCGCAGGTTCCCCCTCGCCAGACCGAACGTCTGCTGCGTCGCCCGGCCGAGGGCGCCGTTCTGCATCGACGCGACCATCTTCTCTTCGAGCTGGTTGATGAGGAGCGGGATCGTCAGGTCGCCGTTCGCATCCTGCCGGGCCTCGCCGGCCTGCTGGATCGTCACGCCGGCGCGGTCCACCACCTCGAAGCGGATCGCCGGCGTCTGCCCGCCGCCGCCCGAGCCGCCACGGCCGGGCGCGATGCCGTCGGCTACCGCATAGCCGCCCTCGCGATAACCGTTGAGCGCGCCGCGGCGGATCGCGTCGAGCTTGCCGACGCCGATGCGACGGGTCGAGACCGCGTCGAACACATATTCCTGCTCGTGCACGAAACCGGCGATGCGCGTCGGGTCGGTGCCGCCGGTCGACCCGCCCTGGTCGAACAGGCCCGTCATGCGTCCTGACGAAACCACCGCCCACGCCGCCGGCGACAGGCTCGCGCCACCGCCGCCGAGACCGAACAGGCTGCCGAGGCCGGAAAGCCAGCCGCCGCCGGACGGTGCGGCCGGGAATGCGTTGGCGAGGTTGCGGCCCATTTCGCCCAGGCCGCCGCCGAACGCCTGGAGCTCGCCGGTCGCGCCGAAGGCGGTATTCCCGAAGCGTTCCATCGCGCGCTCGGCCTCGCGCAGCCGGCCGGTCCAGTTGTGCATCGCCTCCGGGACGGCGGCATTGTACCCTGCCGGCCGTTCAAAGCCGCCGAAGGCGGCGGTCGCTTCCTGAACATTGCGGCTGGACAGGAGCGCGTCGAGCGCGCGGCGTTCCGTCGTCAGCAGCTCCCGCCAAGCGTACTCGAGCTGTCCCTGGACATTGCCGAGGTTGCCCTGGCCGCCGAGGAAACCCAGCAGCCCGCTCGCGCGGGAAGCGTGGTTCTGGAACAGGCCGAAGGACGCGCCGCCGTCACCGACAGCGAGCGGGTTGAACGCGCTCTCGGCCGAGACGTGACCCATGATGCCGGCGATCTGGTGTGAGGCCAGCCCCTTGCCCCTGAAGAAGTTCCAGACCGTTTCCTGCACGCTGCCGCTGTTGTCGTTCGCGCCGGTGAGCAGACGCGCGAGGTTCCCGGCAAGGCCTCCCGTCCCGCCGCCAACACCGAGATCGCCCGAGAGGATGACCGTGCCTGCGCTCACCGACATGGAGGCCACCGCCTGCCCGCCGAACATGCTGGCGGCCTCGCGGTCGCCGCCGCCGAAGAGACGCCCGACGATGCCGCCCCAGCCGCCGAGATCGCCGAACGTGCCGTAGTTCGTCCCGAAGACGGCGTTCTTGAGAGGGTTGGTCACGCCGAGCTGCATCGACAGCTTGAGCATCTCGTC
>JALHFU010000271.1:0-3098 GCA_022838525.1 Hyphomicrobiales bacterium | reverse complement strand
CATGCCTCGCACAGGGACGGGCTTGATCCCCCGTCCGGGAGCTTCTCCGAAACGCTTGATACAACAAAACTGGGGACTGGGGTGAGGGAGTTGCCGGCTCACTCACTGGCATGGAATATGCTCTGGAGCGGGAATAAGGGTTGTGTCTGCTATGGAAGAAAAGGTTTTTGCGATGCATACGATTATTTTCTTTGTGCCTTCCGAAACGCCCTGGTTGAGGCAACTCATGGATGAAGCTGCCCGCCGACTGCCCCAGGACACGATGGCCGTCTGTCGAACGGCCGAAGAGCTTATCGAATCGGTTCTGACAAGCTTTTCGGGAGCAACCACCGTGGTCCTGGCAATGCTGACTCACCACGATCTTGCCGTGGCCGTATCACTCAAGGGGATGCTCAAGAGCGTCCGCAACCTGCTCATCTTGCCCGATGACAGCAGTGAAGCCTTGAACCAGGCCTTGTCCCTGCAGTGTTGTTACCATACGAGTGCGAACCAAAATCTGCATGAGGTGGTGGCGGTTTTGGAAAAGATCTCAAAGTATCGGGAACATGGCCGGGGTGGCCCGGGGCACGACCTGGTCCAGAGGATTTGAAGGCACCAGGCAGCCAGCTTGCAGCTTTACAATCATGGCTCGGGCCAAGGGGTACAGCAGGGGCCATTGGGAGATCGGGGCGGCATGAGCGCGGCGGCATGTCGGCTTCCGATAGAGGCAGTTGTCATGGAATACCGTGACCAGGGGCAGGAGCCACCAGCCGGGGTCCCACGCAAAGTGCTGGTGATGGACGATGATCGGATGTTTTGCGAAATGGCGGCCGAACTGCTCCAGTATCTCGGCTGCGAGCTGGTGGAGATGCCGCGCTCGCGCGACAACTCGTTCTGCTGCGGCGCCGGCGGCGGCCGCATCTGGACGCCCGACCCGCCCGGCGTCGAGAAGCCGTCCCACAGCCGCATGCACGAGGCGGCCGCGCTGGGCGACATCGACGTGTTCGTAACCACCTGCCCGAAGGATCTTGCGATGTTCGAGGATGCACGAAAGGCGAGCGGCCACGAGAAGGATTTCGTGGTCTCCGACATCGCCGAGCTCGTCGCCGAGGCGATCGAGCTGAAGGCCGTCCCCGCGAACTATCTGCCCGAGCTCGCCGACCGCATCGCCGAGAGCCTCGCCGACAAGGTGGCCGCTCGCGTCGTGCCGGAATTGATGGAGGCGCTTCTGGCGCAGACCGGCCGCCTGCAACTGGCCGCGCCGGCAGCCGCCGCCGAGCCCGTGCGGCCCGATGAGGCCGCGGCCGACGGCATGATCGACCTGCAACCGGATGCCGAGGGCGCGTGGTCCGTCTCCCCGGTTCGGCCGGCGGTGCTGGCGGATTACGAGCGCCCTGCCAAGGAAGGGGTGCGCGTGCTGGTCGCGGTCAAGCATGTGGCGAAGCTCGGCGACGAGTTCGATTTCATCGCCGACGGCACGGACGTGCGGCCCGACGACCTCGACCATCAGCTCAACGAGTTCGACGAGACCGCGGTGGAGGCGGCGCTGCAACTGGTCGAGCAGCTCGGGCAAGGCGAGGTGGTGGCGGTGACGGTCGGCACCGAGGATGCCGAGCCGTCGCTGCGCCGGGCGCTGGCCAAGGGCGCGCATCGCGGTGTGCGGGTGTGGAGCGACCGGGTGTCGCCGTCCGACCCCATCGCGGTGGCGTCGCTGCTGGCCGGGGTGGCGGTGCTGGAACAGCCCGACCTGATCCTGACCGGCGTGCAGTCGAGCGACTTCGCCAACGGCGCCACCGCGTCCGCCCTCGGCGGCGTGCTCGGCTGGCCGCACGCGGCGGTGGTCGTGGCGCTGCAATGGGACGGGACCGGACGGCTCGCCATCGAGCGCGAGCTGGAGGGCGGGGTGCGCCACCGCCAGGACCTGCCGTGGCCGGCGGTGCTGTCGATCCAGTCGGGGGCCAACGTGCCGCGCTACGCGACCATGCGCATGATCAAGGAGGCCCGGACCAGAACGGTGGCCGAGCCGCATGTCGCCGACATCGACCCGCAGGCGCTCGGCCGCCTCGTGGCCGCCATGGAGCGGCCGCCGCTCGGCCGGGCGGCGATGATCGACGGTTCCGCCGCCGAGGTGGCGGACCGGATCGCCGCCATCATCCGCGACAAGAGAGGGGTCTGACATGGCTGGCATTCTGGTGATCGCCGAGCACCTGCGCGGCGCGTTGAGCCCGCAGACCGGCGAGGTGATCGGCCTGGCGCGGCAGGTCAAGGAGCGGATCGGCGGCCGGCTTTACGTGGCGGTGATCGGGAGCGACCCGGCCGCCTTCCATGGCGGCGTGGCGCTCGACGGGGTCGACGAGGTGCTGTCGGTCGCCGCACCGGGCGACCATTTCGACGCCGCCGTCTACGAGGAGACGACCGTCCGCCTCGCCATGGAGGTCAGGCCCCGTCTGGTGATGATCGGCCACAGCGTCAACGGCATGGGCTTCGGCCCGGCCGTGGCGGCGCGGCTGGGCGGCAGCTTCGCCAGCGACGCCTTCGGCATCGAGGTCGCGGACGGCAGGCTCCTCGTCACGCGCGGCGGCTACGGCAACAAGGTGCTGACCCGGCTCGACGTGTCGCGAAGCTGCGTCACCACGCTGATGGTGCGCGGCGGAGCCGCCAAGGCACCTGCGCCCGGTGCTGCGCCCGCGCGCGCGGTGACGGTCGATTTCGGCCCAGTCGCGGCCGCCGCGGCCGGGCATGGCGCCTATGTCGACCCGCCCGCCGCCGACGTGGACATCACCAAGGCGGAATTCATCCTCGCGGTCGGCCGCGGCATTCAGGACGAGAAGAACATCGAGCGCTTCCGCGCGCTGGCGCAGCGGCTGGGCGCCACCTTCGGCTGCTCGCGCCCCATCGCCGATTCCGGATGGCTGCCCAAGGCGCATCAGGTCGGCCTGTCGGGCAAGGTCGCGCAGAACTGCAAGCTCTATGTCGCGCTGGGCATTTCCGGCGCGGTGCAGCATCTGCACGGCATGAAGCACGTCGAGACCATCATCGCCGTCAACACCGACCGCAACGCGCCGATCTACAACGTCGCCACCTACGGCGCGGCCGTCGATCTGTTCGAGCTCGCCGAT
>JALHFU010000062.1:27770-30977 GCA_022838525.1 Hyphomicrobiales bacterium | reverse complement strand
TCGCAGAAAGCGTAGCCGAGGGCGGGCCGAGGACAATGCTAGAGAGTCACGCCCACTTATCCCGTTTTTTGTAGGTTCGCGCGCCGCCCTGCCGCTCACGAGCCGTGGAACCTGCCCGCCGCGGAGGGCGCGTCGAGGACGCGGCCGACCAGCTCCGTCCGGCAGGTCTCGAACAGCGCCTGCACGCTGGGGTTGTTGCGCAGGAACTCGGCATTGCCGAAATAGACCGGCACTTCCGGCAGGTTGGTCAGCCTGACGCTGGTGAGGCGGCCGCGATCCTCCTCCGACACGCACCAGGACGGGATGATGGCGAAGCCCAGCCCCTCCTCGACGCAGCGCTTGACGCTCGACGAGCCCGAGGTCGAGACGGCGGGCTGGGCCGCCGCATCCTCACGCCCGAGGAAGTCGTAGGCGAGGTTGCGCAGCGTCTGGCCCGGCTCGTAGGTGATGAAGGGCCGGTCCCTCGCCCAGGAGGGCACGGTCTCCGGCTTCGGCGGCGGTCCCCATTCGCGCGGATAGACGAGGCTCAGCCGGTAGCTGCCGAGCAGGCGCTGCGGCACCACCGGGTCGCCGAAGTAGCGCTCGGACAGGCAGATGTCGAGGCTGCCGTTCTTGACCAGCTCGGCCAGCACCGTGTCGCGCTCGTAGGCGGCGATCTCCATGTCGGGGCGCTGCTCGCGGAAGGTCTTCAGCACGCGCGGGAACAGGTAGAAGAAGATCGCCTGCGGCATGCCGACGCGAAGCGCGGAGCGCTGGTTCTCCATCAGCTTGCTCAGCCGCTCCAGCATGATGTCGAGCTCGGGATGCAGGAGGTTGTAGAGCGCGCGGCCGCGCGGCGTCAGCGCGATGCGCTTGGCGCCCTGCTCCGATTCGATCAGCCGGTCCTGCAGGATCTGCTCCAGCCGCCGCACGTGGTTCG
Source organism: Hyphomicrobiales bacterium (assembly GCA_022838525.1). GTDB lineage: Bacteria > Pseudomonadota > Alphaproteobacteria > Rhizobiales > Rhizobiaceae > Aerobium. The sequence goes on along the minus strand of JALHFU010000062.1, from coordinate 30,058 downwards.
CCGCCGACTGGTAGCTCAGGTTCAGCTCGCGCGCCGCGCCCGAGAACGATCCCTTGGAGGCGACCTCGTAGAATGTCTGTATCAGTGTCAGGCTGATCCTTGCCATGAGCGTCCCGCTTGTGTCCCGCGCAGCCCGCATTCTGCGCCATCGGCGCGCCGATCCATACAAAATTCGTGCGCAGCCTCGCTCACGTTATTGCATCGACAGGCATCGCGGTCGCGCCGACAATTCCGCGCAGTTCGGGTCTGCAAGGGAAAGCGTGCGGCGGCGATGGGCAGTGGAGGGCCGAAATCGGTCATCGTGATCGGGGCGGGGATCGTCGGCGCGTCGGCGGCCTATTTCCTCGGCCGCGCCGGCTATGCGGTGCGCATCCTCGACGCGATCGCACCCGCCGCCGGGGCCACCGGCTCGGCCGACGGTGCGGTCTCCGTCGCCTCGAAGCGGCCCGGCCCGATGATGGAGGCCGCGCTCGCCGGTGTGGCGCTCTACCGCTCGCTGGCGCAGGAAGGCCTGTTCCGGGATCTGTTCAAGACGCGGCCGACGCTGATGGTGGCGGAGGACGATTCCGAGGTTCCCGTGCTCGAACGCCATGCCGAGGCGCTGGCCGGCTGCGGCGTCACCGTCGGCCGGCTCGACGGCGCGGCCATGCGGGCGCGCATCCCGGTCGCCGGGCCGGGGGTGCGCGTCGCCATCGAGGTGTCGGGCGAGGGCCACGCCATCGGCTTCCAGATCGTGCGCCGGCTGATCGAGGCGGCGGGCGTCGCGGTCGAGCGCAACCGCGCCGTCACCGCGCTCGCCTTCGCGCCGGGCGGCGCGGCGGTCGAGGGCGTCGTCACCGATGCCGGCATCCTCCATGCCGACCATGTCGTGCTCGCGGCCGGCGGCGGGTCGGCGGCGCTGCTCGGCTTGTCGCAGGCGCTACGGCCGCGCAAGGGCCAGCTTCTCGTCACCGACCGCGCGCCCGCGCTCAATGCGGCGCTGCCGGGCTCGCTGATGTCGTGCCGCTACCTGATGAGCAAGACGCCGGCGCAGCCCGCGGGGCCGGCCCCGCGCCGCGGCGGGCTGGTCATCGACCCGCTGCGCACCGGCCAGTTCCTGATCGGCGGCACGCGCGAGGACACGGCCGAGAAGGACAACGATATCGACGCCGTGCGCGGCATCCTCGCCGGCGCGGTCCGGATGATGCCGGGCCTGGCCGGCCTGCGGCTGGTGCGCGCCTTCGCCGGCGTCCGCACCGCCACGGCCGACGGCCTGCCGCTGATCGGCCGCGCGCCCGGCCTGCGCAACGTCGTGGTGGCGACCGGCTTCGAGGGCGACGGCATCTGCCTCGGCCCGCTCGCCGGCAAGCTCGTCGGCCAGCTCGTGGCCGGCCGGGCGGCCGAGATCGAGCTTGCGCCGTTCGATCCCGCCCGCTTTTCCCGCAGGAGCCTCGTCGCGTGAGCGTGTCGCATTTCACCTTCCGCGGCAGGGCGGTGCCGTTCCGGCCGGGCGAGTCCGTCGCCGCCGCGCTGCTCGAGGCCGGCATCCTCGATTTCGGCCGCGACGCCAACGGCGCGCAGCTGCGCTATTTCTGCGGCATCGGCGCCTGCCAGAGCTGCCTCGTGCGCATCGACGGCCGGTTGGTCGAGGCCTGCCTGACGCCCGCCGCCGCCGGCACGGCGGTCCTTGCGGTGGGGGACTAGAGATGAGCGTCGAGCCTGCGATCCGGCCTTCGGACGTGCCGGAAACCGACATCCTCGCCTGCGACGCGCTGGTGGTCGGCGGCGGCCCGGCCGGCATCGCCGCCGCGGTCGAGCTGGCCGCGGCCGGCCTTGCGGTCGTGCTCTGCGAGCAGGGCGGACAGGCCGGCGGCGCGCTGCATCGCCGCCCGCACGGGGCCGCGGCGGCGAAGGGCGCAGCCCGCGCCGTCGCCCGCCAGTGGCGGCGGCTCTCGGCCGCACTTGCCGCCTCGACCGTGGCGCTGCGCAGGCGGCACGTCTTCCTCGGCATCGACGCCGACGGGCTGGCGCTGATGGAGGACCGCGCGGCCGGCCGCCTCGTCGTGGCGAAGCCTTCGGCCGTGGTTCTCGCGGTCGGCGCGGTGGAGAAGGTGCGGCCGCGGCCGGGCTGGCAGCTTCCCGGCGTCGGCACCGCCGGCAGCCTGCAGGTGATGATGAAGGAGACCGGCCGCGCGCCGGCCGGGCGCATCCTCGTCGCCGGCAACGGGCCGCTGACGCTGGCGCTCGCCGCCCAGCTCGCCCGGCGCGGCAATGCGCCGGTGGCGGTGATCGAGAGCGGCGACCCGCTG
>JALHFU010000062.1:0-27686 GCA_022838525.1 Hyphomicrobiales bacterium | reverse complement strand
GCGCCGCGACGACGCGCTGGTCGCGACCGTGACCCGTGCCGACGGCCGGACGGAGCATATCGAGGCCGACCGCATCGCGCTTCACGACGGCATCCGGCCGAACGCCTTCGGGCTGGCCGCGACGCGGCTTGCGGGCGAGAGGCCGTATGTCGTCCATGCCGGCGACTGCCGCGAGGCGCTCGGCAACCGCGCGGCCGAGGCCGACGGCAGGCTTGCCGCGCGCCGCGTCCTCGCCGCGCTTAGAGGCGACGCGGCGGCCGTGGCGGCGGCGGAAAAAAGCATCGCCCGCGAGCGGCGGCTGCAGGCGCTGCTCGGCGAGCTGTTCGCCCCGGTCTCATCGGCGGCGTCGCTCGCCGGCCTGCCGGACGAGACGGTGCTGTGCCGCTGCGAGGGCGGCACGGTGGGCGCCCTGCGCGCGCTGCTCGGCGGGCCGGACGCGCCGTCGCCGCGCGAGCTCCGGCTCAACGGCCGCTTCGCCATGGGCGCCTGCCAGGGCCGCTTCTGCGCCGACTGGGTGAGCGAGGCGACCGCCGCGCTCGCGCCGGGGCGCGACCCGTTCCCGACGGAGGACCTGACCGGGCGGCGCTGGCCGTTGCGGCCGGTCGCCATCGCATCCGTCGTCGGCCCGTGCGCCGGCGCTTCCCCCGACAACGACGCTCAACGAGGCACATCATGACGCTTTCCGCCATCCCCCGCCGCGACGAGGCGGCATCGCCCATCGCGGTGACCAGCCCCTTCGACGGCGCGCTCGTCGGCGAGGTCGCGCCGGCCTCGCCGCGCGACGTCGCCGAGGCGGTCGCGCGCGCGGCCGTCGCCCAGCGCGAGTTCCGCCGCTCGACGCCCCACCGGCGGCGCGCGCTCCTCGACGCGCTCGCCGGCCGCATCGCCGACAATGCGGAAGCGCTCGCCCGCACCATCGCCGGCGAGGTCGGCAAGACCCTCGCCGAAGCGCGCAACGAGGTGCGCCGGGCGCAGAACACGCTGAGGCTGTCGGGCGACGCCGGCACCTTCCTCGACGGCGAGGTGCTGCATTGCGCCATCGTCGCCGGCGGGGCGGACCGCCGCGCCGTCGTCACCTACGAGCCGGTCGGCGTCGTCGGCGCGATCACGCCGTTCAACTATCCGCTCAACCTCCTCTGCCACAAGCTCGGCCCGGCCATCGCCGCCGGCAATGCGGTGGTGGCGAAGCCGTCGCCGAAGGCGCCGCTCGCCGCAGCGAGGCTGGCGGAGCTGGCGCTGGAGGCCGGCTTCCCGGACCATCTCTTCCAGGTGGTGCATGGAGGGGCCGATGCGGCGCTGGCGCTGGCGCGCGCGCCCATCGATCTTCTGAGCTTCACCGGCGGGCCGGCGGCAGGCCGCGCGCTCAAGGCGGCGAGCGGGCTGGTACGCTGCCTGATGGAGCTCGGCGGCAACGATCCGCTGTTCGTGCTGCCCGACGCCGACCTCGACCGCGCCGTCGCCACGGCCATCGCCCACCGCTTCGAGATCGCCGGGCAGAGCTGCGCGGCGGTGAAGAAGCTCTACCTGCACGAGGACATCGCGGAGGCGTTCGTGGAGCGGCTGGTGCCGGCGGTGAAGGCGGTGCGCACCGGCGATCCGCTCTCCGAGACGACCGACATGGGGCCGGTGATCGACGAGCAGGCGGCCGCGATCGTCAGCGAGCGCATCGCCGCCACGCTTGCCGGTGGGGCGCGGCTTCTCGCCGGCGGCCGGCGCGAGCGCGCCCTGGTCGAGCCGACGGTGATCGCCGGCGTCGAGCCGGACGCGCCGGTGATCGCCGACGAGACCTTCGGCCCGGTGATCGCCATTCGCACCTTCCGCGATGCGGGGCGGGCCATCGAGGAGGTCAACGCCGGGGCCTACGGGCTTCAGGCCGGCGTGTTCACCAACGACCATGCGATCGTCAAGCAGTTCAGCCGCAAGCTCGACGTCGGCGGCGTCATGATCAACGAGGGGCCGGATTTCCGCGCCGAGCACGTGCCCTTCGGCGGCATCAAGATGAGCGGCCTCGGCCGCGAGGGCGTCCGCATCGCGATCCGCGAGATGTCGGAAACCAGAGTGGTCATCGATTGAGGAGTTTGGAAATGACGTTCGATGCAGTACGCTTCGACGGGGTGTTCACCGCCTTGGTGACGCCGTTCAGGGACGGCAAGGTCGATTTCGCCAGCTTCGAGGTGCTGGTCGAGCGGCAGATCGCGGCCGGCGTCGCCGGGCTGGTGCCGGTCGGCACCACCGGCGAGGCGGCGACGCTCAGCGACGACGAGGCCGAGGAGGTGATCCGGCGCACGGTCGCCGTCGCCGCCGGCCGCGTCGCCGTGGTGGCGGGTGCCGGCTCCAACGACAGCGAGAAGGCTGCCGCCAAGGCGCGCCGGGCCGAGAAGGCCGGGGCCGACGCGCTCCTCGTCGTCACGCCCTATTACAACAAGCCGACGCAGGCGGGGCTGCTGCGCCACTACGGCATCGTCGCCGCGGCGAGCGCGCTGCCGGTCATGCTCTACAGCGTGCCGGGGCGCTGCGGCATCGAGATCGCGGCCGAGACCTGCGCGACGCTCAGGGAGCGGCATGCCGGCATCGTCGCGATCAAGGAGGCGGGCGGCTCGGTCGAGCGCGTTACGCGCATCCGCCGGCTGTGCGGCGCGGATTTCGTGGTCCATTGCGGCGACGACGCCCTGACGCTGCCCTTCCTCGCGGCGGGTGCGGCCGGCGTCACCAGCGTCGTCTCCAACTACGCGCCGCGCGAGGTGGTGGCGATGGTGAAGGCATGGCGGGCGGGCGACGCGGCCCGGGCGCTCAAGCTGCACGAGCACCTGTTCGACTTGGCCGAAGGCATGTTCATCGAGGCCAATCCTGGGCCGGTCAAGGCGGCGCTGGCGATGGAAGGGCTGGCCGCGCCGACGATGCGCGCGCCGATGGCGGCGATGGAGCCGGAGAACGAGACCCGGCTCGCCGGCATCCTCGAACGCTTCCGCGCCCGCTCGGCCCTCTTCCAAGAAATGCGATAAGGTCGGGGCCAAGCCTGATATTGCGGCGCACTCCGCCGCAATCGAAGATAAGGGTAAAGCCAAAGGGAAGAAGAAGCGGCGGCGGCCGGGGCTGCACGCCGTCGCCAGAAAAGGGGAAGGCAGGAGCGCGCGGCCAGCCGCGTCCGTGCCGCATCCGGGAGATTGCGATGTACCGATGGGATTTCAACGTCGTCTGGCAGTACTGGGACCTGTTCATGTACGGCCTGTGGCTGACGGTGGTCTACACCGCCGGCTCGATCGCCTTCGGCGTCGTCATCGGGCTTTTGACCTGCGCGGCGCGGCTGTCGGGCTGGAAGATCCTGATCGCCATCGCCCGCGTCTATCAGGAGATCTTCCGCTGCACGCCGCTCCTGGTGCAGCTCCTGTGGTTCTACTACGCCTTCCCGCTTCTGGTCGGGCTGAGCATCGACAACCGGGTGGCGGCGATGCTGACGCTGTCGCTCTATGTCGGCGCGTTCTATGCCGAGATCTTCCGCGGCGGCATCCTGTCGATCGACAAGGGCCAGCGCGAGGCCGCCGCCGCCATCGGCATGAGCCCGTGGCAGTCCATGACCCGCATCGTCATGCCGCAGGCCATCAAGCGCATGCTGCCGGCCTTCATCAACCAGTCGGTGATCCAGTTCAAGAACACGTCGCTGGTCTCGGTCATCTCGGTGGCCGACCTCGCCTACATGGCGGCGGTGGTCAACGGCCAGACCTACAGGCCGCTCGAATCCTACACGGTGATGGCGCTGCTCGAAGCCCGCAAGGTGCGCAAATCCTACGGGGCGCTCGACGTGCTCAAGGGCGTCGACCTGTCGCTCGGGCGCGGCGAGGTGGTGGCGCTGATCGGGCCGTCCGGCTCGGGCAAGTCGACGCTGATCCGCTGCCTCAACATGCTGGAGGTGCCGACGGGCGGCGAGGTGCTGTTCCGCGGCGGCAAGGTGGGGCGCAAGTTCCGCGACGCCCCGGGGCTGACCGGCTTCGGCACGCTGCGCCGCCATGTCGGCATGGTGTTCCAGCACTTCAACCTCTTCCCGCACAAGACGGTGCTGGAGAACGTCACCGAGGGGCCCATCGTCGTGTGCAAGACGCCGAAGGCCCAGGCGCAGGAGCTGGCGCTCGACCTTCTGGCGCAGGTGGGCCTCGCCGACAAGCGCGCCGCCTATCCGGCGCATCTTTCCGGCGGCCAGAAGCAGCGCGTGGCCATCGCCCGCGCGCTCGCCATGCGGCCGGAGGCGCTGCTGCTCGACGAGGTGACGAGCGCGCTCGATCCCGAGCTGGTCGGCGAGGTGCTGGCGGTGATCCGCCGGCTGGCCGATGCGGGCATGACCATGGCCATCGTCACCCACGAGATGGCCTTCGCCGCCGACGTCGCCGACCGCGTCGTCTTCCTCGACCAGGGCACCATCGCGGTCGAGGGCGCGCCCGACGAGACCATCCGCAACCCGGCGAACGAGCGGCTGAAGGCGTTCGTGTCGCGCTTCAACAACTGAGATGGCGATGAACGACGCCGCAGGTACGCCCGCCGCAACCAGGGTGGCGATCGTCGGCGCGGGCCGGGTCGGCCTCGCGCTCGCCGACATGCTGCGGGCCGGCGGCGGCTACAGCGTGCTCGTCGCCGACTGCACCGAGGAGGCATTGGCGAACGCGCGGGCGCGCGGCCACGAGGCCGTGCATGCCGACGCCAGCCGCATCGAGGACCTGCGCGCCGCGGTCGCCGGCTGCGACGTGGTCGTGGCCGCCGTGCCCGACCTCGTCACCGCGAAGGTGGCCGAGGCCGCGGCGGAAGCCGGCGCGCACTATCTCGACTTCTCGCCGCCCGATCCGCGCACCGAGGCGTTTCGCGAGCGGCTCGCGCCGGGGCGCGCCTTCCTCGACGGCTGCGGCGTGTCGCCGGGGCTGGCCGACCTTGCGGCGATCGAGCTCGCGGCCGGGTTTCCGGGCGCCGTCGATCTCGTGGTGCGGGTCGGCGCGATCCCGGCGCGGCGCACCAACCGCCTCGGCTACGGCCTGATCTGGAACCTCGACGGGCTGCTGGCCGAATACACCGCGCCGTGCGAGGCGATCGAGGACGGAGCGCGCGTGATGCTGCCGGCGCTGTCGCAGCGCGAGGAGTTCGCGCTCGGCGGCGTCGCCTACGAGGCGTTCTGCACCGCGGGCGGGCTCGGCAGCCTGATCGGCCGCGTCGGGTCGAACGTGCGCAGCCTCGTCTTCCGCACCATCCGCTATCCCGGCCATGTCGACTACATGCAGTTCCTGCTCGACGACCTCGGCCTGCGCCACCGCCGCGACCTGCTCCTGACCGTGCTGCGCAACGGGCTGCGGCCGGTCGAGGACGACGTGGTGCTGGTCTACGTCACCGCGCGCGGCGAGATCGACGGCGCGGCGGCCGAAAGGTCGGTGGTGCTGCGGGTTGAGCCGAAAGCGGGCGATCTGGAGGCGGGCGGGGCCGGCCATCCCAACGCGCTGGCGCTCGGCAGCGCGGCCCATGCCGCCGGCCTGCTCGACCTGGTGTGCGGCGAAGGTCGGGCAGGCCGGACGGCGGCGCCCGAGGGAAGGGCGCATCTCAGGCAGTTGCTCGACAACCGTTTCCTCAAGGGCGTCGTCGAGCGGGATTTCGGGCAGGCGGCCTGAAATCCCCGGTGGCGGGCCGGCAGCCGCCTCAGGCGGCTTGCATGCGCGGCGCGCGCGAGGCGCACCGCAGCGAGGCCATGGTGAAGACGAGCGCCGCGACCATGGCGCCGGGGACCAGCGCCAGAAGCACGGCGATGGCGTAGTCGATGCCGGAGGCGAAGGCGTCCGTCCCGACCAGCGTCCACGCCGGCATCAGGAAGGCGAAGACCACGGTCGCCGCCGCGCCGACGATGGCGGCGGCGGTCAGCGGCCGCTTCGCCGGGCGGCCGGCACGGCGCAGGCGGCTGGCGCCGAAGGCGATGCCGCCGAGCAGGGCGAGCGCGACGGCGAGCAGCAGCCACAGCCATCCGCCCATGCCTTCGGACAGGATGAAGAAGAGGGTGACGGGATTGAAGTCGCTCATGGTCTTTCCTCCTCAGGCGCGGCCGCGCAGCATGGCGCGATAGGCGCCCAAAAGGCCCTTTTCCTCGATCAGCCACGACACCCACAGCTCCTTCAGCGGGTCGATGAAGGGGAAGGAAGGGATGAGCGTGCCGTCGTAGTCGAACTCGATCAGCATCGCCTTGCCGTAGCCGGTGACCATCGGGCACGAGGTGTAGCCGTTGTAGACGGCGGACGGCGTGCGCCCCGCGGTCTCGGCCATCAGGTTGCCGGCGACCACCGGCACCTGCCACTTGACGGAAGCGGCGGTCTTGCCGCGCGGCACGCCGGCGATGTCGCCGACGGAAAAGACGTTCGGATAGCGCGGGTGGCGCAGCGTCGCCTTGTCGGCCTCGACCCAGCCGTCGGCGGCGAGGTTTCCCTCCTGCCACGGCAGCGGGCTTTGCCGCACCGCGTCCGGCGCGCGCATCGGCGGCACGATATGGATGAAGTCGTAATCGAGCGTGACGTCGCCGCCCTCGGTGCGGTAGGTGGCGCGTTTGGCGCCGGGGTCTATCGCTTTCAGGACATGGCCGTAATTGACCGCGACGCCGCGCGCGGAAAACATCTCCTTGACCTTGTCGTTGACCGGCGGCACGGCGAAGACGGCCGGGCCGTGGGCGTTGTAGATCAGCTCCACCGCGCCGCGCCGGCCCTGGCGGCGGGCCTTGTCGTCGGCGATGAAGGTGATCTTGAGCGGCGCGCCGGCGCATTTCATCTCGCCGGCCGGGCGGCCGAACAGGCCGACGCCGCCGGCATCGAGGAAGCGGTCGATGGCCGCGGCGGATGCGGCCGCCTCGGCGGGGCCGGCATAGATCGAGGCGATGCCCTCCCGGCCGATCAGCGCGGCGTCCATGCCCTCGATCGCGGCGTAGTCGAGCTTGAGGCCGGTGGCGACGATCAGGAAGTCGTAGTCCACCCGCCTGCCCGAGGCGGTGACGACGGCGTTGGCGTCGGGGTCGAACTCGGCGACCGCCTCCCCGATCCACTCGACGCCGCGCGGCATGTAGTCGGCATTGCTGCCGATGACGTGATCGGGCGCCCACAGCCCGGCGCCGACCAGCGTGAAGCCCGGCTGGAAATGGTGTTCCTTCCTGGCGTCGATGATCGTCAGCGTCGCGTTGGGCATGCCGCGCCTGAGCCGCGCCGCCATGGCGAGGCCGGCGGCGCCGGCGCCGGCGATGACGATGCGGGCGCGGGCGCCGGACGTCTGCGCCGCGGCCGGCGTGGCCGTCGGCAGGGCCGCGAGCAGGGCCGTTCCGCCGCCGCCCGCGAGAAACTCGCGTCTGTTCATTTCCGTTCTCCTCCCCTTTCGGACCGTCGCGGTCACGCGTCCGCGGCAAGCCTGCCGCGTGCCCATGCCGTGATCTGCTGTGCGGCCATCGCGCCCGAGACCCGGCCGATCTCGCGGCCGCCGGAATACAGGATCATCGTCGGGATGCCGCGGATGCCGAGGCGCGCGGCCGTTTCCGGCTCGGCCTCGGTGTTGAGCTTCAGGAGCCGCATGTCGGGCTCGAGCGCGGCGGCCGCGGCCTCGAAGGCGGGCGCCATCATCCGGCAGGGGCCGCACCACGGCGCCCAGACGTCGACCAGGACGGGCACGTCGCTGCGCCGCGTCTGCCGCTCGAACATGGCCGCGTCCGCCTCGACCGGCCTGCCGGAGAAGAGCGGCGTCTTGCAGCGGCCGCACAGGGCGCTCTCGGCCGGCCGGTCCTGCGGCACGCGGTTGATGCCCGCACATTGCGGGCAGACGATCTGGCGGCTCGCCGACATATGCATCATACTCCCGAAAGTCGCGCTGCGTCGGGTCGGACGCCGAGGCAGCTTTCATATTGACGATATATACGAAACAATGTAGATACGCAACTATGAATGTCGATATCAAAGTCGATCCCAATGTCATGCGCGAGGCGGCCGACGAGGCGAGCGATCTGCTGAAGGCGCTGTCCAACCAGCACCGGCTGCTGATCCTGTGCCAGCTGATCGAGGGGGAGAAGTCGGTGGGCCAGCTCGCCGAATTCCTCGGCATCCGCGATTCGACCGTCTCGCAGCATCTGGCGCTCCTGCGCCGCGAGCGCATCATCGCCGGCCGCCGCGACGGCCAGACGATCTGGTATCACATCGAGAGCGGGCCGGCGCGGGCGGTGATGGAGGTTCTCTACGGGGCCTATTGCTCGCCGCAGTGCTGATCCGCGGCCAGACATCCACACCACGACATCCAGCCTTCCCTTTCCGACACGCTCCGGCCGCGTCGCGGTCCGGCCACCATGAGGCATGACATGACCGATCAGGCGACAGCCAAGAGGAACATCCTCGTCCTGACCGCCGCGCAGGCATTGGGGGCGGCGAGCCCGCCGATCATCATCTCGCTGGGCGGCATCGTCGGCCAGACGCTGTCGCCGGTGGCCGCGCTCGCGACGCTGCCCGTCAGCCTCTACAATCTCGGGCTGGCCATGGGCACCATCCCGGCGGCGATGGTCATGCGGCGGCTCGGCCGCCGCACCGGCTACCTGATCGGGGCTGCGATCGGCGTCCTCTCCGGCCTCGTCGCCACGCTCGGCATCGTGGGGGCGGCCTTCGTCATCTTCTGCCTCGGCACCTTCATGGCCGGCTTCTACGGCGCCTACGTCCAGAGCTACCGTTTCGCCGCCGCCGACGCCGCCACCGGGCCGCTCAAGGCCAAGGCCATCTCCTGGGTGATGATCGGCGGGCTCGCCGCCGCCATCATCGGGCCGCAGCTCGTCATCTGGACCCGCGACGCGCTGCCCGCCGCCCCCTTCGCCGGCAGCTTCTTGAGCCAGGCGGCGCTGGCGCTCCTCGCCCTGCTGGTGCTGATGCTGCTGCGCGCGCCGAAGCCGGCAGCGCAGGCCGCCGATGCGCAGGCCGGGGCCGGCGGGCGGCCGCTCGGCCAGATCATGCGGACGCCGCGCTTCATCCTCGCGGTCTCGGCCGGCGTCGTCTCCTACGGGCTGATGAGCTTCGTCATGACGGCCGCGCCCATGGCCATGGTCGGCTGCGGCTTCACGGTCGGCGAGGCGGCCTTCGGCATCCAGTGGCACGTGCTCGCCATGTTCGCGCCGAGCTTCGTCACCGGCAACCTGATCGCCCGCTACGGCAAGGAGAGGATCACGGCGCTGGGGCTGGTCCTGATCGCAGCGTCGGGGGCGGTGGCGCTGGGCGGGCTCGACATCGAGAACTTCTTCGTGTCGCTGATCCTGCTCGGCGTCGGCTGGAACTTCGGCTTCATCGGCGCCACCGCGATGATCACCGACTGCCACACGCCGGAGGAGCGCGGCAAGGTGCAGGGCGCCAACGACTTCCTGGTGTTCGGCACCGTCGCGGCGGCCTCGTTCTTCTCCGGCTCGCTGCTCACCGCCTCCGGGTGGGAGGCCATCAACTGGATGATCTTCCCCATCGTCGCAATCGTCCTCATGCCGCTCCTGTGGCAGGCGGCGCGGGCCGAGCGCGTTCGGGCCTGACAGGGCGCATCGCAGCCGGGAACCCGGGTTGCCGGCTGCGACACAATCGCTCCTTCGGGCAAGGGGTCTCTTGCTTTTATCTACGTATCTTCGTATATAGGTATATACAGTCATTATACGGGAGATAGCAATGACCCTCGACCGCTCCGTCCTCGCCTTCGCCGGCTTCATGGTGCTCGCCTCCGTGGCGCTGACCGTGTGGGTGTCGCCGCTCTTCGTCTGGCTCACCGTGTTCGTCGGTGCCAACCTGCTGCAGTCGGCCTTCACCGGCTTCTGCCCGGCGGCGATCGTCATGAAGCGTCTCGGCATCAGGCCCGGCTGCGCCTTCTAGGCGGCGTTCCGGCTCCGGCGCTCCCGGAAACGACACGGCATTCCGCCAGACGGCCTGTCCGCGGCGGGATGCCTGACAACCGAAAGAACCTGCCATGCGTCTCGCGCTCCTCGCTGCCGCGCTTGCGGCGGCCGCCCCTGCCCTTGCCGCCGAAACCCTCGTGCTCGCCCCGCAGACCGTGCCCGAATGGAAGGCCGTCTACGGCCGCGTCGAGGCGCGCGACCTCGTGCCGGCCCGCGCCCGCATCGGCGGCACCGTGGTCGAGCTCCTCGTCTCCGAGGGCGACGAGGTCGAGGCCGGCCAGCGCATCGCCGTGGTGCGCGACGACAAGATCGCCTTCCAGATCGCCGCCTACGACGCCCAGCTGCGCGCGCTCGCGGCCCAGCTCGAGAAGGCCGAGGCGGAGCTCGCGCGCGGCTCGTCGCTGGTCGAGCGCGGCGTCATCACCGCCCAGCGGCTGGAGCAGCTGCGCACCGACGTCGAGGTGACGCAGAACCAGATCGCCGCGACCGGGGCGCAGCGCTCCGTCGTCGTCCAGCAGGGCGAGGAGGGCGAGGTGCTCGCGCCCGCCTCGGGCCGGGTGCTCACCGTGCCGGTGACGCGCGGCGCGGTGGTCATGGCCGGCGAGCCGGCCGCGACCATCGGCGGCGGCGGCTTCTTCCTGCGGCTCGCCATCCCCGAGCGCCATTCGCGCGACCTGACCGAGGGGGCCGCGATCCGCATCGCCGCCGCCGGCGCGCAGACCGAAGGCCGGCTCGCCAAGATCTATCCGCAGATCGAGAACGGCCGCGTCGTCGCCGATGTCGAGGTCGACAGGCTCGACCATGCCTTCGTCGACGCGCGCGTCCCGGTCGAGGTGCCGGTCGGCAGCCGCGAGGCGCTTCTGGTGCCGCGCGCGGCGGTCTCCACCCGCTCCGGCCTCGACTTCGTGCGCGTCGTCGCCGGCGGTGTGGAGGTCGAGCGTGCGGTGGTGCCGGGCGAGACCGTGATGCGCGACGGCGTCGCCCATGTCGAAATCCTCACCGGCCTCGAGGCCGGCGAAACCGTCGTCGTGCCGTGATGGCTTCTCCGTCGCACAGCCCCCACGGTCTGGGCATCGCCGGGGCGTTGACGCGCGCCTTCATCGCCTCGCCGCTGACGCCGCTGTTCCTCGTCGCCGCCTTCGTCTTCGGGCTGGTGGCGCTGTCGGCGCTGCCGCGCGAGGAGGAGCCGCAGATCTCGGTGCCGATGGTCGACATCCTGGTGCGCGCCGACGGGCTGAAGGCGGAGGACGCGGTCAAGCTCGTCACCGAGCCGCTGGAGATCATCGTCAAGGGCATCGACGGCGTCGAGCACGTCTATTCGCAGACCGGCGACGACCAGGTGCTGGTGACGGCGCGCTTCCTCGTCGGCACCCCGGCGGACGCCGCCGTGCTCCGGGTCCACGACAAGATGCGCGCCAACATGGACCGCATCCCGGTCGGCGTGCCCGAGCCGCAGATCGTCGGCCGCGGCATCGACGACGTCGCCATCGTCGCGCTGACGCTGACGCCGAAGCCGGAGGCCGCCGGCCGCATCGGCCCCGACGCGCTGACGCGGGTGGCGCGCGAGCTCAAGACCGAGATCGCCAAGATCGAGGATGTCGGCATCACCTATCTCGTCGGCGCGGTCGACGAGGCGATCCGCATCGCGCCCGACCCGGCGCGGCTTGCGCTCTACGGCGTGACGCTGCAGCAGCTCGCCGGCAAGGTCGCGGGCGCGAACCGCGCCTTCCCGGCCGGACGGGTGCGCGACGGCGGCGGCCAGATCGTGCTGGCGGCCGGCGAGACCCTGGCCACGCCGGCGGCGATCGGCAACCTGTTGCTCACCTCGCGCGACGGCCGTCCGGTCTATGTCCGCGACGTCGCGACCGTCGCCTTCGCCGCCGATGTCGGGGAGGCGCTGGTCTCGACCGTCACGCGCGGCGAGGACGGCGGCATCGTCCGCGTGCCGGCGGTGACGCTGGCCGTGGCCAAGCGCGCCGGCTCCAACGCCGTCACCGTGGCCGAGACGATCCTGCACCGGGTGGCCGCGCTCGAAGGCTCGCTGATCCCGCACGAGATCGCCGTCGAGGTGACGCGCGACTACGGCGAGACCGCGAACGAGAAGGCCAACGAGCTCCTGTTCCATCTCGGCCTCGCCACGATCTCGATCATCCTGCTCGTCTGGGTCGCCATCGGCCGCCGCGAGGCCGTGGTCGTGGCTGTGGTCATCCCCGTCACCATCCTGCTGACGCTGTTCGCCTCCTGGGCGATGGGCTATACGCTGAACCGTGTCTCGCTGTTCGCGCTGATCTTCTCCATCGGCATCCTGGTCGACGACGCCATCGTCGTCATCGAGAACATCGCCCGCCACTGGGGCATGGGCGACGGCCGCGACCGCAGGACGGCGGCCATCGAGGCGGTGGCCGAGGTCGGCAACCCGACCATCGTCGCGACGCTGACCGTGGTGGCGGCGCTTCTGCCGATGCTGTTCGTGTCGGGCATGATGGGCCCCTATATGAGCCCGATCCCGGCCAACGCCTCGGCGGCGATGATCTTCTCCTTCTTCGTCGCCGTCATGGTGACGCCGTGGCTGATGCTGAAGGTGGCGGGCAAGGCTGCCGTCCACGGCCATGGCGACCATGCGCAGGGCGGCGCGCTCGGGCGCCTCTATGCCGCCGCCGCCCGCCCGGTGCTGGCCTCGAAGGGCAGAAGCTGGCTGTTCCTGCTCGCCGTTGGCGTGCTGACGCTGGGGTCGCTGGCGCTGTTCTACACCAGGGACGTGACCGTCAAGCTGCTGCCCTTCGACAACAAGTCGGAGCTTGCCGTCACCATCGATCTGCCGGAAGGCTCCTCGGTCGAGGCGACGGACGCGGTGGCGCAGCGGATAGCGGCGATCGTGCTCGATATGGACGAGGTCAGGTCGGTCCAGACCCATGCCGGGGCGGCGGCACCCTTCAACTTCAACGGGCTGGTGCGGCACTATTTCTACCGCACCGAGCCGCAGACGGGCGACGTCGCGGTCAACCTGAAGCCGAAGGGCGAGCGCACCCGCGCCAGCCACGCCGTCGCCCTCGACATCCGCGCGCGCATCGCGGCCGCCGCGATGCCGGACGGCACGGTGCTCAAGGTGGTCGAGCCGCCGCCCGGCCCACCGGTGATGGCGACGCTTCTGGCCGAAATCTACGGTCCGGACGCGGCGACGCGGCGCGCGGTCGCCGCACGGGTCGAGGCCGCGTTCCGCTCCGTGCCCTATATCGTCGACGTCGACAATTCCTACGGCGTCGCCGCGCGGCGGCTCAGGGCCACCGTCTCCACCGACGACCTCGAATTCTTCGGGGTCGAGGAAAGCGACGTGCTCGACACCGTCGCCATCCTCAACGGCGGCATGACGGTCGGCTACTCGCATCGCGGCGAGGGCCGGCAGCCGATCCCGATCCGCATCGAGCGGCCGAAGGGCGAGCGCCGGCTCGACGAGCGCTTCCTGACGACGCCGATCCCCGCCAACGTGCTGCCCGGCGACCGGGGGGTGGTCGAGCTGGGCGACGTGGTGCGTGTGGCGGAAGAACGGTCCTCCTTGCCGGTCTTCCGCCGCAACGGCCGCGCCGCCGAGATGGTCACGGCCGAGCTCGCCGGCGATTTCGAGGCCCCGCTCTACGGCATGATCGCGGTGCAGGCCGCCATCGACGCCGAGGACTGGGGCGACCTGCCGAAGCCCGCGATCTCGCTCTACGGCCAGCCGCAGGACGAGCGCGCGCCGACGCTCTTGTGGGAAGGCGAGTGGGAGGTCACCTGGGTGACGTTCCGCGACATGGGCGCGGCGTTCATGGTGGCGCTTCTCGGCATCTACATCCTCGTCGTCGCGCAGTTCGGCTCGTTCAAGGTGCCGCTGGTCATCCTGACGCCGATCCCGCTGACCTTCATCGGCATCCTCGGCGGCCACTGGCTGTTTTCCGCGCCGTTCTCGGCCACCTCGATGATCGGCTTCATCGCGCTCGCCGGCATCATCGTGCGCAACTCGATCCTGCTGGTCGACTTCATCCGCCACACCGACCCGGCCGGCCGGCCGCTGACGGACATCCTGATCGAGGCCGGCTCGATCCGCTTCAAGCCGATCCTGCTTACCGCGCTCGCGGCGATGATCGGCGCGGCGGTGATCCTCGCCGACCCGATCTTCCAGGGGCTGGCGATCTCGCTGCTGTTCGGGCTCGCCTCCTCGACGCTGCTGACGGTGCTGGTGATTCCGGCGATCTACCGGGTGCTGAGAACCTGAGAGCGTCCCCCCAGGCGCTCCCGGGAGCCGGCCCGGCGCGGGAAACTGCGCCGGGCCGCGCATTCGGGGCAGATCTTCGGGCCGCCCGTTCGGGCTGGGGGGCTTGGCGAAAGCCCTTCGTTGCGCTTTAGTGAGCCGGGATCCCCTTTGGAGGAGGGGGATGGAGGAGCAGGTTTGGCTATCGATATCCTGATCGCCGAGGATGAACCGAGCATTCTCGAGGCGCTGACCTTCGTCATGCGAAGGGCGGGCTGGACGGTTCAGACGGTGACCGACGGCGAGGCCGTGATGAGCGCCGTGCGCCGCGAGGCGCCGCGCGTGCTCGTGCTCGACATCATGCTGCCCAAGCGCTCCGGCTTCGAGGTGCTGAAGCAGATCCGCGCCAACGAGGCGACCCGGGCGCTGCCCGTGCTGGTGCTGACAGCCAAGGGCCAGCAGCAGGACCGCCGCATCGCCGAGGAGCTGGGCGCCGACAGCTTCGTCACCAAGCCCTACTCCAACGCCGAGGTCGTCGACGCCGTGCGCGCCCTGCTCGACGAGGGCGCGGCGCTGGAACGGCAATGACGGCGCGCAAGCCGGTGCTGCAATCGGGCCGGAGGTCGGCCCGAAGATCGGCAGCGCCATGACCCGCCGCAAGCTCGTCGCCGCCGCGCTGTTCTTCACCGCCTTCGGCGCGCTCGCCTACATGCCGCCGCTGGTGCTGCTCTTCCGCCTCGACATCCGCATCCTCGGCGTGCCGATCGAGACGGTCTACGTCTTCGTGCTGTGGATCGCGCTCGTCGCGGGCGCGCGCTGGTTCAGCCGCGTCCTGCCCGACGACCGGCCGCCGCCCGGCAAGCTGCCGGAGAATTTCCCGGGGGCGGGGCCGTGACGCTGACCGCCGACCTCGTCATCACCACGGCCGTGGCCTATGTCGGGCTGCTGTTCCTCGTCGCCTTCCTCGGCGACCGCCACACGCGAAGCCGGGACGGCGGCTTCCTGCGCTCGCCCTTCGTCTATACGCTGTCGATCTCGGTCTACTGCACGAGCTGGACCTTCTACGGCGCGGTCGGCTCGGCCGCGCGCAACGGGCTGGAGTTCGTCACCATCTATCTCGGGCCGACGCTGGTGTTCATCGGCTGGTGGTTCATCCTGCGCCGGCTGGTGCGCATCAGCCACGACCAGCGCATCACCTCCATCGCCGACCTCCTGTCGTCGCGCTTCGGCAAGTCGAACCGGCTCGCCGTCCTCGTCACGGTGCTGGCGGTCATCGCGATCGCGCCCTACATCGCGCTCCAGCTCAAGGCCGTCACCTCCTCCATCGAGGCCATCGCCGGCTCGTCCGAGTTCGGCCGCGGCAGCATCGAGGGCTGGGACGAGGTCGGTCTCGCCTTCGGCGTCGCCGCCGGCATGGCCCTCTTCACCATCCTGTTCGGCACCCGGAACGTCGACGCCAAGGAGCAGCATCACGGCGTGGTCGCGGCCATCGCGCTCGAGGCGGTGGTCAAGCTCACCGCGCTGATCGCGGTCGGGCTTTCCGTGCTCTATATCGGCGGTGGCTTCGAGGCGATCTACACCCGCGCGGCCGCCAGTTCCAGGTCGCGGTGGTGGAGAATTCCGACGAGAGCCACCTGCGCACGGCGAGCTGGGCCTTCCCCGCCTACATGCTGGCGATGAGCCTGTTCATCGTGCCCATCGCGCTCTACGGCCTGACCGTGATGCCGGCCGGCTCCAACCCGGACATGTTCACGCTGACCCTGCCGCTGGCGGGCGGGCACGACGGGCTGGCGCTGTTCGCCTTCATCGGCGGCTTCTCCTCCGCGACGTCGATGATCATCCTCGAATCCATCGCGCTGTCGATCATGGTGTCGAACCACATCGTGGTGCCGATCATGCTGCGGCTGACCGCCAACGAGGGCATCGGCGACGGGCAGGGCGTGCGCCGGCTGATCCTCAACGCCCGGCGGCTGTCCATCGTGCTGATCCTGTTCCTCGGCTTCAGCTACTTCTACCTCACCCGCGGGTCGGACGCGCTCGCGCCCATCGGCCTGATCTCGTTCACCGGCGTCGCCCAGTTCCTGCCGGCGATCCTCGCGGCGCTGTTCTGGCGCGACGCCTCGGCCAAGGCGGCGATCGCCGCGATCTCGATCGGCTTCCTCGTCTGGGTGTGGTCGAGCTTCATGCCGTCCTTCGCCTCGTCGTCGCCGGCGGTCGCTGCCATCATGGCAGAGGGGCCGTTCGGCATCTCGTGGCTGAGGCCGCAGGCGCTGTTCGGCCTCGAACGGCTCGATCCCCTGGCGCACGCCGTGTTCTGGAGCCTGTTCCTCAACACCTCGGTGCTGATCCTCGGCTCGCTGGTCTCCAGCCAGTCGGCGCTGGAGCACGTGCAGGCGGCGCTGTTCCTCAACGTGTTCCGCAAGGCGGCGGGCGAGGCCTCGTCGCTGCGCGGCTCGGCCACGGCCGACGACCTCTTCCTGGTCGCGCGCCGGGTGCTCGGCCACCAGCGCGCCGTGGACCTGTTCTCGGAGGAGGCGAAGCAGGCCGGCATGCCGTGGACGAGCCTTGCGCCGAGCCCCGCCTTCATCCACCGGCTGGAGCGCGAGCTCGCCGGCTCGGTCGGCGCGGCCTCGGCGCACGTCATGCTGTCCAAGGTGGTCTCCGGCGATGCGGTGTCGCTGGAGGAGGTGATGCAGATGGCCGACGAGACCCAGCAGGCCATCGAGCATTCGCAGGCGCTAGAGCGCGCCTCGGCGCAGCTTCGCGCCACCGCCGAGAAGCTGGAGGCCGCCAACCACCAGCTGCGCAAGGTCGATCTGCAGAAGGACGAGTTTTTAAGCCAGGTCAGCCACGAGGTGCGCACGCCGATGACGGCGATCCGCGCCTTCTCCGAAATCCTGCTGACGGAGGACGACCTCGACGAGCAGGCGCGGCGCAAGTTCATCAACACCATCCACAAGGAGAGCCTGCGGCTGACCTCGCTGCTCGACGAGATCCTCGACCTGTCGGCGCTCGAGCGCGGCGAGCGCGTGTGGGAGAACCGGCCCATCGACGCCGAGGAAGCGCTCGACCAGGCGGTGCACGTCTGCGACGCGCTGGCGCGCCAGAGCGGTACGACGATGCGCATGGGCCCGCGCGCCGAGACGGCGCTGGTGTCGGCCGATCCCGACCGGCTCGGCCAGGTGCTGATCAACCTCATCTCCAACGCCATCAAGTATAACGGCGCCAGCCAGCCCAAGGTGACGGTGCGCTCGCGCATCGAGGGCCGCAACTATGTCGTCGAAGTCGCCGACAACGGCGTCGGCATCCCCGAGGAGGAGCGGCCGCGCATCTTCGACAAGTTCTATCGCGGCCGCCAGGGCGAGGCCGCCACCTATGCCGGCGCCGGCCTCGGCCTGCCGATCAGCCGCGAGATCGTGACGCGCATGAAGGGCAGGCTGGAATTCGTGCCGGGCGTCGAGCACGGCGCCTGCTTCCGCGTGACGCTGCCGCTCCTTCCCGGCCAGCCGGCCGAGGCGCGCCGCCGGCAGCGCGACACGGCATAGGCTTGCGCGGCCGCGTGGAATGTCAGCCCTTGGCGCTGGCCTTTGCGCGCTCGATCGCCTCGACGATCATCTGCCGCGCCTCCTCGGGGCCGCGCCAGTCGCCGATCTTGACCCACTTGCCGGGTTCCAGATCCTTGTAGTGCTCGAAGAAGTGCTCGATCTGCTTGAGGGTGATCTCCGGCAGGTCGGAATGGCTGTGGACGTTCTCGTAGCGCCGGGAGAGATGCGGCGAGGGCACGGCGATGACCTTCTCGTCCTTGCCGGCATTGTCCTCCATCACCAGCACGCCGATCGGCCGCACGTTGATGACGCAGCCCGGCACGAGCTGGCGCGTGTTGCAGACGAGCACGTCGATCGGGTCGCCGTCCTCGGACAGCGTGTGCGGCACGAAGCCGTAATTCCCGGGATAGTGCATCGGCGTGTAGAGGAAGCGGTCGACGACGAGCGTGCCGGCCTCCTTGTCCATCTCGTACTTGATCGGCTGGCCGCCGACCGGCACCTCGATGATGACGTTGACGTCGTGGGGCGGGTTCGTGCCTATGGCGATGGCGTCGATGCGCATGGGTGCGTTCCTGGTGCTTGGGCCCGGTGCTCGGGCCCTGGTGCTTGGGGGGAGCGTTCGCGGCCGCCGATATACCGGACGCGGCGATATGGCAATGCACAACGCGGTGTGAGGGTCGGGAACGCGGCGCGGCCTGCAATCCCGGGCCGGTCAGTCCCAGACGAAGGCGACCTTGCGCAGCGCGTGCGCGTCGAACACCTCGACGCCCTCGGCGACGTCGCGGCCGCCGGCCCCGGCATAGAAGCGGGTGGCGTTGACGTTCTCCTCCAGCGCCCAGACGACGAGGCCGGAGAAGCCGTGCGCGGCGAGCTTGTCGCGCGCGGCCGCGAACAGGCGCGAGCCGAGGCCGATGCCCTGATATTCGGGCTTGATGTAGAGCTCGTAGATCTCGCCTTCCTGCGGCAGCTCGCGGGCGCGGTTGCGCCCGAGCGTGGCGTAGCCGACCACGTCGCCGCCGATCTCGATCACCAGCACGCTCGCGGCGCGGCGGATGGCCGAGGCCCACCACGCCTGCCCGCGCCGGCCGATCATCGCCCTGAGCGCGCGGAACGGGATGATGCCGCCATAGGCGCCCTGCCACGATTCGGCGTGCACGTCGGCGATCGCGCCCGCGTCGCGCGGCTCGGCCTTCCGGATGTCGATCGTCAACGTATTCATGATCTGTTAACCATAGACCCGAGGCGGGCATGCGGGCAAGCCGCGCCGTGCGCCGGCGGGCGATTCTCACAGCCGGCCGGATCGGGCCTTTATGGCGGGCTCAGATCTCGACGACGTGGTCGTCGAGCTCGTTGGGGTTGCGGACGCCGCCGGGGAAGTGCTGCGCCAGCAGCGCGCCGGCCTTGTCGATGCCGTCGGCAAGGCCCTCGGTCAGGCGGCCGGCCTCGGCGGCCGCGACGATGCGGGCGACGATGGCGTCCCAGTCGCCCTGCGCCACCTGGTCGTCGATGCCGGCATCGGCGATCACCGTCGCATATCGTTCCGCCAGCGAAACGAAGATCAGGATGCCCGTGCGCTTCTCGGTGAGGTGCACGTTGTGGGCGAGGAACTGCCGCACGGCGTTGTCGTGGGCGCGGCGATAGCGCAGCCGCCGCGGCGCGAGGCGGATGGCGAGGCCCGGGGTGAAGCGCAGCACCAGAAGTGCGGCGGCCAGGGCGGCGAGCTGGCAGAGGACGAAGCCGAGATGGCCGACGGCGAACCAGCTCCGGTCCAGCCACAGCGCGACGGCGACGCTGGCCACCATCACGCCGGTCGCCAGCATGAAGGCGGCGGGGAAGAAGTAGCGGCCGCTCGCGCGCGCGACCACGCAGTAGATCTCGCCCCGCGTCGCGGCCTCTGCGGCGCGGATGCGGTTGGCAAGGGCCAGATGGTCCTGCGGTGTCAGCGAGTGGGTCATATGCGCGTTCTCCCGAATTCTACCAGCCGCCCGAGGCGCCGCCGCCGCCGGACGATCCGCCGCCGCCGGAAAAGCCGCCGCCGCCCGACGACCAGCCGCCGCTCGACCAGCCGCCCCCGGAGGAGGACCGGCCCCGGCGCGAACGCCCCGAGGAAGCGGAATTTCCGTACTCGATCTCGATGCCGAGCCATTTGTAGCGGCCCGGCCCCAGCTTTCGCCCGAAGATCGGGGCGAGGATGGCGAAGCCGAAGGCGCCGACGAACAGCGACACCCACAGCAGGATGAAGATGGTCTCGAACCAGTCGAGCGCGTCGGAGGGCCGGTTGCGGCGCGCCCGCGCCTCCAGCTCCTCGCCGTTGCCTTCCAGCACCAGGATGATGTCGTCGACGGCGGCCGAGATGCCGCTTGCGAAGTCGCCGGCGCGGAAGGCGGGCGTCAGCGTGTTCTCGATGATGAGCCTGGCGTGAAGGTCGGTCAGCGTGCCCTCGAGGCCGTAGCCGACCTCGATGCGCATCCGGCGGTCGTCGCGCGCGACGAGGAGCAGGATGCCGTTGTCCTCGCCGGCCTGGCCGAGGCCCCAGTGGCGGAACAGGCGGTTGGCGTAGGGCTCGATCGCCTCGCCGCCGAGGTCGGGGATGGTGGCGACGACGATCTGGTCCGACGACTTCTGCTCGAAGGCCGCGAGCTTCTGCACGAGCGCGGCTTCCGTCGCGGCGTCGATCATGCCGGCATTGTCGACCACCCGCCCGGTCAGCGCCGGCAGCGACTGGGCGAGCGCCGGCAGCGCGGCGGCGAGAAGGGCGAAGAGGAGCAGGGCGCAAACGGCCGTCGCCGTCCTGCGCCCGCCCTGCCTAGCCATCTTGGTTGCCGCCCGCACGCCCAAGCTGCGACCCGCCGGCCTAGTTGCCGGTGCCGAAGTTCACCTCCGGCACCTCCATCCTGTCCTCGGAGATGGTGAAGTTCTGGAACGGCTCGTTGTCGGTGAACCAGATCCACGCCCAGATCATCGAGGGCAGGGTGCGGAGCGACGTGTTGTAGACCCGCACCGCCTCGATATAGTCGCGCCGGGCGACCGCGATGCGGTTCTCCGTGCCCTCGAGCTGGGCCTGGAGCGCGAGGAAGTTCTGGTTGGCCTTGAGGTCGGGATAGTTCTCGACCACGGCGAGCAGCCGCGACAGCGCGCCGGTCAGCGCCGCCTGGTTCTCCTGGAAGGCGCGGAAGGCGGCCTCATCCTGCAGCAGCTCGGGCGAGACCTGCGTCTGCGTCGCCTTCGCGCGGGCCTCGACCACGGCTTCCAGCACCTCGCGCTCGTGCGCGGCGTAGCCCTTCACCGTCTCCACGAGGTTGGGGATCAGGTCGGCGCGGCGCTGGTACTGGTTCAGCACCTCGCTCCAGGCCGCCTTGGCGCGCTCCTCGTTGGTCGGGATGGTGTTGAAGCCGCAGGCGGCGAGCAGCGGCAAGAGGAGCGCCAGGACGAGCACGTCGGCAAGACGACGGCGCGGCGCGGAGACGGACAAGGCCCGGTGGTGCATCGGTCGATCCCTGGAAGGTTGGCGGGAGCGCCGAACTTAGCCCCTTTCCTGGCACAAGAAAACGACGCATCCGGAATGGCCGTCCTGCTTGTGCGCCCGGCGCCCTCAAGTCTAATCTCCTGTCGATCGGGAAAGGCAGGATGAGCCGGGACGAAGACAATCAGGCCGAATCGCGCCGCATCATCGGCCGCGTCGGCACCGAGAGCGAGGCGTCGATGGCGCGCCGCGCCGCGGACCACATCACTGGCCACATGGCCGGCCGCGACGCGGAGGGTGGCGACTGGGCCGAGCTCTGGGGCACGCGCATCGGCCGCTGGCTGGGTGCGGCACTCCTCGTCTACCTCGTGTGGTGGCTGATCGGCTTCGTGGCGGGCGGCGGCTGACATCATGGACGAAGCCGGGCAGGCGCCGCCGCGCGCCGTCATCGTCATATCGAGCCACGTCGCGCGCGGCACGGTCGGAAACCGCGCCGCGGTGTTCGCGCTGGAGACGCTCGGCCTTCCGGTCTGGGCCGTGCCGACCGTCATCCTGCCCTGGCACCCCGGCCACGGCCGGGCGACGCGGATCGTGCCGCCGGCCGGCGACTTCGCCGCGCTCCTCGGCGATCTCGCCGCCGCGCCGTGGCTGGGCGAGGTCGGGGCGGTGCTGTCGGGCTATCTCGGCGGGCCGGACCAGGCCGCGGCCGTCGCCGGCCTCGTCGGCGCGGTGAAGGCGAGAAATCCGCGGGCGCTCTATCTGTGCGATCCGGTGATGGGCGACGTCGGCGGCCTCTACGTGCCGGAGGCGACGGCGGCCGCCATGCGCGACCTGCTCCTGCCGCTCGCCGACATCGCCTCGCCCAACCGCTACGAGCTGGAATGGCTGGCCGGCGAGGCGCTTCCCGACAATGGCGCGGTGGCGCGGGCGGCGCTCGGGCTCGGGCCGCCGACCATGCTCGTCACCTCGGCGCATGCGATGATGGCCGGCTCGATCGGCAACCTCCTCGTCACCGGCCGCGAGGCTGTGCTGGCCGAGCACCGCGCGGTGCCGAAGGCGCCGAACGGCACCGGCGACCTGTTCTCGGCGCTGTTCCTCGCCCGGCTCGTCACCGGCCACAGCGAGGCGAAGGCGCTGCAGGCGGCGACGGCGGCGGTGTTCGAGGTGCTGGCGCGCGCGGTCAAGCGCGGCGCGGACGAGCTGATGCTGGAAACCGACGCCCAGAGCCTCGCCCATCCGATGGCGATGGTGCAGGTGCGGCGGCTCCTGCACCCCGCCGGCGGGCCGGGCGGCGGCAGGCGGGCCTGAGCCATTAAAGTTTATTGCGCTGCCATCACTTTGGCGTTATCGCCTCTGGCATGAGCCATCTGCCCCAAAGACTGCTGACCGGCTACCATGCCTTCATGGGCGGCCGCTATACGGCGGAGAGCGAGCGCTACCGGACGCTCGCCAGGAACGGCCAGACCCCCGAGACCATGGTGATCGCCTGCTGCGACTCGCGCGCGGCGCCCGAGACGATCTTCGATGCCGGGCCGGGCGAGCTGTTCGTGGTGCGCAACGTCGCCAACCTCGTGCCGCCCTATGCGCCCGACGGGCGCCACCATTCCACCTCGGCCGCGCTCGAATTCGCGGTCCAGAGCCTCAAGGTCAAGCACATCGTCGTGCTCGGCCACGGCCGCTGCGGCGGCATCCGCGCCGCGCTCGATCCGGCGGCCGAGCCGCTGTCGCCGGGCGACTTCATCGGCAAGTGGATGGGCCTCGTCGCGCCGGCCGCCGAGGCCGTGGCCGGCAACGAGATGATGACGCCGTCGGAGCGCCAGACCGCGCTCGAGCGCATCTCGATCCGCTATTCCGTCGCCAACCTGCGCAGCTTCCCCTGCATCTCGATCCTCGAGGGCAAGGGCAAGCTGACGCTGCACGGCGCGTGGTTCGACATCTCGACCGGCGAGCTGTGGGTGATGGACCCGGCGACCGGCGATTTCCGCCGCCCCGACAGGGACGGGTAGAGCGAACCCCCGCAACCCGCGAGACGAACCGGCCGCGAGGGGCCGCTACTGCGCCGGCGGTTCCGGCTGCGGGGCGAGCACCACCTTGGCCATGCCGGGTTCGGGCAGGGTGCGCCACCACAGATACGAGACCAGCGTGACGAGGCCGAGGCCCGGCACCACGGTCGCGAGCGCGATCACCGGGCTGCCGAACAGGCTGGCGAACAGGCCGCCGACGAGGCCGCCGCCCATCTGCAGGAAGCCGCCGAGCGCGCCGGCCGCGCCGGCGATGTGCGGAAAGGGCGCGAGCGAGGCCGTGGACATGGCGGGCATGATGAAGGCCGCGCCGTAGGCATAGAGCGCGACGGGCACCATGACGAGCGCGAAGGTCGGCTCGAACAGGCGCAGGAGCACCACGAGCCCGATGCTGCCGGCGACGATGAAGGCGATGCCGGCGGGCAGGATGCGGTAGGCCCCGAAGCGGCCGATGGTCTGGCGCACCGTCAGCGAGCCGGCGAAGAACGCGCCCGACTGCGCCAGCATGCTGAAGCCGAAGGCCGTGGGCGACAGGCCGAGCGTGTTCATCAGGATGAAGGGCAGCACCACGGCCAGCGTGTAGAACGCGCCGATGCCGCCGGCCATGACGAGGCCGCAGGCCATGAAGTAGCTGCTCGACAGCAGCTTGCCGTAGGAGGCGGCGAGCGCCCGCGGACGGATGCGCGTCAGGTCGCGGGAGACCGTCTCCTTCAGCGCGTAGTGGCAGATCAGCGCGACGACGATGCCGAACAGCACCATCAGCACGAAGATGGCATGCCAGCCGAACAGCTCCATGGTGATGCCGCCGATGGTCGGGGCGAAGGCGGGGCCGATGCCGAGGATCAGGCCGATCAGGTTCATGATCCGCGCCGAGCGCTCGCCGACATAGAGGTCGCGCACCACGGCGCGGGCGATGGCGACGCCGACCGACCCGCCGATGCCCTGAAGGAAGCGGGCGGCGATCAGCACCTCGATGGTGGGCGAGACGAGCGCGATGACGCTGGCGACCAGATAGATGGCCATGAACGCCATGATGACCGGCTTGCGCCCGAAGCCGTCCGACAGCGGGCCGCAGACGAGCTGGGCGAGCGCAAAGCCGGCGAAATAGAGCGAGACCGTCATCTTCACCATCGACTCGGTCGTGGCGAAGTCGTGGGTGATCTGCGGCATGGCCGGCGTGAACAGCGCCATGGAGATCGGGCCGATGGCCACCAGCAGCGCGCCGATCAGGCCGACGCGGCGCTCGCTCATCGACGGGGCGGCGGCGACGGGATGCGAGGGCTGCAGGTTCATCGCGCCGCGCTCCCCTTGCCACAGTCGGGCGTCGGTGGTGTCGACGAGCTTGGCGCGGCGGTCGGAGGGGTCGGGCGCGCGGGTGACGAGGCCCTGCGCTTCCAGCCGGTCGAGGCAGGCGCTCAGCGTCATGGCCTCGATGCCCATGCGCTCGGCGAGCACGGACTGCCGCACCGGGCCGGTGCGGGCGACGTTGGAAAGGGTGCGCGCCTCGGCCGGCGTCAGGCCGAGGCCGGCTCCGCCGGTGCGGCGGTCGAACTCGGCCCGCAACAGGCGGGAGACATCGACGATGAGGAAGCCGATGGTATCGGGACTGTATCTGGGGGGCATTTTTGTAAGGGAACCTTATTATATGCCTTACTTAGTTTCAACGCGCTGCCGGGTCAAGGTGTCCGGCGGCGGTCCAGTGGCGGCCCGGCGATGGCCCGCCGTTGCGCTTTTGCCGGGGCGCCCCTAAATCGGGGGCCTCGGCCGCATGACGGCCGCTCGCGCCGTTCCCCTTTCCGCCCCTGCCGGAGGTTTGCCATGCCCGCTGCCGCGCCCGACCTCGCCCGCCATCCCCTGACGCGCTGGACGGGGCCGCTCGGCCTGCCCGATTTTTCGGCGATCGCGGACGCGGATTTCGGCCCGGTCTTCGACGCCGCGCTCGCCGCGCACAAGGCCGAGATCGCGGCCATCGCCGGCAATGCGGCCGCGCCGACGGTCGAAAACACGCTGGAGGCGCTGGAGCTTTCGGGCGAGGCGCTGGACCGCGTGTCGGCAGTCTTCTGGTGCCGCGCCGGCGCCCACACCAACAAGGACATCCAGACGCTGGAGCGCGCGATCGCGCCGAAGATGTCGCGCCACTTCTCCGCGCTGCACATGAACGCGGCGCTGTTTTCCCGCATCGACGCGCTCTACCGGGAACGCGACACGCTCGATCTCGACGCCGAGACGGCGCGGGTGCTGGAGAAGACGTGGAAGCGCTTCGTGCGCGCCGGCGCGAGGCTGGGCGAGGACGAGAAGAAGCGGCTCGCCGCGATCAACGAGCGGCTGGCCTCGCTCGGGGCGCAGTTCGGCCAGAACGTGCTCGCCGACGAGGCGGAATGGGCACTGTTTCTCGACGAGGGCGACGACCTTTCGGGCCTGCCCGATTTCCTCAAGGCGGCGATGGCGGAAGCCGCCGCCTCGCGCGGGCAGGAAGGCCGCTATGCGGTGACGCTGTCGCGCTCCATCGTCGAGCCGTTCCTGTCGTTCTCGGCCCGGCGCGACCTGCGCGAGAAGGCGTTCGCCGCCTTCACCGGGCGCGGCGAGAACGGCGGCGAGACCGACAACGGCCCGGTGGTGAAGGAGACGCTTTCGCTTAGGGCCGAAAAGGCGCGGCTGCTCGGCTACGACAGCTACGCCGCGCTCAAGCTCGACGACACGATGGCGAAGTCGCCGGCGGCGGTGCTGGCGCTGCTCGAGCCGGTCTGGGAGAAGGCGCGTGCGCGGGCCGCCTCCGACCGCGAGGAACTGCAGCGGCTCGCCGCGCGCGCCGGCGACAACCGGCCCCTCGCCGCCGCCGACTGGCGCTACTGGCAGGAGAAGCTGAGGGCCGAGAAATACGCCTTCGACGAGGCCGAGCTGAAACCCTATCTCCAGCTCGACCGCATCATCGACGCCTGCTTCGACGTGGCGGGCCGGCTGTTCGGCCTCGCCTTCGAGGAGAGGAAGGGCATCGCCGCCTGGCACGAGGAGGTGCGCGTCTTCGAGGTGAAGGACGCCGACGGCGCGCATCGCGCGGTCTTCCTCGCCGACTATTTCGGCCGGCCGTCGAAGCGCTCCGGCGCGTGGATGAGCTCGTTGCAGAGCGCCTACAAGCTCGGCGAGGGCGCGACGCCCATCGTCTACAACATCATGAACTTCGCCCGGCCGCCCAAGGGACAGCCGGCGCTGCTGTCGATGGACGAGGCGCGCACGCTGTTCCACGAGTTCGGCCATGCGCTGCACGGCATGCTCTCCGAGGCGCGCTGGCCGTCGGTCTCCGGCACCGCCGTGTCGCGCGACTTCGTCGAGCTGCCGTCGCAGATCTACGAGCACTGGCTGACCGTGCCGGACATCCTCGCGAAGCATGCCGTCCACCACGCCACCGGCGCGCCGATGCCGGCCGAGCTGGTGGAGAAGATGCTGGCGGCGCGCAACTTCAACGCCGGCTTCGTCACGGTCGAGTTCGCGGCCTCGGCGCTGGTCGACATGGCCTATCACGCGCAGGCGGAAGCGCCCGTCGATCCGCGCGCCTTCGAGGCCGGGACGCTGGAGCGGCTCGGCATGCCGGAGGAGATCGCCATGCGCCACCGCACGCCGCATTTCCTGCACGTCTTCTCCGGCGACGGCTATTCGGCCGGCTACTATTCCTACATGTGGTCGGAGGTGCTGGACGCCGACGCCTTCTCGGCCTTCGAGGAGGCGGGCGACGTGTTCGACCCGGCGCTGGCCGGGAAGCTGCGCACGCACATCTACGCGGCCGGCGGCACCAGGGACCCGGAAGAGCTCTACCGCGCGTTCCGCGGCAAGATGCCGACGCCCGATGCGATGATGGAGAAGCGCGGCCTGGCCTGAGGCGGCCAGCCCGCGGGAAGGGTCAGCAGGGGCGCAGGTCGCCGCGGCGCGCGGGGTCGGCGCAGGCCGGCCCCTTGCCGGCGCCCGAGCCCTTCGGCCCGGTGACGGCCGCGACGTCGACGCCGTCCATGCCCGGCCGGTAGGCCTCGTCGGCGGTCGTGTCTGCTTTAGCCACGACCGGGGACGGCGCGGACGACACGGTCGACGCGCCGCCCAGCGCGAAGAGCGCGGCGGCTGCGGCAAGCGCGATGGTGCGGGTCGGAAGCGTCATCTCTGGCCTCGGTCTGATCTTTCACGGATAACGCGCAAACGTTAACGAGGTTTCAAGAATTGCCGCTATGGCGGGTGGGGGACGACGCTTTTCGTCCCGCCCCCTTTCGCAACTGCGAAAAAACCTGTATGAGGCCCCTCCCGAAAACGCCGGCGCTCCGTGCGCGGGCCGAACCCCCGAGATTCCCTATGAAGCTCCGCAACATCGCGATCATCGCGCATGTCGACCATGGCAAGACCACGCTCGTCGATGCGCTTCTGAAGCAGTCCGGCTCGGTCCGCGACAACCAGCGCGTCGCCGAGCGCGTCATGGATTCCGGCGACATCGAGAAGGAACGCGGCATCACCATCCTCGCCAAGGCCACCTCGGTCGAGTGGAAGGACACGCGCATCAACA
>JALHFU010000270.1:0-3149 GCA_022838525.1 Hyphomicrobiales bacterium | reverse complement strand
TCGCCGACGAGATGGACCTCCACCTCATCCGCGCGGCGATCTCGCCGATCATCTCCGAGACCAACGACTGCGCCCACGGCATCTTCCATCCCGAGACGGGCGAGACCATCGCGCAGGGGCGCTTCGGCCTGCCGGTGTTCCTGGCGAACATGCAGTTCACCGTCCAGAACCTCATCGCCCATGCCCGGCAGGAGGGCGGCTTCAAGCCGGGCGACATCTGGATTCTCAACGATCCCTATCTGTCCGGCACCCATTTGCAGGACGTCGTCCTCGTCGCGCCGCACTTCGTCGACGGCGAGCTCTTCGCCCTTCTCGGCTCCACCGGCCACTGGATGGACATCGGCGGCGGCGTGCCCGGCGGTTGGGCGCCCTCGGCGCAGGAGATCCATACCGAAGGCATGATCATCCCGCCGGTCAAGCTCTACGACGAGGGCAGGCTGAACCGCGCGCTGGTGTCGATGTTCACGCGCAACGTCCGGCTGCCGACCCAGATCGAGGGCGACCTGTTCGCGATGGCCAACGTGTTCACCGTCGGCCGGCGCGGCCTCGATTCGCTGATCGGCCGCTACGGCCGCGACGTGCTCGTCGCCTGCATCGGCGAGATGATCGAGCGTTCGGAACGGCAGATGCGCTCCTACATCGAGGAGATTCCCGACGGCGTCTACGTCTACGAGGACTATCTCGACAATGACGGCATCGAGGACAGGCCGATCAGGTTCCGGCTCGCCCTCACGGTGGAGGGGTCGTCGCTGCACTTCGACTTCACGGGCTCCGATCCGGCTGCGCGCGGGCCGGTCAATCTGGCGCGCTCGACCACGCAGTCGACCTGCTTCATCGCGCTCAAGCACGTCTTCGCCGACGTTCCCGTCAATGGCGGCGCGTTCCGGCCGACCCGCTTCACCATCCCGGAAGGGTCGGTGATCGCGGCGGCCTATCCGTCTCCGGTCTCCGGCTATCTCGAGCCCATCGGGCGCGTCTTCGACGTCGTCATCGGGGCGCTGGCGCAGGCGATCCCGGAGCGCACGCCCGCGCCGGCCTTCGGCACGGTCGGCGTCGTCACGGTCGGCGGGCGCCAGCCCGACAGCGGCAACTACTTCGTCGCCGTCTTTCCCTATCCGGGCGGCTATGGCGGACACGCCCGCGGCGACGGCCTCGTCAACGGCACGCCGCCGGTCTCCATGGCCAACTTCATGTCGATCGAGATGTCGGAGCACCGCTATCCGCTGGAGTTCGAGGAGTTCGCCATCCGGGAGGATTCCGGCGGGGCAGGGCGGTTCCGCGGCGGCTGCGGGACGCAGTACCGCTTCAGGGTGCGCTCCGAATGCGTGATCTCCGCCCTCGGTGACCGTGTCGATCATCTGCCTTTCGGCGTCGCCGGCGGCAAGCCGGCCGCGCCGTCGCAGGTCAGGTTCACGGTCGGCGGCAAGCCGATGACGCCTGCCATGAGGTCGAAGATCGAGAAGCAGCGCATGCTGGCCGGCGACAGCCTTGCGGCCGCCTCCCCCGGAGGAGGCGGCTTCGGCGATCCCCTCACGCGCGATCTGGAGAGCGTCGAGAAGGATCTCAACCTCGGCTACATCTCGCGCCGGACGGCGGAGGAGGTCTATGGCGCGGTCGTCGCGGAGAGCCCGCGCCGGGCGGGCAGCCCCCGCTTCAGGGTCGACGCGCAGGCGAGCCGCGATCTGCGGCGCAGGATGGCGGGCCATAGCCTGCCCGATCCGGCGCAGCCCGCCAACGCCTGAATCGAACCCGGAGTGCGCACGCCCATGGCGAACAACCGCAAGATCATCATCACCTGCGCGGTCACCGGCTCGATCCACACGCCCTCCATGTCGCCCCACCTGCCGGTGACGGCGGAGGAGATCGCGGAGGCGGCGATCGGAGCGGCCGAGGCGGGCGCCGCCATCGTGCACCTGCACGCCCGCAATCCGGTCGACGGCCGGCCGGACCAGACGCCGGCCGCCTTCGAGCCGTTTCTCAAGGTGATCAAGCAGCGGTCGGACGTGGTGGTCAACATCACCACCGGCGGCTCGCCGACGATGCAGGTCGAGGAGCGCGTGCGGCCGGCCGCGACCTTCGCGCCAGAGGTCGCCTCGCTCAACATGGGAACGATGAATTTCGGCCTCTATCCCATGCTGTCGCGGTTCAGCGACTTCCGGCACGACTGGGAGAGGCCCTATCTCGAAGCCTCGCGCGCGGGCATGTTCAAGAACACCTTCGCCGACATCGAATACATCCTGTCGACCTGCGCGCAGAACGGCACCCGCTTCGAGATCGAGTGCTACGACATCGGCCATCTCTACACGCTCGCCCATTTCGCCGACCGCGGCCTGGTCAGGCCGCCCTTCTTCGTCCAGTCCGTGTTCGGCCTCCTCGGAGGCATCGGCGCGCACCCGGAGGACGTGGCGCACATGAAGCGCACGGCCGACAGGCTGTTCGGCGACCAGTACCGCTGGTCGGTGCTGGGCGCGGGCCGCAACCAGATGCCGGTCGCCGCCATCGCCGCCGCCATGGGCGGGAACGTGCGCGTCGGGCTGGAGGATTCGCTGTGGATCGGCGCCGGACGGCTCGCCGGATCGAATGCCGAGCAGGTCGCCAGGGTGCGCCAGATCGTCGAAGGTCTCGGGCTCGAGATCGCCACGCCGGACGACGCCCGCGAGATCCTTCAGCTCAAGGGTGGCGACCGTGTGCGCTTCTAGGCCGGCCGTCCCTTGGCGCATGCGCCTCCGGCCCGCGGGCTAGGCCGATGAGCGCGCGATCCGCCCGCCCGGTCGACACCCTGCCGAAGCCCGAGCCGCGCCCGGACAGGCCGCTTCCGCTCGGCACCCTGCGCGTCGTCGATTTCACCCGCTTCCTTTCCGGCCCGTGGTGCACGCAGACGCTGGCCGATCTGGGCGCGGAGGTGATCAAGATCGAGAACCCGGGCATCGGCGACGAGACCCGCACCTTCGTTCCTCCGGAAATCGCCGGCGAAAGCCCGTATTTTCTCGGCGTCAACCGCAACAAGAAGAGCATCGCGCTCGACCTTCGGGCTGAAGCCGGCCTGGCCGTCGCGCTCGACCTCGTCCGCGGCGCCGACATCCTGGTCCAGAATTTCTCCGACGGGGCGGCGGACCGGCTCGGCCTGTCCTACCTCTTCGTCACTCATG
>JALHFU010000061.1:0-15959 GCA_022838525.1 Hyphomicrobiales bacterium | reverse complement strand
CTATTCCTGGTTGTTCCTGCCGATGGGGATGTCCATCTCCTCCGGCTTGATCTCGCGCACCAGCTCCGGGATCGCCCAGTCGACGCCGTCCTCGACCTTGATCTTGAAGTGGTACATCGACTGCAGCGCCTGATGATCCTCGGGGCGGAAGGTCATCGGGCCCTTCGGCGTGTCGAAGGTCAGGCCTTCCATGGTGGCGATCAGGCTTTCGGTGTCCCATTCCTCGGCCTTCTCCAGCGCCGCCACGATGGCCATGGCCGAGGCCATGCCGCCGGCGGTGAAGAAGTCGGGCGGGGCGTTGAAGCGCTTCCGGTGCTCGGCCACCAGCCAGTCGTTCACCGGGTTGTCGGGCGCCTCGTAGTAATAGTACATCGCGCCTTCCATGCCCGGCACCTGCTTGTAGCCGACCAGCGCGGGCAGGATGTTGCCGCCGGACGACAGCTCGATGCCGTAGCGGCCGGGATCGGCGGCGGCCAGCGGCGTCATGGCGTCGATGCCGGCGACGTTCATGAAGATCACCTTGCGACCCGGCTTGTCACGCAGCGCGTTGAACAGGCGCTCGATGGTGGCGGTGAAGTCGGTGGTCTGCTGCGGCACGTATTCCTCGGCCACGACATTGGCGCCGGTGCCGTCGAGCGCGGCCTTGAAGGCGGCGATGCCGTCGCGGCCGAAGGCGTAGTCCTGCGCCAACGTCGCGACGTAGAGGTCGGCGTCGGGCTTGAGCGCAATGGCCTGCGCCTGCATGTCCATCGACGAGTTGCGCGAGGTCTTGAAGACGTAGCGATTGGAATCCGGCCCGGTCAGGCTGTCGGCGACGGCCGGCTCGACCAGGAGGATGCGCTCGTATTCCTCGGCCACCGGCAGCAACGCCAGCGCGACGCCGGACGAGGTGTCGCCGACGGCGATCAGCGCGTCGTCGTCGCCATAGGCCTCGGCGAGCAGCGCGCGCGCCACGTCGGGCTTGAACTGCGTGTCCTTCTTGATGACCTCGATCTTGCGGCCCTTGACCTCGAGCGTGCCGTTGGTGGCGTATTCGAGGCCGAGCTCGAAGCCGGCATGGGTCTGCTTGGAATAGGCCTCCAGCGGCGAGCCGGAGAGGCCGTGCAGCAGGGCGATCCGGACCGGCCCGTCCTGCGCGAGGGCGGGCACGCCCATAAGAGCGGTGGCCACGGCCAGCGCGGCGAACAGCTTTTTCATGATGTCTCCTCCACGAAAGACGGAAGGCGGCCGATTGGCGCTCTCCAGTCTGGAAACTATTATCGAGGAGGCGCGCGCCGCGTCGCAATATCGTATAAATACCAACCATGAATCCGAAAGACGATCTTCATCTTCTCGCCTTCGAACATGCTCCCGTCGGCCTCGTCGTGACCGAAAGCCGGGTCATCCGCGCCTGCAATCCGCGCTTCGCGGAGATGTTCGGCTACGGCGTCGAGGAGCTCGTGGATCGTTCCTTCGCGATCCTCTATCCGTCCTTCGAGGAATTCGTGCGCATCCGCGACGTCGGCGTCGAGCCGCTGAAGAAGAACAACCGCTATTCCGACGAGCGCATCATGGCGCGCAAGGACGGGACGCTGTTCTGGTGCCGGGTGCGCGGCCATTCGCTGACGCGCGACGACGACCCGCTGCGCCGGGCGGTGTGGAGCTTCGCCGACCTCTCCGAGACGCGGCAGGTGCTGGACCTGTCGACGCGCGAACGCCAGATCGTCATGCATCTGGGCGAGGGCCGCACCTCGAAGGAGATCGGCCGCATGCTGTCGATCTCGCCGCGGACGGTCGAGGCCTATAGGGCGCGGCTCCTCAAGAAGTGCAGCGCCGCCAACGTCGCCGAGCTTCTGTCGCACCTGTCGTCGATGCCGCACTGAGGCGATCGCCACCCCTCACCGCGTCATCCCGGCCAAGGCCGCGAAGCGGCCGCCGAGCCGGGACCCATTGGTGGAAACATCGTCGAGCGCGGCCCGGTCCTTACGCTTGCACCCAAGAATCGTCGCATAAACCCGCCGCCCGGCCGCGCTGCTCAATGGGTCCCGGCTCTCGCTTCGCTCGGCCAGGATGACGGGTCGTGCGATTTCAGACGTGCTGGCCGCCGTTGATGTGGATTTCCGAGCCCGTCACGTAGGACGCCTGCCCGGAGCACAGGAAATAGATGATGTCGGCGACCTCGCTGGTGGCGCCGAGGCGGCGCAGCGGGATGGTCTCGACGATCTTGTCCGTGCCGGGCGACAGGATCGCGGTGTCGATCTCGCCGGGGGCGATGGCGTTGACGCGGATGCCGTGGGGGCCGAAATCGGCCGCCATCTCGCGCGTCAGCGAGGCGAGCGCCGCCTTCGACGTGGCGTAGGCCGTGCCGGCGAAGGGATGCACCCGGCCGCCGGCGATCGAGGTGACGTTGACGATCGAGCCCTTGGCCGCCGCCAGCTCGCGGAACAGGCCGCGGCCGAGCATGATCGGCGCGAAGAAATTGACCTGGAACACGTCGCGCCAGACATGCATCGGCGTGTCGATGGAGTTCATGCGCGCGCCGCCGGCGAGCTTGGGCGAGATCGCGGCGTTGTTGACCAGCGCATCGAGACGGCCGCCCTCGGCTTCGAGCCGATGGCGGATCTCGGCCACCGCGACGCCGACGTCCTCGGGGTCGGAGAGATCGACCTTGATGTGGTCCTCAGGGCCGGACGGCCACGGGCAGTCGTCCGAGAACGCCTGGCGCGAGCAGGTGATGACGCGCCAGCGCTCGCGCGAGAAGCGCTTGACCGCGGCATGGCCTATGCCGCGGCTCGCGCCGGTCAGCACCAGTGTCTTTCGCGGTTCGGTCTCGCTCATGGCCTTTCCTCGCAATGCCGGGGACTATCTAGCCCAGCGGCGAGGCGAAGGCGAGAGCGGCAAAACCCCTCAGCCGCCGCGCCGGAGCATGCACGCCCTTCTCCCGTCGCGGGAACGCGCCGTCTCTTCCGTCCGGGCGGAACCCCTAGTTGCCGAGGATGATGTCCATGATCGAGCCGACGCGGCGCTGCGGCGGGCCGCCGACGTCGGCGGGCGGCACGGGCCGGCCGATGGACGCGGTGTGGCCGGCCTCCATGGCCACCGGCGGCACGCCCGCCTGCTGCGGCACCGCCTCCTGCGGCACGGGCGCCGCCGCCCGCGCCTCGTCGCGCAGGATGCCCTCCACGCGGCCGATCAGGCCGGCATTCCAGCCGCCCGGCAGCCGCGCCACCGGCACACCCTCATGGGCGGCGGCCATGAACTCGTTCCACGCCGTCGCCGGCAGCGAGCCGCCGGTGATGTTTTTGGTCGGCGCGCCGTCGTCGTTGCCGAACCAGACGCCGGTGGTGAGGTTGGCGGTGTAGCCGATGAACCAGGCGTCGCGCGAGTTCTGCGAGGTGCCGGTCTTGCCGGCCGCAGGCCAGCCGAAGGCGGCGCGCCGCGCCGTGCCCTCGGCGATGGTCTGCGCCATCATCGCGTTCATGGCACCGATCACCTCGGGCCGGGCGATGCGCGGGCCGGAGGCGTTGCGATGCTCGTAGAGCACCTCGCCCTTTGCCGTCCGCACGCGCTGGACGAAGTGGATGTCGGGCCGGTAGCCGCCATTGGCGAAGGGCACGTAGGCCGCGGTCAGCTCGAGCGGCGTCACCTCGGAGGTGCCGAGCGCGATGGAAAGGTTCGGCTCGAGGTTGGATTCGATGCCCATGCGCCACGCGGTCTCGACCACGGCAGCCGGGCCGACCTCCTGCGCAAGCTGCACCGCGACCGAGTTCAGCGACTTCGCCAGCGCCGTCGTCAGCGACACCTGCCCGTAATATTTGTCGCCGTAGTTCTTCGGCGCCCACTTGCCGATCCTGATCGGCGCGTCGTTGCGCACGGTGTCGGGCGACAGGCCGTTCTCCATCGCCGCCATGAAGACGAAGGGCTTGAAGGCCGAGCCTGGCTGGCGGCGCGCCTCGG
Source organism: Hyphomicrobiales bacterium (assembly GCA_022838525.1). GTDB lineage: Bacteria > Pseudomonadota > Alphaproteobacteria > Rhizobiales > Rhizobiaceae > Aerobium. The sequence continues at coordinate 12,023 of JALHFU010000061.1, read as the reverse complement.
AGGCGCGGTCGAACTGGCTGGTGGCGTAGTCGTAGCCGCCGACCATGGCGCGCACCGCGCCCGAGGCGTCGATGGAGACGAGCGCGCCCTGGCTGACATTGTGCTTCTTGCCCTCGGCATCGATCAGCCGGCGGATCGAGGCCTCGGCGAAGGTCTGCAGCACGAGATCGACGGTGGTCTCGACCACGAGATCGTGGCGCACCTCGCCGATCAGCTGCGGCAGCTCCTCCATCACCCGGTCGGCCACATAGTGCTCGGAGCCGGTCCAGTAGGCGGCGGCGCGCACGGCAGGCGTGCTCATGGCCGTGGCGAGCTGGCTGTCGCCGATCATGCCCTGGTCGCGCATGGCGGCGAGCACGAGCTGGGCGCGGCTTTCGGCGGCCTGCGGGTCGCGCGCCGGCGACAGCCGCGACGGCGCCTTGAGGAGGCCGGCGAGCAGCGCCGCCTCCGACAGCGACACGTCGCGCGCGGACTTGCCGAAATAGCGCCGGGACGCGGCCTCGACGCCGTAGGAACCGGAGCCGAAATAGACCCGGTTCAGGTACATTTCGAGGATCTGGTCCTTGGTGTGGGTGCGCTCCAGCCACAGCGCCATCAGCACCTCCTGCACCTTGCGTTCGATGGTGCGCTCGGGCTTGAGGAACAGGTTCTTGGCGAGCTGCTGCGTCAGCGTCGAGCCGCCCTGGCTGAAGCGCCGGTCGACGACGTTCGAGACCATGGCGCGGGCGAGGCCGATGGGATCGACGCCGAAATGCGAATGGAAGCGGCGGTCCTCGATGGCGATGACGGCCTGCGGGATGAAGGGCGACATCTCGTGCAGGCCGACGGCCTCGCCGCCTGTCATGCCGCGATTGGCGACGAGCTGGCCGTGGGCGTCGACGATGCGCACGTTGGGCGGGCGGTCCGGGACGGCCCAGGTGGTCGCGGCCGGCATCTTGGCGCCGTAATAGGCGACGAGGCCCGCGCCGGCGATGCCGGCCCACAGCCCCAGCACCATCGCCCAGTAGACCGACCGGCGCAGGAAGCCGAAGACACCGCCGCGCTTCGCCTTCTTGCGGCCGCGGCCGCGGGACGGACGCCGTGCGGAGGCCGGCCCGGAGACGCGCGCCGCCGTGCCGGCGCGCTGCGCCTTGCCGCCCGGCCTGCGGGCGGCCGGCACGACGCGGTCGTCGTCGCTGACGCGCAGGCCGTCATGCGCCTCGTGGCCGGCGAAGTCGCCGAAGGTCGGCTCTATGCGTCTTGGGCGTTTGGCCATGCGGTCCGCGTTTCCGATCGGGTTCGAGAAGTCCCGGATCGCGTTGCAGGCTAATTCGGGCGTTTTAAAGGGATGTTAATTCAGATTTTCACGAAACCGTTCGTTTCCAAGGCGTTGCAGGCGGAATGCCGCCATGCGCCTCTTACCACACGCGGGGCCACGGCGAGACATGCCGGCCGGGGCGGCGCTGCGGACGCGGCCCCGGCCGGATGCGGGCCTTTGTCCTAGTCGCCGCCCGACGTGATGTCGCCATAGGCCAGCACGGCGATGAAGACGGCGAACACGGCCAGAATGCCGATGATCGGCACGAGTGTTTCTGTCGGCATCGTTTCCCCCTCCGCTCGAACAACGCCGGTGATACCGCCATGCCGGAAGAGGGTGTTTGATCCCGGTCAATCGCGGCCGGCTGGCCGGGCCGACCCCAGAATCACATGCCTCCATGAGGGCAGACCGGGCGCAGGGGCCTGCTCGGAAGCCGGGAAACCGATGGCCCCGCGTTCTCGCCGCGGGAACCGCGCAATGCCTTCAAAAGGCCGGAAAATCGCGGTTCCAGGGCTCCCTCGGCCGTCGCATCGTTCGACATTTGTTGACGCACTGTTGATCGGTACGCAAACAATGCTAAGAAGCGATTCTCAGGCAACGAGCCCCGCTTCTTCCGCAAGGAAGGGCGGGGTTTCTCGTTCCGGGACCGGGACGATGGCGGGAAGGGCGCGCCGTCTCTCCGACCGGACAGCGGACTCGGCCGGAACATGCGGGCACGTTCCGGCCCGATGCCCTCAGCGCGGCGCGCGCTTGGCGAGGATGCGCTGCAGCGTCCTGCGATGCATGTTGAGGCGGCGCGCCGTCTCCGAGACGTTCCTGTCGCACATCTCGTAGACGCGCTGGATGTGCTCCCAGCGGACGCGGTCGGCCGACATCGGGTTTTCCGGCGGGGCCGCCTTCTCGCCCGCGCCGCGGGTGAGCGCGGCGAAGACGTCGTCGGCGTCGGCCGGCTTGGACAGATAGTCCACCGCGCCGAGCTTCACCGCCGTCACCGCGGTCGCGATGTTGCCGTAGCCGGTGAGGATGACGGTGCGCGCATCCTCGCGCCTCTCGCGGATGGCGGCGACGACGTCGAGGCCGTTGCCGTCGCCCAGCCGCATGTCGATCACCGCATAGGCGGGGGCGGAGGCCTTCACCTTGGCCACCGCCTCCTCGACGCTGTCGGCCGTGTCGACGCTGAAGCCGCGGCCCTCCATGGCCCGCGCCAGCCGGGTGAGGAACGGCTTGTCGTCGTCGACGATCAGAAGCGAACGGTCGTCGCCCAGGAGTCCGGACAGGTCGGTGGCTTTTTCGTCGGTCATGCCTGCATTCATCCCGCTGAGATTTTCCCCTTTTTAGGCGAATTTGCCGCAATTTCCAGCATCTTGGATGCCGTCAATAGGTAATTTCGCCGCTCCCCGCCGACGCCAGGAAGGTCTGGCGCGGCCATGACACCGTAACCATGGCGCCTTTGCCCGGCTCGCCGGCATTGCCGAAGCTGACCACGGCGCCGGAGCGCTCGAGCAGCGTCTTGGCGATGAACAGCCCGAGGCCGAGCCCGCCGCCGCCCTCGCGCGAGGTGCGCTTGGACATATAGGGCTCGCCGATGCGGTCGATGATCTCGGGCGGATAGCCGGGGCCGTCGTCGGTCAGCACCAGCTCGACGCGGGCGTCGTTCCACCGCCATTCGAGGGTGACGGCCTCGCGCGCGAAATCGACGGCGTTCTCGACGAGATTGCCGAGCCCGTAGATGACGCCGGGATTGCGCCGGCCGACCGGCTCCGGCCCCTGGCGCTCGCCCGGCTCCATGACGATCTCGATGCCGAAATTGCGGTGCGGCGCGATGACCTCCTCGATCAGCGAGGTGAAGGGCAGCCGCGCCAGATGCGCCTCGCCCTCGCTCGACAGGCTAGTGAGCCGCTTGAGGATGCCGCGGCAGCGCTCCGACTGCGAGCGCAAGAGCACCACGTCCTCCTTGAAGCGCGAATCCTCGCCCAGCTCGCGCTCCATCTCCTTGGCCACGAGAGCGATGGTGGCGAGCGGCGTGCCGAGCTCGTGGGCGGCCGCCGCCGCCAGCCCGTCCAGCGCCGACAGGTGCTGCTCGCGCTGGAGGATCAGCTCCGTCGCCGACAGGGCGGTGGCGAGCAGCCGCGCCTCCTCGGCGACGCGATAGGCGTAGAAGGCGGTGAAGGTCATGGTCGAGAACACGGCCATCCACATGCCGGCGATGTAGATGAACGGCACGGCGAGCGCCGTGCCGGGAAACCAGGGCAGCGGCAGGTGGTAGAAGGCGAGCAGCGTCGTCATGCCGACCACCGCCACCCCCAGCGCCAGCGTCAGCCGCGCCGGCAGCGAGGTGGCCGAGATGATGACCGGCACGATCATCAGGAACGAGAACGGGTTGGTCAGGCCGCCCGTCATGTAGAGCAGGCCGACGAGCTGGATGGCGTCGAACAGCAGGATCGCGAAGGCGAATTTCGGCGTCAGGCGATGGGTGGCCGGGTAGCGGAAGGCCAGGAACAGGTTGAGCCACGCCGACAGCGCGATCAGCGCGAAGCACAGGCTGACCGGCAGGGGAAACTCCAGCCAGTAGGCGACGAAAAGCACGGTCGCGCTCTGGCCGATGATCGCCAGCCAGCGCAGGCGGATCAGCGTGTTCAGGCGCAGATGGTGGATTCGCCGCGGGTCGGGCCGGCTCAGTTTCGCGTCCATGCACGCGCTATAGAGCAATTCTGCGAAAAGTGTGAAGCTGTTTTCCGGTTTTGCTTTCCGGCCCTGCCGGCGGCGGCCGGCGGATTTCGCCCGGCCTAGCCGCCTTCCGGCGTCCGCCGCGCGCGATAGCGCACGGTGTCGAAGCGCGCGCCGAGCCCGTCATACATCAGGAGCCGGCCGACGAGCGGCTCGCCGATGCCGGCGATGAGCTTGATCGCCTCCATCGCCTGCAGCGAGCCGACGACGCCGACCAGCGCGCCGACGACGCCCGCCTCGGCGCAGGAGGGCACGAGGCCGGGCGGCGGCTCCGCGGGGAAGAGATCGCGGAAGCCGGGATTGGGAGCGCCGTCCGCGCCCGTCTCCCACGGTTTCAGCACCGTCACCGAACCGTCGAAGCGGCCGACCGCGGCGGCCACCAGCGGCCGCCTGACGGCAGCGCAGGCATCGGCCATGACGTAGCGGGCGGTGAAGTTGTCGGTGCCGTCGACCACGAGGTCGTAGGCGGCGACCAGCGCTTCGGCGTTGGCGGCGTCGAGGCGCAGGGCATGCGTCTCCACGTTCACATGCTGGTTGATGCGGGCGACGGACCTGGCAGCGCTCTCGACCTTGGGCTTCCCGACGCTCGCCGTCTCGTGGATGATCTGGCGCTGCAGATTGGACAGCGACACCACGTCGTCGTCGACGATGCCGAGCGTGCCGACGCCGGCCGCGGCGAGATAGGCCAAGACCGGCGCGCCGAGGCCGCCCGCACCCACCACCAGCACGCGCGCGCGCCTCAGCTTCTGCTGGCCCGCGCCGCCGATCTCCGGCAGCACGATGTGGCGGGCGTAGCGCTCGAGTTCCTGCGGGGAGAGCGGATCGGGCTTGGTGTCGGTCATGGCTCGGAAGATAGGCGAGGGCCGGGCAAATGTCAGCGCGTCATGCGGGCGCAACCGTGCCGCCGGCGACGGTGAAGAACTGCGCCCGCTCGCGGATGCTGGAGAACAGCTCCGGGTCGGTGCCGGTCATGAAGGCCTGGCAGTCCAGCTCCTCGAGGATCGAGAACAGCGCGGCGCGGCGGCCGGCGTCGAGATGGGCGGCGATCTCGTCGAGGAGCAGGATCGGCGCCGCGCCCGACAGCTCCGCCACCAGCCGCGCATGCGACAGCACGAGGCCGGTGAGCAGCGCCTTCTGCTCGCCGGTCGAGCACAGCTCCGCCGGCATGTCCTTCGGCCGGTGGCGCACCAGAAGGTCCGAACGGTGCGGGCCGTCGAGGGTGCGGCCGGCGGCGCGGTCGCGGCCGCGGTTGTCGGCAAGCGAGCGGCGGAACGCCTCCTCGGCGTCCACCGCCGGCCGGCCCGGCAGCGCCTCCTCCAGCGTACCGGCGAGCGCGATGTCGGAGCGGGGAAACGGGCCGTCGCCGGGCAGGCGCTCGATCATGGCGGACAGAAGCCGCACGATCTCGACGCGGGCGGCGGCGATGGCGGTGCCGGTCTCGGCCATCTGGGTCTCGATGGCCTCGAACCAGCTGTCGTCGCGGACATTGTCGGCAAGCAGCCGGTTGCGGCCGCGCATCGCCTTCTCGTAATCGAGCGCGCGGCGGCCGTGCGCCGGGTCGATGGCGAGCACCAGCCGGTCGACGAAGCGGCGGCGCTCGGCGGCCGGTCCGGCGAACAGCGCGTCCATGGCCGGGGTCAGCCACATGATGCGCAGCCATTCGAGCATGTCCTCGGCCGAGCGGGCCGGCGCACCGTTGATGCGGACCTTGCGGCCGGCGGCCTCCGGGCCTTCGCCCATGGTGCCCGTGCCGATCTCGACCTCGCCGAACGCGCCCTCGACGCGGGCATGGACGGCGAAGCCGCCGGCGGCGCCGGCACGCGCCACGTCCTCCAGAACGGCGCGGCGCAGGCCGCGCCCCGGCGACAGGAACGAGATCGCTTCGAGAAGGTTGGTCTTGCCGGCGCCGTTCTCGCCGGTCAGCACCACGGCGCCCGACCGGAAGTCGAGCGCGAGGCTCGAATAGTTGCGGAAATCGGCCAGCGACAGCCGTGCGACATAGGTCTGCATCTTGCCGGCAGCCGCCTCCGGGTCGCCAGAGCGGCGGATGCCCGGACAAATCCGGGCTGCCGCTCTATCTGTTTGTTTTTACCGCATTTATGCGACGCCAAGCGATTCCGCCTGACTGCAAAATGCTCTAGACCCGCATCGGCATCAGCACGTAGAGCGCGTCGTCGTCGGCCGTGTCCTGGATCAGCGTCGGCGAGCCGGCGTCGGCGAGCAGGAAGCGCGCCTCGCTGCCGGTGAGCTGCGCCGCGACGTCGAGCAGGTACTTGGCGTTGAAGCCGATCTCGATCGGGTCGGCGTCGTAGTCGGCGGCGATCTCCTCGGTGGCGCTGCCCGAATCCGGGTTGTTGACGGTCAGCGTCACGCCGCCGGAGGCGATCGACAGCTTCACGGCGCGGCCGCGCTCCGACGAGATGGTCGAGACGCGGTCGACCGCCTGGGCGAAGCTCTGGCGGTCGATGACGAGCCGCTTGTCGTTGCCGGTGGGGATGACGCGCTGATAGTCCGGGAAGGTGCCGTCGATCAGCTTGGAGGTCAGCACCACCGAGCCGATGGTGAAGCGGATCTTGGTGTCGGAAAGCTCCGTCGTCACCGCCACGTCGGGGTCGTCGACCAGCTTCTGCAGCTCGCTCACGGTCTTGCGCGGGATGATGATGCCGGGCATGCCCTCCGAGCCCGCAGGCGCCTCGACCTCGGCGCGCGCCAGCCTGTGGCCGTCGGTCGCCACCGAGCGCAGCTTGAGCTTGCCGCCCTCCTCGTGGGTGTGGAGGAAGATGCCGTTGAGATAGTAGCGCGTCTCCTCGGTGGAGATCGCGAACTGGGTCTTCTCGATCAGCCCCTTCAGCGCCTCGGATTCGAGGCGGAAGATGTGGCTGAACGAGCCGGCCGACAGCTCGGGGAAGTCGGCCTGCGGCAGGCTCTGGAGCCGGAAGGACGAGCGGCCGGAGATGACGGAGACGAAGTTGCCGCTGTCGTCGAGCTTGAGCATCACCTCGGCGCCGTCCGGCAGCTTGCGCACGATGTCGTAGAGGAGATGCGCCGGCACGGTGGTGGCGCCGGCCTGCTCGACATTGGCCGCGGTCGCCTCCGTCACCTCGAGGTCGAGGTCGGTCGCCTTCATCTCGAGGCTGGCGCCCGACGCCGCGAGCAGCACGTTGGACAGGATCGGGATCGTGTTGCGCCGTTCGACCACGCGGTGGACGTGGTTCAGCGACTTGAGGAGATTGGAGCGTTCGAGAATGACACGCATGGCACGCAGGATCCCGCAGGCAGACGATGTTTCGGCTTCGCGCCGCAACCGGCCCCCAGCAGGCTGAGCGCGCGCGCAGATGGACGGTGAACCTGACAGGAAAATGCCTGTAAAGGCAAGCCCGTACGCGGTTTGCGCACGGGCTTGGCCCCGCTTTCCCCAGATCGTGCCCGCCCGGCGGAGGCCATCGCCGCCGAAGCGCGGACTGCCCGTCCTTCCGCGAGAAGGCGGGCGGCGGCGGATTCGGCTTCCGGGCCGGTCAGGCCTGGTCGCTGATCAGGCGTTTCAGCAGCTCCAGCTCCTGCGCCATGGTGCCATCGGAGCCCGACAGGCCCTCGATCTTGCGCACGGCGTGCAGCACCGTGGTGTGGTCGCGCCCGCCGAAGCGGCGGCCGATCTCGGGGAGCGAGCGCGGCGTCATCACCTTGGCGAGATACATCGCCACCTGCCGCGGCTTGACGATGGTGCGGGTGCGCCGGTTGGACAGGAGCTCCGTCTTCGACACGTTGTAGTGGCGCGCGACAATGCGCTGGATGTCCTCGATGCGCACGCGCTTGGGCTCGCCCGTGCGGTACATGCTGCCGAGAAGCTCGTCGACCCAGGCGACCGACATTTCCGGCTCGAAGGACTGGCGGAACAGCACCTGGTTGAACGCGCCCTCGAGCTCGCGGCCGCTGCCGGTGACGGCCTGCGCGATGTGGGCGAGGATGTCCTCGGGGATGCTGATCGCCGGGTCCTCGGCCGCCGCGGCGGCGTGGCGCTGCTTGAGGATCGACAGGCGCATGGCGAAGTCGGGCGCGCCCATCTCCAGCGCGACGCCGCCGTTGAGGCGCGAGCGCACGCGCGGCTCGAGCGATTCCAGCTCCGCCGGCGGCCGGTCGGCCGCGACCACCACCTGCCGGGCGCTGTCGAGCAGCATGTTGATCAGGTGGCAGAACTCGTGCTGGATCGACTTGCCCTGCAGGAACTGCATGTCGTCGATGATGAGGAGGTCGATGTCGCGGAACTGCTCCTTGAGGTGGAGCGCGTAGTTGTCGCGGATGGCGGTGGCGAAGCGCCACATGAAATATTCCGCCGTCAGATAGACGACGCGGGCCTGCGGCTTGCGGACGATGGCCTCGGCGGCGATGGCCTGCAGCAGATGCGTCTTGCCCAGCCCGACCGAGGCATGGATGAACAGCGGGTTGAAGCGCAGCGCGCTCGACGAGGATTCCGCCACGGAGCGGGCCGCCGCGAAGGCGACGCGGTTGGACGGGCCTTCCACGAAGGATTCGAATGTGTAGCGCTGGTCGAGCGGCGAGCCGAGCACGGTCTGCCGCGCGGATTGCTGCTCGGGCGCCGCGGGGCGCTGCGGCGCGGCCTTGTCGGCGCGGGTCAGGCCGGGCGCCGCTGCGGCGGCACCGGCCGGGCGCGGCTGCGGCTTGCGTGGCTGCTGCCGCTCCTCGTCCATTGCCGGGGCGCTGTTGCGCACGGCCGAGCGCACGACGATCTCGACCTTCAGGACGGAGGGGTCGCTCTCCTTCCACAAATCGGCGATGAGATCGAGATAGTGGCTGTTGATCCACTGGCGCAGGAAGGCCGTGGGGACCGAGAGCCGGACGAGGCCGCGCGTGGCCTCGGCCAGCTTCATGCGTCCGAACCAGCTGGAGTAGACGTCGTTGCCGAGACGGGCCTTCAACTGCGCCTTGACGCGTTCGAAACTCGCCTCGGACCCTCCCGACGCCGCCATATCCGTCCCCTCGTCAAATTGACAAACCGAATCCGTCAGGCCCGTTCCGGCCCGCGATGCAATGCCGCTGTGCATTATGCTTCCCTGTGTTGCCCTTCGGGCTCTTCATCGCCCCGTCGTGCAATGCCGACAGGGTCCCGCCCGTTGTTGCTGCCGTTCCTCGCACCGGCCCCTTGGCCTGACCTCATCCTTTCCCGTTCGCGCCGCCCTTCCGCATCGGGCGACGACTGGCTGACACCCGGCGCACGCAAGCCCCATCCCCGGACATTGTCCCGGGCCCGAACCGTGAGCCGTTTCGCGTGTATCGCATGGACACAATCCGACCACCCGCGGGCTATCGCCCACGTCGCGCTGCTGCCGCTGTCTGGCTGGATCAGGCGGACTTTTCGCCCGCCCCACTCGATGGCTGAACTCTACAAAAAAGGCCGCCGGAAGGGCAATAGACAGGTAAGGAATTTTTCATGAATCGGGCCGAAGAATCGCCTTGACTCGCCTCCCCCGGAAGGGGGGTCGCCGTTAAGTCGTTTTGATTCAAAACCTTTCAGCAGCGGCAAATAAAAGACGGCGCGAAAGAGAAAATGCGCTTGACAGGCGGGGGACCGCCGTTCCCGCCGCCGGCAAGACAAGCCGATTTCCATACCACGGCCAACCAGCTGAAATCGTTCATGTTTTTTTGCACGGTCGGAGCCGTTGGCCTGACGCTGCGATAGCGGCAGGCGGGCATCCACAATACTGCGCCGGCAAGCCGATCATGTGTTCAAGACATAATCCTACCGGTATTCGGCAAAAGAAAAACCCGGCGCTTTCGCGCCGGGTCCTGTCCGTGAAATCCGGTTGCTCTGGAGCGCGTGGATCAGGCGTCGAGAGCCTTCACCCGACGGGCCAGACGCGACACCTTGCGGGAGGCGGTGTTGCGGTGCAGGACGCCCTTGGAGGCGGCGCGCGCCAGCTCCGGCTGGGCGGCGGCGAAGGCGGCCTCGGCCGCGCTCTTGTCGCCGGCGGCCAGCGCTTCCTCGACCTTGCGCACGAAGGTGCGCACGCGCGAACGGCGGTTCTTGTTGATCGCGGTGCGGCGGGCGATCTTGCGCGTTGCCTTTTTGGCCGAAGACGTGTTGGCCATGATGCCTCTCTCTCACAATGTCAGCGTGGTCGCGCCGTGTCCGGTTTGTCCCGAGCGGGCCGTTCCGAGTGGCGCAGCGCATAAGGGGCAGCCCACAGGCCGCCTTGGTTGCGGCGGCTTATAGAGAAGCTTTCTGCGCGCGTCAACGCCCTGCCGGCGACTCTTTGCGACGATCCTCGCGGCCGACGACCTCAGCGGTTGCGGAAGGCGGGCTTGCGCTTCTCGGCGAAGGCGCTCATGCCCTCCTTCTGGTCCTCGAGCGCGAACATGGAGTGGAACACCCGGCGCTCGAAGCGCAGGCCCTCGGCGAGCGTCGTCTCGTAGGAGCGGTTGACGGCCTCCTTGGTCATCATCACCGCCGGCAGCGAGAATTCGGCGATCTTGGCGGCAGCCTTCAGCGCCTCCTCGATCAGCTCGCCGGCCGGCACCACGCGCGAGACCAGGCCCGAGCGCTCGGCCTCGGCGGCGTCCATCATGCGGCCGGTCAGGCACATGTCCATGGCCTTGGCCTTGCCGACGAAGCGGGTGAGCCGCTGCGAGCCGCCCATGCCCGGCATGACGCCGAGCGTGATCTCGGGCTGGCCGAACTTGGCGTTGTCGCCGGCGATGATGAAGTCGCACATCATGGCGAGCTCGCAGCCGCCGCCGAGCGCGTAGCCCGAGACCGCGGCGATGACCGGCTTCCTGATGCGCAGCATCGCGTCCCAGCCGGAGAAGAAGTCCGCCAGATACATCTCGATATAGGACTTCTCCTGCATCTCCTTGATGTCGGCGCCGGCCGCGAAGGCCTTTTCCGAGCCGGTGATGACGATGGCGCCGATGCCGGCATCGGCCTCGAAGGCCTCGAGTGCGGCGATCACGTCGCGCAGCACGGCCGAGTTCAGCGCGTTGAGCGCCTGCGGGCGGTTGAGCGTGATCAGCCCGACCTTGCCGCGGGTTTCGACGAGGATCGTCTCGTAGGCCATGATGCTTCTCCCTGTTGGTGGTGGCGCCGCCTGCGCGCCGGCAATTCCCGGTCGGGAATAGCTCAAGCCTGGCAGGCGGGGCAATAGAATGTCGAGCGGCCGGCCTGGACCATGCGGGCGACCGTGCCGCCGCAGCCCGGCCGCGGGCAGGGCTCGCCCTCGCGGTCGTAGACGCTGAAGGAATGCTGGAAATAGCCGAGCGAGCCGTCGGTCTGCACGTGGTCGCGCAGCGAGGAGCCGCCGGCGACGATCGCCTCGGCGATCACGGCGCGGATGGCGGCGGCGAGATCCTCGCACAGGCCGGGATCGGCGGCGACGCTGCGCGCCTCGCGCGTGGGCGCGATGCGCGCCCGCCACAACGCCTCGCAGACATAGATGTTGCCGAGACCGGCGATCAGCCGCTGGTCGAGCAGCGCCGCCTTGATCGGCGTGCGGCGGCCGGCAAGCAGCGCCGCGAGCGACGGCCCGTCGAGCGCGTTGCCGGTGGGCTCGATGCCGAGGCCGGCAAGCGAGGGATGGGCGTCGAGACCGGCGGCGTCGCAGAACAGCATGAAGCCGAAGCGGCGCGGATCGTTGAACACGGCGCGATGGTCGGCCCCGGCCGCATCCCTCAGATGGAAGACGACGTGGTCGTGCGCCTCGTCCTTCGAGCGCGCATAGTGGAAGTCGCCGGGCAACGTCTCGGTTGTGCCCGAATGGATAGGGCCCGAACGGATGCGAAACGAGCCCGACATGCCGAGATGGCAGATCAGCACCGGGTCGTCGTCGAGGTGCATGATGAGATACTTGGCCCGGCGGCCGAGCGAGACGACGGTGCGGCCGCGCAGGCGCGGCACGAAATCCGCCGGGAAGGGATAGCGCAGGTCCGGCCGGCGCTGCTCGACATCGACGATGCGCGCGCCCTCGAAGACGGGCTGCAGCCCGCGGCG
>JALHFU010000269.1:0-3167 GCA_022838525.1 Hyphomicrobiales bacterium | reverse complement strand
TCGCGACCCTTGCCGCCGCGGCCGCGGCGCGGCGCCTCGTCATCGGCGTCGTCCTGGCCGAGCGTCGTGAGGTCGCCGTCGAGCCATTCGATCTTCTTGCCGATCAGCGTCTCGATGGCGTCGAGATATTTGGTGTCCGAGCGGGTGACGATGGTGAACGACTTGCCCGAGCGCCCGGCGCGGCCGGTGCGGCCGATGCGGTGGACGTAGTCCTCGGCATGGATCGGCACGTCGAAATTGAACACGTGGCTGACGTCGGGGATGTCGAGGCCGCGCGCCGCGACGTCGGAGGCGACGAGCAGCTTGAGCTTGCCGTCGCGGAACGCCGCCAGCATGGCCATGCGGGCCCGCTGGTCCATGTCGCCGTGCAGCGCGCCGGCGTCGAAATCGTGCTTGACCAGCGAGCGGTAGAGCTCCGACACGTCGACCTTGCGGTTGCAGAAGATGATCGCGTTCTTGAGCTCCGGCTCCTCGGCGCGGATGAGGTTGCGCAGCGTCTCGCGCTTGTCCCAGCCCTTCGACTTGGACTTCACCAGGCGCTGGACGATGTTGACGCCGGCCGACGCCGCCCTCGACACCTCGACCCGCACCGGCGCGTGCAGGAACTGCTCGGTCAGCTTGGTGATCTCGGGCGGCATGGTGGCCGAGAAGAACAGCGTCTGCCGCGTGAAGGGGATCAGCTTGGCGATGCGCTCGATGTCGGGGATGAAGCCCATGTCCAGCATGCGGTCGGCCTCGTCGATGACGAGGATCTCGACGCCGGTCAGCAGCAGCTTGCCGCGCTCGAAATGGTCGAGCAGGCGGCCGGGCGTGGCGATCAGCACGTCGGCGCCGCGCTCGAGCTTGCGTTCCTGGTCGTCGAACGAGACGCCGCCGATCAGCAGCGCCACGGTCAGGCGGTGGTTCTTGCCGTACTTGACGAAGTTCTCCTCGACCTGCGCGGCGAGCTCGCGCGTCGGCTCGAGGATCAGCGTGCGCGGCATGCGCGCCCGGGCGCGGCCCTTCTCCAGCCGCGTGATCATCGGCAGCACGAAGGCGGCGGTCTTGCCGGTGCCGGTCTGGGCGATGCCGAGGATGTCCTTGCCGGCGAGCGCATGCGGGATGGCGCCGGCCTGGATCGGCGTCGGCGACGTGTAGCCGGCGTCGGACACGGCCGACAGCACCTTTTGCGACAGCCCAAGGTCGGCAAAGGTAATAGCGGGCGCTTCGGTCACGGTTGCGACCTCGGTTTCGGTCTGGTCAGGTAATGACACGTTCTGGATGACTTTGCTGTTTCGCCAATGCTGCGACGCCGCCGCAATGCGTCCCGGCTCCAGCAGGAACGCATGGAGGCCTGCCGTCGCGTTAAGGCCCGATGGGGCCGATGTCAACGGCAGGCACGCAAATTGGCCGCGAATCCGGCCTTCGGCTGCGATTCTGGTAAATCGCCGCGATCAATAGCGGAACTGTTCGGCAAGAATGCGTTCGTCCCACGAATGGCTGGCGTCGAACAGGAGCGTGACGGTGGAATCGTGCGATTCGCGCACCGTGACGGACGTCACCGACTTCACCTCGGTGTGATCGGCGACCGCGTTGACCGGCCGCTTGTCGCTTTCGAGGATGTCGAAGCGCACCGTCGAACGGTTGGGGATCAGCGCGCTGCGCCACCGGCGCGGGCGGAAGGGGCTGACGGGGGTGAGCGCCAGCAGCGGCGCGTCGAGCGGCAGGATCGGGCCGTGGGCCGACAGGTTGTAGGCGGTGGAGCCGGCCGGCGTCGCCACCATCACCCCGTCGCAGATCAGCTCGTCGAGCCGCACCTTGCCGTCGATGGAGATGCGCACCTTCGCCGCCTGCGCCGACTGGCGGAACAGCGACACCTCGTTGATGGCGCGCGCGGACACGACGTCGCCCAGGAGGGTGGTCGCCTCCATCACCAGCGGCCGGATCGTCTCGGCTGTGGCTGCGGCGATGCGCTCGCGCAGGCCGGTCTCCGAATATTCGTTCATCAGGAAGCCGACCGTGCCGCGGTTCATGCCGTAGATGGAGCGGCCGGAATCCATGTGCTCGTGGATCGCCTGGAGCATGAAGCCGTCGCCGCCGAGCGCCACCACCACGTCCGCCTCGGCCATCGGCGACTGGCCGTAGAGGGCCGCCAGCCGCGCCGCGGCCTCGCGCGCGTCGTCGGTGTCCGTCGAGATGAAGGTGAGGGCGAGGTTCTCGGTGGTCATACTGTGCCGGCGCGACGATGCCATGTCCGTCCGGTCCGTCGGCCGGTTCTGGCGCATGTGCTGACTAGCACGCGCCGGCCGATGTGGGTAGCGCCCTTGTGGGCGGCAGCGGCGCATCCTGCCCGCACATTCCGTTTTACGGCCGGACGAATTATGCTAACGCCTCGGGCATGCCCTTGTAGCTCAGTTGGTAGAGCACCTGATTTGTAATCAGGGGGTCGCGGGTTCGAATCCTGCCGGGGGCACCATTTTTCGTTTTCGCGCCTGCCGGTTTCTTGCCGCCAGCCGGTCCCCTCTGCTCCCTCCTGCCTCGGCAAAAATAATGTTCGCCGGCTTGGAACAAAACCCGCCGTGGCGGGTTTGATGGGTGTGAACGGCAGGAAATCGAAGGTGAAACACCCGGAAACTTCCTGAAATGCCGCTCACAAAAGGAGCCCGACGAGCCTTGCTCGCCGGGCTCTCCTTTTTTCGGGACAAGCCGAGCCGGCGCGCCGGAACAATCTGCCCCTCAAGCGGTTCGCCGGCGAAGACGAACGCTTGAGGAGCCGCACCCATGGACCCGCGCAGGAAGCCCGACCGGCAGCCCGCCGAGGAGAGCGGCGACGACATCCGGGACGAGACCCCCGGATGGGAGGAGCAGGACTGGGAGGCGATAGAAAGCGGCGCGATCCGGCCCGACAGCATCCCCGAGAATGGCGACCTCAGATACGACGTCGAGCGCGCGGGCGAACTGCCCGAGGAGGACGACGACAACGCCTATCAGAACAGCGACGAGGCGTTGCCCGAGGATCGCGACGAGGCCGCCATCGCCCGCAATCCGGCGAAGGAAGGCGGCCGCTTCGACGAGGTCTGACGCTCCTGCCGGCCTTTCTCCGGGTGAGCCGCAGCAGCGGCCGGCCGCCTGCGGCGGCGTGCCTCCGTTCGATCTCGGCGTCCCGCTTTCATTTTCCCGGCTTCAGG
>JALHFU010000476.1:0-1064 GCA_022838525.1 Hyphomicrobiales bacterium | reverse complement strand
GGAAGGGCGCCCCGCCGTCACCGCCATCATGCCGGCGCCGGGGTTCACCGAAGAAGAGGCGCTGCGGCTTGCCGCCAGCGTCGAGCGGGCCAGCGAGCATCCACTGGCACTCGCCATCGTGCGCGCCGCAGAGGAACGGGGCATCGCGACCGCACCGGTTGCGGATTTCGACTCGCCCACCGGCAAGGGCGCCTATGGCACGGTCGAGGGCAAGCGCATCCCCCTCGGCAACGCCAAATTCCTCGCCGAACAGGGGGTCGATGTGGCGCCGCTGGCCGACGAGGCCGACCGGCTGCGCGAGGATGGGGCGACCGCGATCTTCATGGGCGTGGACGACCGCGTCGCCGCGATCTTCGCCATCGCCGATCCGGTCAAGCCCTCGACGCCCGAGGCGCTGGCGGCGCTGAAGGCGCAAGGGATCCGGGTTGTCATGCTCACCGGCGACAACTGGACCACCGCAAAGGCGGTCGCCCGTCAGCTTGGCATTGACGAGGTCGAGGCGGAGGTTCTGCCCGATCAGAAAAGCGCGGTTGTGATGTCGGCATCGCCATGGGCACCGGCACCGATGTGGCGATGGAAAGCGCCGGCGTCACCCTGCTGAAGGGTGATCTGACCGGCATCGTCCGGGCGCGCAAGCTCTCGGAAGCGGTCATGGGCAACATCCGCCAGAACCTGTTCTTCGCCTTCATCTACAACGCATTGGGTGTGCCGATCGCGGCCGGGGTGCTGTATCCGTTCTTCGGCATCCTTCTGTCGCCGATCATCGCCGCCGCCGCCATGGCGCTGTCCTCGGTCAGCGTGATCGCCAATGCAGCTAGGCTGCGGAGGGTGAAGCTGTGACGATTTGCGGAGCCATCAGCCGGCCCGCACGGGCGCCGCTCAACCCTTTCCTGCGTCGCGCCCGGACCGTGACGGCGAGACAATCCGATCCATGCAACGAGGTTTGACGATGAGAAACGATCACTGCATCAGCCGGCGCGCCATTCTGGCCGCTGCCGGCGCACTTCCCCTGCTGTTGTCTACAATCGGCCGGGGGCATGCCGAAGCGCTGCCTCTGGTGAACG
>JALHFU010000060.1:0-16131 GCA_022838525.1 Hyphomicrobiales bacterium | reverse complement strand
ACGAAGGGGAAGCGGCCGACGCGGATGTCGCGGCCCGCCTCCTTGGCCTTCGCCTCGGTCAGGCCGACCGACGCCACCTGCGGGTGGCAATAGGTGCAGCCCGGCACCAGCGCCTTGTCGAGCGGGTGGACGGCGAGGCCGGCGATCTTCTCGACGCAGATGACCGCCTCGTGCTCGGCCTTGTGGGCCAGCATCGGCGGGCCGGCGACGTCGCCGATGGCGTAGATGCCCGGCACGCTGGTGCGACAATAGCCGTCGATGGCAATCGCGCCGCGCTCGATCTTCACGCCGAGCGCCTCCAGCCCGAGATTCTCGACATTGGCCTGCACGCCGACGGCCGAGATCAGGCGGTCGGCGGTGATCTTCTCGACCGAGCCGTCCTTCTTCTCGACATGGGCGGTGATCGAGTTGGCGGCCTTGTCCACCTTCGTCACCTTGGCGTCGAGGATGAATTTCAGCCCTTCCTTCTCCAGCCGCTTCTGCGCGAACTTCGCGATCTCGGCATCCTCGACCGGCATGATCTGCGGCATCAGCTCGACCACGGTGACGTCGACGCCGAGCGTGCGGTAGAACGAGGCGAACTCGATGCCGATGGCGCCGGAGCCCATGACCAGCAGCGATTTCGGCAGCGTGTCGGGCACCATCGCCTCGAAATAGGTCCAGATCAGCTTGCCGTCCGGCTCGATGCCGGGCAGCGCGCGCGGCCGCGCGCCGGTGGCGACGATGACATGCTTCGCGGCGTAGGTTCCCTCGCCCTTGGTGTTCTTCGGCAGCGGCGCCTGCGGCTGCATCGGCTTCTTTGCCGGCTTGGAAACGACGATCTCCCCAGGTTTCGTCAGCTTCGCCTCGCCCCAGATGACATCGACCTTGTTCTTCTTCATCAAGAGGCCGACGCCGCCGTTCATGCGCTCGGCGATGCCGCGGGAGCGGGCGACGATGGCCGCAAGGTCCGGCTTGACGCTGCCCTCGATGGCGACGCCGTAATCCTTGCCGTGGGCGGCGAGATGCATCACCTCGGCCGAGCGCAGGAGCGCCTTGGTCGGGATGCAGCCCCAGTTGGAGCAGATGCCGGCCAGATGCTCGCGCTCGACGATGGCGGTCTTCATGCCGAGCTGGGCGGCCCGGATCGCGGCGATGTAGCCGCCCGGCCCTGCCCCGATGATGATGACGTCATAGCTTTCGGCCACGGGCGTTTCCTCCCTCAAAGTCCAAGCATCATGCGCACGATGGGTTCGAGCGCCCGCCCGATCGCGCGCGTGTTGGCGGCGTCGAGATGCACGCCGTCGATCGGGGTCGTCTCGGCGACCGAGCCGGCATCGAAGAAGCCGCAGCCCTCCGCGTCGGCGAGGTCGGCATAGAAGCCGGCGATCATGCGCGACTCCTCGACGCCGCCGGCGAACATCGCCGCGAATTCCGGATTGGCCGTCTCGCTGAGCGGCGGCGGCGCGACGATGAGAACCGCGGGCGGCTCGCTCGTGCCGTCGCGGGTCGCGTTCAGGCGCACGATCTCGACCAGCCGGCGCATGCCCTGCATGGCGGCGAGCGCCGTGCCGGCAATCGCCGGCTTCATGTCGTTCGAGCCGAGCATGAGGATGACGAGATCGAGCGGCGCGTGGGTGTAGAGCGTCGTCGGCAGGATGCGCACGCCGTTGCGGTCGCAGGCCGCCAGATGCTCGTCATAGGCCGTCGTGCGCCCGCGCAGGCCGTCGGTGACGACCTGCACGGAAGGGCCGAGCGCCTTCTGGAGAACGTTCGGCCAGCGATCCTCGAAGGCGTGGCGGCCGCCCGTCCGGGCGTCGGAGCCCCAGGTGATCGAGTCGCCGTAGCAGAGGATCGTCTTCATGCGCGGTTCCGTCGACCGGCTCCCGTCACAGCTGGCGCAGGCCGAGCGCGATGAACAGGAACAGCACGCCGTTCGAGATCAGCTCCACCGCAAGGAAGATGCCGAGCACGGTTCCCGCCGCGTAGGGGAAGTTGGTCAGGATCAGGATCGCGAGCACGATGGAGAGCAGGCCCGATACCAGCACCCAGCCCCAGCCGGTCACCGGCCGCAGCGAGAAGGCGTAGAAGAGCTTGATCGCGCCCGTGACCAGCAGGAGCACGGCGACGAGCAGCGTCAGCGACACCATGCCGGCGAGCGGGTTGAAGACGAGCGAGATGCCGACGACGAACGACAGCACGCCGAACAGCAGCGCCCACAGGAAACCGCCCCAGCCCTGGACCTGGAACGACTGGATGATCTGCAGCCCGCCGAGCAGCATGAAGAACCATCCGGCGAGGAGCGTGGCGGCAAGCGTCGCCGCGAAGGGGTCGATGAGCGCCAGCACGCCGCCCACCAGCGAGACGACGGCAAGAACCGCCATCCAGCCCCACGATCTCTTCAGTTTGTCGCTATGCACAGTCGTCTCGGTCATGGCAGCACCTTTTCCGTGTGCGCCGGGCACCATGCCCGGCCTGCGGAGCAGCCTGCCCGACGCCCCGATCGGGCAGGATCTCCATCTCTACGCATCCGGGCCGTCCCACACGGGAAGTCCCCTCCGGTTGCCGAACCCCGGCCTGGACGATCCAGGCCCCTGTATGCCGCGTTTCCGAACCGCAAGAGCGGCATCCGCTCCTGCCGGAAACGCCCTAGACCAGCATCGACAGCGGATTCTCGATGATCCGCTTGAAGGCGGCCAGAAGCTCCGCGCCGAGCGCGCCGTCGACCGCGCGGTGGTCGGTCGAGAGCGTCACCGACATGACGGTCGCAATCTTGACCTCGCCGTTCCTCACCACGGCCCGCTCCTCGCCCGCGCCGACCGCCAGGATCGTGGCATGCGGCGGGTTGATGACGGCGGCGAAGTCCTTGATGCCGAACATGCCGAGATTCGACACCGACGAGGTGCCGCCCTGATACTCTTCCGGCTTCAGCTTGCGGTTTCTCGCCCGCGCGGCAAGGTCCTTCATCTCGTTGGAGATGACGGACAGGGTTTTTTCGTCCGCCTTGCGCACGATGGGCGTGATGAGGCCGCCGGGGATCGACACGGCGACGCCGACATCGGCGTTGCGGTGCCTGAGCATGCCGCCGTCCGTCCACGACACGTTGGCGTCCGGCACCGCCTTGAGCGCCAGCGCATAGGCCTTGATGACGAGGTCGTTGACCGAGAGCTTGTAGGCCGGCGTCTCGCCCTTCTCGGTCTTCGTCACCGGCGCGGCGTCGTTCAGCTGCTTGCGCAGGGCGAGCAGCGCGTCGATCTCAGTGTCGAGGGTGAGGTAGAAATGCGGGATCGTGCTCTTGGCCTCGACCAGCCGGCGCGCGATGGTCTTGCGCATGCTGTCGTGCGGCACGAGCTCGTAGCTGCCTTCCTCGAACAGCTTGAGCACGGCGTCGTCCGACATCGCCTTCGGCGCGGGAGCCGCGGTGGCGGCGGGCGCTTCGGCCCTGGCGGCGGGGGCGGCCTTCGGCGCGCCGCCGGCAATCGCCGCCTCGACATCGGCCTTGACGACGCGGCCGCGCGGGCCGGAGCCGGCGACCGCAGCGACGTCGATGCCGGCATCCTTCGCGATGCGGCGGGCAAGCGGCGAGGCGAAGGTGCGCCCCTCGCCCGACGAAGACGCGGCAGCGGCCTTCGGTGCGGGCGGCTGAGGTGCCGCCGGCGCGGCAGCCTGCACCGGCGCGGCGGGGGCCGGCTCGGCTTTCGCCTCCTGCTTTGCCGGCTCGGCTTTCGCTTCCGGCTTCGGCGCTTCGGCCTTCGGGGCGGCGGCGCCTGCGGATGCCGCGGCGGAGACGTCCTCGCCCTCGGCGGCCAGCACGGCGATCACGGCGTTGACCTTGACGCCCTCGGTGCCGGCCGGGACGACGAGCTTCGCCACCGTGCCCTCGTCGACGGCCTCGACTTCCATCGTCGCCTTGTCGGTCTCGATCTCGGCGATGACGTCGCCGGGCGAGACATGATCGCCTTCCTTGACCAGCCACTTGGCGAGGTTGCCCTCCTCCATGGTGGGCGACAGCGCCGGCATGGTGATTTCAATCGGCATCGCGCGCCCTCCCTCAGCTGCGGTAGGTGACGGCCTTCACCGCCTCGACCACCTCGGCGACGCTGGGCAGCGCCAGCTTCTCGAGATTGGCCGCATACGGCATCGGCACGTCCTTGCCGGCAATGGTGACGACCGGCGCGTCGAGATAGTCGAACGCCTCGCGCTGCACCCGGTTGGCGATGAAATCGCCGACCGACGACTGCGGGAAACCTTCCTCGACCACGACGAGGCGGTTCGTCTTCTTCACCGAAGCCAGCACCGTGTCGAAGTCGAGCGGCCGGATGGTCCTGAGGTCGATGATCTCGGCGTCGATGCCCAATTCGCGCAGCTCCGTCTCGGCCTTGACCGCATAGGTCATGCCGATGCCGAAGGAGACGATGGTGACGTCGCCGCCCGCTTTATGGACGCGCGCCTTGCCGATGGGTAGCACGAAATCATCCAATTTGGGCACGTCGAAGGTCTGGCCGTAGAGGATCTCGTTCTCGAGGAAGATCACCGGGTTGGGGTCGCGGATCGCGGCCTTGAGCAGCCCCTTGGCGTCGGCGGCGGTGTAGGGCATCACCACCTTCAGGCCCGGAATGTGGCCGTACCAGGCGGCGTAGCACTGCGAATGCTGGGCAGCGACGCGGGCGGCCGCGCCGTTCGGTCCGCGGAACACGATGGGCGCGCCCATCTGGCCGCCGGCCATGTAGAGGGTCTTCGCCGCCGAATTGACGATCTGGTCGATCGCCTGCATGGCGAAGTTGAAGGTCATGAACTCGACGATCGGCTTCAAGCCGGCAAAGGCCGCGCCGACGCCGACGCCGGCAAAGCCGTGCTCGGTGATCGGGGTGTCGACCACGCGGCGCGGGCCGAACTCCTGCAGCAGCCCCTGCGTGACCTTGTAGGCGCCCTGATACTCGGCGACCTCCTCGCCCATCACGAAAACCGCCTCGTCGCGGCGCATCTCCTCGGCCATGGCGTCGCGCAGGGCTTCGCGCACGGTCGTCGGCACCATCTCGGTGCCGGCGGGGATGTCCGGGTCGGCCGCCGCCTCGGCTTTCGGGGCGGCCGGAACGGAGACGGCTTCCTTTTTCGCGCTCGGCTCGTCGCCGGCTTCGCGCGCCTTGCCGCCGGCGTCGCCGGAGGCCTGCGCCGGCGCGACGGGCTTCGCCTCGGCCGGGGCGGGCGACACCGCCACGGCATCCGCGCTCTCGCCTTCCTGGAGAAGGACGGCAATCGGCGTGTTGACCTTCACCCCTTCGGCACCCTCGGCGACGAGGATCTTTCCGAGCGTGCCCTCGTCGACGGCCTCGACCTCCATCGTCGCCTTGTCGGTCTCGATCTCGGCGATGATATCGCCGGGGGCAACCTTGTCCCCCTCCTTCTTGACCCATTTCGACAGGTTGCCCTCTTCCATGGTCGGAGAGAGGGCGGGCATGAGAATCTCGATCGGCATGGTCCGTTCCCTCCCCTTAGAGCAGCACGTCGGTGTAAAGTTCGGACGCGTCCGGCTCGGGATCGGACTGGGCGAAATCGGCGGCGTCGGCGACGATGTCGCGCACCTCCTTGTCGATGGCTTTCAGGTCGTCCTCGCCGACGCCCTTCTGGGCCAGCAGCCGCGCCTTGACCTGCTCGATCGGGTCGTGCTCGGAGCGCATCTTCTGCACCTCGTCCTTCGAGCGGTATTTCGCGGGGTCGGACATGGAATGGCCGCGATAGCGGTAGGTCTGCATCTCGAGGATGATCGGGCCGTTGCCGGCGCGGCACCACTCGACCGCCATGTCGCCGGCCGACTTGACGGCGCGCACGTCCATGCCGTCGACCTGGATGCCCGGGATGCGAAACGAGACGCCGCGCTGCGAGAAGTCGGTCTCGGCCGAGGAGCGCGTCACCGCCGTGCCCATGGCGTAGCGGTTGTTCTCGATGATGTAGATGACCGGCAGCTTCCACAGCGAGGCCATGTTGAACGCCTCGTAGACCTGGCCCTGATTGGCCGCGCCGTCGCCGAAGAAGGTGAGCGAGACGTTGTCGTTGCCGCGATACTTGTTGGCGAAGGCAAGCCCGGTGCCGAGCGGCACCTGCGCGCCGACGATGCCGTGGCCGCCGTAGAAATTCTTCTCCTTGGAGAACATGTGCATGGAGCCGCCCTTGCCCTTGGAGTAGCCTCCTCGGCGGCCGGTCAGCTCGGCCATCACGCCGCGCGCGCTCATGTCCATGGCCAGCATGTGGCCGTGGTCGCGGTAGGCGGTGATCATCTGGTCGCCTTCCTTGATGGCCATGGCCATGCCGGTGACGACCGCTTCCTGTCCGATATAGAGGTGGCAGAAGCCGCCGATGAAGCCCATGCCGTAGAGCTGGCCGGCCTTTTCCTCGAAACGGCGGATCAGGAGCATGTCCCGATAGGCCTTGAGGTCCTGCTCCTTCGTGAACTTCGCCGGCGGCGGCGTCTTCGGTGTCGGCTGGCTGTCGGCGCCTGCTCTGGATTTCGCAGGCGTCTTACGGGCGGCTGTCGCCATCGCTCGCTCCCTTGTCGTCTACTCCCCGACGGAAAGCTGTCGCTTCCCGCATTTTTGAAAAGGCTAGCACGGAGCAATGCCGACCGCCATGCGGAAAAATGCATGGCTGGCATCCGCGATATTCACGTAACTATTTGATATTCAATGATTAACTTGAATTAAGTTAATTCACGTTGCCGCGGCGCATGATGACGACCTCGTCGGTCAGCGCCATGTTGAGCGCGCGGCGCGCATGCTCGTCGAGCATGTCCTTTTCGAGCGTGCCGTCGTGCAGGAGCTGGACGCGGCGCTCAAGGCGCAGGCGCTCGGCCTGCACCTTTTCGAGGTCGGCCTCGAGCGCGGCGACGCGCGCCTCCAGGCGGTACTTGGAATAGATCCCGTACTCGCCGTGAAAGGCGTGGAAGCCGAAATAGGACAGGAACGCGGCCGTGATGGCAGGCACGATCAGGGCGCCGGTGTTGCGTTTCTTGCGCTGGCGAGTCCACATGGATAAGCGATGCCCTTCGAGCGATCGCTTCATCTGCCACGGTTATGTTTAAGGGCGGGTTACCGAGCCCCGCGGATCGGAACGAAACGGGCCGGAATCCATCCCGGATTCCGGCCCGCTAGCAATCTGCGGAGAGGCTGTCGCCCTGCCGCGGAGGCAATCTATCCCTTGAGGATGCTGCGGCCGGCGTAGCGGGCATGTGCGCCCAGCTCTTCCTCGATGCGCAGGAGCTGGTTATACTTGGCCGTGCGGTCGGAGCGGGCGAGCGAGCCGGTCTTGATCTGCCCGCAATTGGTGGCGACGGCGAGGTCGGCGATGGTCGAATCCTCGGTCTCACCCGAGCGGTGCGACATCACCGCCGTATAGGCGGCGCGGTGCGCGGTCTCGACGGCGTCGAGCGTCTCGGAGAGCGTGCCGATCTGGTTGACCTTGACGAGGATGGAGTTGGCGACGCCCATGCGGATGCCGTCGCGCAGGCGGGCGGAGTTGGTGACGAACAGATCGTCGCCGACGAGCTGGACCCTGGCGCCGATCAGGTCGGTCAGCGTCTTCCAGCCCTCCCAGTCGTCCTCGGCCATGCCGTCCTCGATCGAGATGATCGGATAGTCGGCGACGAGCTTCGCCAGATACTTCGCCTGCGCCTTCGGATCTCGCGTCTTCCTCTCGCCCTCGTAGACGTAGCTGCCGTCCTTGAAGAACTCGGTCGAGGCGCAGTCGAGCGCGATGGCGACGTCGTCGCCCGGCTTGTAGCCGGCCTTCTCGATCGAGGCCATGACGAAGTCGAGCGCGGCCTGGGCGCTCTTCAGGTTCGGCGCGAAGCCGCCCTCGTCGCCGACATTGGTGTTGTGGCCGGCGTCCTTCAGCCCCTTCTTGAGCGTGTGGAAGATTTCCGCGCCCCAGCGCAGGCCCTCGCGGAACGTCGCCGCGCCGACCGGCATAATCATGAATTCCTGGAAGTCGATCGGGTTGTCGGCATGGGCGCCGCCGTTGACGATGTTCATCATCGGCACCGGCAGCACATGGGCGCCGGCCCCGCCGACGTAGCGGTAGAGCGGCAGCGAGGCGGCCTCGGCCGCGGCCTTGGCGACGGCGAGCGACACGCCGAGGATGGCGTTGGCGCCGAGGCGCGCCTTGTTCGGCGTGCCGTCGAGGTCGATCATGGTGCGGTCGATCTGGATCTGGTTCTCGGTTTCGAGGCCGCCGACGGCCTCGAAAATCTCGCCGTTGACGGCATCGACGGCGCTCTTGACGCCCTTGCCGAGATAGCGGGCGCCGCCGTCGCGCAGCTCGACCGCCTCGTGCGCGCCGGTCGAGGCGCCGGAAGGAACGGCGGCGCGGCCCATGGAGCCGTCCTCGAGGACGACGTCGACCTCAACGGTCGGGTTGCCGCGGCTGTCGAGAATCTCGCGGCCGACGATGTCGATGATGGCGGTCATGGCAGGCTTTCCTCGGTAAGACGGTGGCGAAGTCGCCGCCGTCTTACCGAATGGCCTTGCCGCAGGCAATGACCGCCGTCACGCCATCCCGATCAAAGCCAGTAGCGCGGGACCTTGTAGTAGTCGTAGGACTCCTCGCGCGCCCTGGTGCCGTCGCCCGAGGTCAGGTCGTTGATGTCGTAGACCGGCGCGGCCTCGAGCTGGCTGCGGCTGAACGGCACGACATAGCCGCCGCGCTGCGGTTCGTAGTCGAGGCTCGCCCACGGGATGGTGTGGTACTTCTCGCCGATCCCGAGGAAGCCGCCGAAGCCGATGACGGCGAACATGATGTTGTTGGACAGCTTGTCCAGCATCACGTCCTCGATGGTGCCGATGTGCTCGCCCTCGGTGTTGTAGACGTCGGTGCCGATGACGCGCGACGCCTGGATTGCCTGGGTGTGTCCTGTGGCGGTAGCCATGTGTAGTTTCTCCTCGTCTGGCTGCGCCCCCTTGTGCATTCACAACGGAGGAAGGGCCGAGGAGGTTCCGGCGCGGGTCAAAGGTCCTTGGCGATGCGGTCGAACGCCATCAGCGTGTCGATCAGGCGCGGCATGTCGGCGAGCGGCACCATGTTGGGGCCGTCCGACGGGGCGTTGTCGGGGTCCTGATGCGTCTCGATGAAGACGCCGGCGACGCCGACCGCGACCGCCGCCCGCGCCAGCGTCGCGACGAAGCGCCGCTCGCCGCCGGAGGAGCCGCCCTGCCCGCCCGGCTGCTGCACGGAATGGGTGGCGTCGAAGATCACCGGCGCGCCGGTCTCGGCCATGATCGGCAGCGCCCGCATGTCGGAGACGAGCGTGTTGTAGCCGAAGGACGCGCCGCGCTCGGTCAGGAGCACGTTGCGGTTGCCCGAGCCGGTAAGCTTGGCGACCACGTTCTTCATGTCCCACGGCGCGAGGAACTGGCCCTTCTTGACGTTGACCACCCGGCCCGTCTTCGCCGCAGCGATCAAGAGGTCGGTCTGGCGCGACAGGAAGGCCGGAATCTGGAGGACGTCGACCACATCGGCGACGACGGCGCACTGCTCCTCGGTGTGGACGTCGGTCAGGAGTGGCAGGTCGAGGTCGCGCCGGAGGTCGGCGAAGACCGGCAGCGCCGCCTCCAGCCCCGCGCCGCGGCGGCCGGAAAGCGAGGTGCGGTTGGCCTTGTCGAACGACGTCTTGTAGACGAGGCCGATGCCGGCGCGGGCGCACATCTCCTTGAGGCTGCCTGCGATGTCGAAGGCGTGCTGGCGCGATTCGAGCTGGCACGGGCCGGCGATCAACGCCAGAGGCGCATCGTTGGCGAAGCGGACATTGCCGACGCCGACGACGGGATTGGGAGCGGTCATGGCGTTTCCTCGAACACGAAGGCGACGCCCTGGCCGCGTGCCGCCGGCACGTGGAGGCGTCCGTCGCGCTCCTCGTAGACGATGCCGCGCGCCTTGAACAGCGCCGCGGTGGCCGCGCGGTCCTTCACCCCGAAGGTGATGCCGGTCAGCCGCGCCCTCGCGAATGCGGGATTTGCACGCACATCCAGCCTCGCATTCGGGAGCGAGACGGTGGCGGCCCCGCCCGAAGCATCCGCATCGCCGTCCGAAACGGCCGCGAGGAAGGCGGCGAAGCGCCCGGGATCGGCGGCCTCGGCGCCGACGGCGACGATGCGCGCAGCGCCGTTGTCGTGGCGTTCGAGCGCCGAGCGGTCGATGGCGGGCACCTTGCGACGCTCGCAGGCGAAGAAGAAGGCGTCCGCCCCGCCCTCGGGCGCGGCGAAGGCAAGCCGGAAGCTGGCGATGTCGGCCTTGCCGTCCTTGTCGAGCGAGGGGCGCGAGAACTCGACCATCGCTCCGCCCGAGATGCCCTTTCCGACGAAGGCGGCATGGTCGGCCTCGGCATCGCTCGTGCCGAAGACGACGGCCGAAAGCCCCTCCTCGCCGACGGCGGCGCGGAACCGCCTGTCGCCGAGGACGAAGCTGTTGCCAGCCGCGACGGCCGCCTTGATCGCTTCCGCGTCGCCCACGGCCAGCGGCTCGATGAAGGTGCCGTCGGCGAAGTAGACGCAGGCGTTGACGGTGCCGAAGGGATGCACGCCCTGCGGCGCGACGGTGAAGCCCAGTTCGGCGAGCCGCTCCCTTGCCGCGGCAAGGCCGGCGACCGACAGGACGAGATGGTCGAGGCTGCGCGCGCTCACACCAGCCGGCTCTGTTCCACCGCGGCCGCGATGAAGCTCGCGAACAGCGGATGCGGCTCGAACGGGCGCGACTTCAGCTCGGGATGGTACTGCACGCCGATGAACCACGGGTGGTCGGCATATTCGATCGTCTCCGGCAGCACGCCGTCCGGCGACATGCCGGAGAAGACGAGGCCGCAGGCTTCCAGCCGCTCCTTGTAGTCGATGTTGACCTCGTAGCGGTGGCGGTGGCGCTCGGAAATCTCGGTCGTCCCGTAGATCGAGGCGATCCGGGTGCCGTCGCCCAGCCGCGCCGGGAATGCGCCCAGCCGCATGGTGCCGCCGAGGTCGCCCGAGGCCCTGCGCTTCTCGAGCATGTTGCCCTTGAGCCATTCGGTCATCAGGCCGACGACGGGCTCCTTCGCCTCGCCGAACTCCGTCGAGGACGCATCCTCGATGCCGGCGAGCGAGCGGGCGGCCTCGATGCAGGCCATCTGCATGCCGAAGCATATGCCGAAATAGGGCACCTTGCGCTCGCGCGCGAACTTCGCGGCCAGGATCTTGCCTTCCGAGCCGCGTTCGCCGAAGCCGCCCGGAACGAGGATGCCGTGGACCTTTTCGAGGAACGGCGCCGGGTCCTCGCGCTCGAACACCTCGGATTCGATCCAGTCGAGCTTGACGCGCACCCGGTTGGCCATGCCGCCATGCGACAGAGCCTCGATCAGCGACTTATAGGCGTCCTTCAGCCCGGTATACTTGCCGACCACCGCGATGGTGACCTCGCCTTCCGGGTTGTGGATGCGCTCGGACACCTCCTGCCAGCGCTCCATGCGCGGCTTGGGCGCGGGGTCGATGCCGAAGGCGGCCAGCACCTCGCCGTCGAGGCCTTCCTCGTGATAGGCCATCGGCACGTCGTAGATGTGGGCGACGTCCAGTGCCTGGATGACGGCCGATTCACGCACGTTGCAGAACAGCGACAGCTTGCGGCGCTCTTCCTTGGGGATCTGCCGGTCGGCGCGCACGAGCAGGATGTCGGGCGCGATGCCGATGGAGCGCAGCTCCTTGACGGAATGCTGGGTCGGCTTCGTCTTGAGCTCGCCGGCCGCCGGAATCCACGGCATCAGCGTCAGGTGGATGTAGACCGCCTGCCCGCGCGGCAGGTCGTTGCCGATCTGGCGGATCGACTCCAGGAACGGCATCGCCTCGATGTCGCCGACCGTGCCACCGATCTCGCACAGCACGAAATCGTAGTCCTCGTTGCCGTCGAGGATGAAGTTCTTGATCTCGTCGGTGACGTGCGGGATCACCTGAACGGTCGCGCCGAGATAGTCGCCGCGCCGCTCGCGCTCGATGATGTTCTTGTAGATGCGGCCGGTGGTGATGTTGTCCTGCTGGTTGGCCGAGCGCCCGGTGAAGCGCTCGTAATGGCCGAGGTCGAGGTCGGTTTCGGCCCCGTCGTCGGTGACGAACACCTCGCCATGCTGATACGGGCTCATCGTGCCCGGATCGACGTTGAGATAAGGATCGAGCTTGCGCAGCCGCACGCGGTAGCCACGCGCTTGCAGCAGGGCTCCCAGAGCCGCCGCAGCGATGCCTTTGCCGAGTGAGGAAACCACGCCGCCGGTGATGAAAACATATCGCGCCATGGGAACCGACGCTTAGCGCCGCGCGCCTGATTCCGCCAGCGGAAAATCGCGCAGGGGGCGTTATCCCAAGCAAACCAGCCTTGCCGAAAACGCAAGCCTCACGCCAACGCCCTCAGTTAGCCATTGCTTGACCCACCGCAATGCGGCTACTCCATCGGTGTCTAGAATTCCTGCCGGGCAGACAGGCGCAGCAATCAAGGGAGAACGCCATGTACCAGACCATCATCGTTCCGATCGACCTCGCCCAGGAGACGAAGGGGCGCAGCATTCTCGATCTCGCCGTGCGGCTCGGCGGCGGTGATGCCAGGATCGTGCTGACGAACATCCTCGAGGAACTGCCCGGCTACGTCGCCATCGAGCTGCCGGCGGGCCTGATCGAGCAGTCGCGCCGCGACGCCGAGGACAAGCTCAAGGCCATCGCGAAGGATGCCGGCGTCGATGCCGAGATCGTGGTGCGCACCGGCCATCCCGGCAACCAGATCCTCGAGCTGGCCGAGGAGAAGAAGGCCGACCTCATCATCGTCGCCTCGCATCGCCCCGGCCTGCAGGACTACTTCATCGGTTCCACGGCGGGCCGGGTCGTGCGCCACGCGAAGTGCTCGGTGTTCGTCACCCGCTGAACGTTCCGGCGGAAGCCAAGAAAAAAGCCGGCGGTTTCCGCCGGCTTTCTTTTTGTCTCGCAAGGAGCGGCGAAAGGCCGCTGCGGGGACCGGGCTACTGGCCGCTCGGGACCTGCGGCCCGGCCGGCGCCGTCGGGGCGGCCGGGGTATCGTCCGAGCCGCCGAGCTGGTCGAGGACGCCGCCGCCCGAGGGCGCGCCCTGCTGCTGCTGTCCGGCCTGCGGCACGCGGTCGAGGATGTCGATCGGCTGTTCGCCGTAGCGCGCCAGGAGCGACAGGCCGAGCGACGTCGCGAAGAACGCGGCCGCCAGGATCGCGGTGGTGCGGGTCAGCGCGTTGGCCGCGCCGCGCGCCGTCATGAAGCCGGAGCCGCCGCCGATGCCGAGGCCGCCGCCTTCCGAACGCTGCAACAGCACCACGCCGACGAGGGCGAGGACGACCATCAGGTGGATGACGATGAGGATTGTCTGCATGGGATCGCTTCCGGGAATCTCGACCGCAGGCAGCGCGAGAACGCTGCCGCGGACGCGGCTCAATACACGGCTTCGCCGCGCTTTCCAACCCATATGGCCCCGCCTTGCGGAGCAAAAAAGGCGGGTGCGCGAAAATTTCGCGTCAGAGCGAGCGATACGCCTCGGCGATGCCGAGGAAATCGGACGCTTTGAGGCTGGCGCCGCCGACGAGCGCGCCGTCGACATTCTCGACGGTCAGAAGCTCGACCGCGTTCGACGGCTTCACCGAGCCGCCATAGAGGATGCGCATTTTCGCGGCCTCGCCGCCGACGGCCTTTTCCAGCTCCTTGCGGATATGGGCGTGCGCTTCCGCCACGTCCGCCGCCGAGGGCGTGAGCCCGGTGCCGATGGCCCAGACCGGCTCGTAGGCGACGACGGTGTTGGCGTGGGTGGCGCCGGCCGGCACCGAGCCCGCAATCTGGCGCGACAGCACGGCCAGCGTGTCGCCTGCCTCGCGCTCGCCTTGCGTCTCGCCGATGCAGACGATGGCGCCGATGCCGGCGCGCCAGGCGGCCTGCGCCTTGGCGTTCACCGTCGCGTCGGTCTCGCCGTGGTCGGTGCGCCGCTCCGAGTGCCCGACGATGACCCACGAGGCGCCGGCGTCCTTCAGCATCTCGGCCGAGACGTCGCCGGTGTGGGCCCCGCTTTCCCTGGC
This sequence comes from Hyphomicrobiales bacterium, assembly GCA_022838525.1. GTDB lineage: Bacteria > Pseudomonadota > Alphaproteobacteria > Rhizobiales > Rhizobiaceae > Aerobium. The sequence continues at coordinate 2,074 of JALHFU010000060.1, read as the reverse complement.
GTGACAGTCCTGCCCGCCGGTCCGCACCGGCCCCTTGCCCAGCACCTCGGACGCCCGCGACAGAAGCGTCGCCGGCGGGCAGACGAGGGCGTCGGTCTCCGTCTCCAGCCCGCTCATGAAGCCGTTGCCGATGGCGACGAGCTCCCTGAGCGAGGCGCTGGTGCCGTTCATCTTCCAGTTGCCGGCGACGAGCGGGCGAATACCGGGGGTCATCGGGCGTGTCCCTTCCTTGCTTTGGCCATGTTGGCTGGCTTCCTAGCAAAAACCGGGCACAAAGCAATCGACACCGGGCGGCAAGAACGGTATTGCCGAGGCTCGCATCAGCCAACCGGAAGACGACATGCTCACCATCCTCAGAAACGCCGCCGGAACGTGGGTCGCCAAGCTGCTCCTGATACTGCTGGTGCTTTCCTTCGCGGTGTGGGGCATTTCCGGGCAGATCATGGGCGGGCTCGGCTCCAACGTGATCAGCGTCGGCAAGACGCGGGTGTCGATCAACGAATACCGCCTCGCCTACGACCGGCAGGTCTCGCAGTTCTCGCAGCAGTTCGGCCGGCAGATCACGCGCGAGCAGGCGCAGGCCTTCGGCATCGACCAGATGGTGCTGGCGCAGCTCGTCGCGGGCGCGGTGCTGGACGAGCAGGCGCGCGAGATGCGGCTCGGCCTGTCGCGCGACAGGCTGGCGGCGCTGACGGCCGAGGACCCGGCCTTCGCCGGCCCGGACGGCCGCTTCGACCGCAACCAGTTCGCATGGGTGCTGCGCCAGGTCGGCATGTCGCCCAACGACTATCTGAAGAACCGCGGCCAGGTGGCCGTGCGCCAGCAGATCGTCGAAGCCGTGTCCGACGGGATGCGCGCGCCGGATGCGCTGCTGCGCGCCGTGTCGCTCTATTCCGGCGAGGACCGCACCGTCGAATATCTCGTGCTGCCGCGCTCGCTGGTCGAGCCGGTCGAGGCGCCGTCCGAAGAGGCCGTCGCCGCCTGGTTCGAGGCGAACAAGGCGAGCTACGCCGCGCCCGAATATCGCAAGATCTCCTACATCAAGCTCGAACCCGAGGACATCGCCGATCCGGCCGCGATCAGCGACGACGAGGTGCGCGCCTATTACGACAACAACCTCAGGCGCTTCACGGCCGCCGAGCGCCGCACCATCCAGCAGATCGTGTTCGCCGACGAGGCCGCGGCCGGCGCCGCGCTGGAGCGGATTCGCGGCGGCGCGACCTTCGAGGAGATCGTGGCGGCCGAGGGTAAGACCATGGCCGACGCGGTGCTCGGAACCTTCGAGAAGGACCGGGTCGCCGATGCGGCGATCGCGGAGGCCGCCTTCGCGCTCGGCGAGAACGAGGTGAGCGAGGTGGTGCCCGGCACGTTCGGCCCCATCCTGCTGCGCGTGACCGAGATCGTGCCCGAGCGCGTCAGCCCGTTCGAGGAAGTCGCGGCCACGATCCGCGAGGAACTGGCGCATGACGAGGCGAACCGCGTCCTGCTCGACGTGCACGACGCCTACGAGGATGCCCGCGCCGGCGGCGACAGCATGGCCGAGGCCGCTGCCAAGCAGCGGCTCAGGGTCGTGACCGTCGAGGCCGTGGATCGCGGCGGCCGCACGCCGGAAGGCACGATCCTGACCGACCTGCCGCAGTCGAGCGAGCTGCTGCGCGAGGTGTTCGAGGCCGAGGTCGGCATGGAGAATCCGCCGATCAACATCGGCTCCAGCGGCTTCCTGTTCTATGAGGTCGATGCGGTGACCCCGGCCCGCGACCGCACCCTCGACGAAGTCCGTGACCGGGTCGCAGCCGACTGGACGGCCAACGAGGCCGAAACCCGGCTCGCCGCCAGGGCCGCCGAGGTCGAGCGGGCGCTCGCCGGCGGCCGGCCCATCGCCGAGCTCGCCGCGGAGCTGGGCGTCGAGGTGCAGACGCGCCGCGGTCTCAAGCGCGACGGCACCGACGCCGATCTCGGGCAGACCGGCATCGCGGCCGCGTTCGGCGTCGCGCGCGGCGGCACCGGCGTTGCGGCCGGCGCCAGCGGCGACACGCAGATCGTCTTCCGCGTCACCGACGTCGTCCATCCGATG
>JALHFU010000059.1:16410-23751 GCA_022838525.1 Hyphomicrobiales bacterium | reverse complement strand
GCGCGGCTGTTCGGCGACAGGACGCGCGAATGGCTGATCGGCCTCTACGGCATGGCGCTTCTGTTCTTCCTCGTCGCCTTCGCCAATGCGGCCGTGCCGATGCCGGCGCTCGCCGGCCTGCTCGCGGCCGGCGCGCATCTGTGGCGGCAGATCAGGGTCCTCGACATCGACGACCCCGACCAGTGCCTGCGGCTCTTCAAGTCGAACTCGACCGTCGGCTGGCTGATCTTCCTCGGCCTCCTCGGCGGCGGCGTGTGGGCCGCGATCAGCCCCAATTTCTGAGCCTCAGTCCCAGGCGACGATTTCCTGGCCGTCGATAACGAGCCGGACGCCGAGATCGCCGGTCCTGCGGCGGGCGAGGAAGCGTGGGCGGCGCTGTATCGACATGCGGCCCTTGCGGCGCGGCGCGGGCGGGCGCTTCTTGACCAGCCCGAGCGATTCCTCGAGCGTGCGCGCCTCGCCGTCGGCCTCGATCAGGAGCATCGGCAGGCGATAGGCATCCGACCACGCGCGCCAGTCGGCTGCGACGTCGTCGAGGTCATGGGCGACGAGCAGCGGCACCGACAGCATCGGGTCGGAATGGAGCAATTCGAGCGTGACGGTGACGTTGCCGTCGCCATCCTCGATGGCGCGGGCCGCGACGCCGCGGAAGGCACGCGCCGGCAGCGCGATCGACACTGGCAGACGGCTGCCCTGCAGGATGCGGCGCATGGTGACGCCGCGGTGATCTATGGTGAAGGTGACATCGCCGAGATCGTCGCGCCCGGCATAGGACACCGCCTGCGGCAGGCGGAACGGGTCGAGCCGCAGATCGCAGCCGGCCCATGCGGGTTTCAGCCCTGTCTTCATCTTCAGTTGCGCCTTCCTGTCTCTCCTGAGAGCCGGTTTTCCGGCTTCCCCGGGCGGCTTCTGCCGCCTCGTTTATGGGCACGACAGTATCGGGCGCGGCGTTCCGCCCGGCTTAAGAAGCAGGGTTAAGGCTTCGTCGCCTCGGCGCATGGTTATCGTTTTGCAACCCGGCGCAAGGAATCTTAAATCACCTTGTTCGGGTTCATGATGCCGGCCGGATCGAAGGCGATCTTGATGCGGCGCATCAGGTCGATGGCGACGGGCGGCGCGGTGGCGATCAGTTCGTCGCGCTTCATGCGGCCGATGCCGTGCTCGGCCGAGATCGAGCCGTTGAAGCCGCGCACCACCGCATGCACCGCATCGTTGATCTCGCGGTAGCGGGCGAGGAAGGAAGACGGCTCCACCCCCACCGGCTGCGAGACGTTGTAATGCAGGTTGCCGTCGCCCATGTGGCCGAACGCGACCAGCCGGGCGCGCGGCTCCAGCGCCGTTACCGCCCGCCATGCCTCGGCGATGAAATCGGGGATGGCGGCGACCGGCACGGAAATGTCGTGCTTGATCGAGGCGCCCTCGTGGCGCTGCGCGTCCGACATCGACTCGCGCAGCTTCCACAGCGCCTCGGCCTGCGCCATGCTTGCGGCAAGCACCGCGTCGCCGACCAGCCCGCGCTCGATTCCTTCGGCAAGGATCTCCTCGATCAGGCCGCGCGCGTCCTCGGACGAGCGGCCGGAGGAGATTTCCATCAGCACATGCCACGGATGCGCCGAGGCGAGCGGCGCGGCCGCTCCCGGAACATGGCGAAGCACGAAGGCGAGGCTTTCGCCGATCATCAGCTCGAAGGCGGTGAGGCTCGCGCCCGCCCGCTCCGAAGCGAGCGAGAACAGCGACAGCGCCGCTTCGGGGCTTCGGAGCCCCACCCACGCCACCTCGCGCCCCTTCGGCCTGGGGAACAGCTTCAGCACCGCCGCGGTGATGACGCCGAGCGTGCCTTCCGCGCCGATGAACAGGTTCTTGAGGTCGTAGCCGGTGTTGTCCTTCTTGAGCTTGCGCAGGTCGTCCAGCACCTCGCCGGTGGGCAGCACCACCTCGACGCCGAGGCAAAGCTCGCGCGCATTGCCATAGGCGAGAACGCCGGTGCCGCCGGCGTTGGAGGAGAGGTTGCCGCCGATCTGCGCCGTGCCCTGCGAGGCGAGCGACAGCGGGAACAGCCGGCCGGCGGCGTCGGCCGCCTCGCGCAGCGCATGCAGCGTCACGCCGGCCTCGGCGACGATCGCGTTCGAGGCGGTGTCGATCTCGCGGATGGCGGCAAGCCGCGACAGCGACAGCACCACCTCGCTGCCGGTCATGTCCGGCACCTGCCCGCCGACGAGGCCGGTATTGCCGCCCTGCGGCACGACGGGCGTGCCGGTCTCGCTGGCGAGCTTGAGGATCGCGCTGACCTCGGCGACGCTGCCCGGCCTCAGAACCAGCGGCGTTGCGCCCGGCCACAGGCCGCGCCGTTCGGTGACGAACGGCTCGGTCTCGGCCGGATCGCGCAGCGCGTGCCTGGCGCCAACGATGGCGGCGAAGCGGTCGAGGAGGTCCGGCGCGGTCATCGCCCTACCCGCCGCGCGGCGCGGCCGCGCGCTTCAGCCGGTCGGCGATCGCCTCGCCCAGCCCGTCCTGCGGGACCGGCTCGACGGCGATCACCGCCGCGCCGGCCCGGTCCAGCGCCTTCATGTGGCCGTAGAGGTTGCTCGCCGCCTCGCGGAGGTCGCCGGCTTCGGAAAGGTTCAGCACGGCGACGGCGCGCTCCGCGCCGGCGATCCGCTGCGGCCCGAAGGCGAGCAGCGCCTCGCCGGCCTCGACCTCGGCCGCGTCGAGCCGCATGGCGGCGTCGGGCGCGTAGTGGGAGACGAGCATGCCGGGGGCCTCGACGCCGGCCGCGCCGCCGCGCAGCGCCTTCACGCCCAGCGCCGCCTCGATCTCGTCCGTCGCCACCCCGCCCGGCCGCAGGATGCGCACGCCCTCCGGCCCGGCCTTGACGATGGTCGATTCCAGCCCCACCGGCGTCGGCCCGCCATCGGCGATCAATCCGATCCTGTCGCCGAGATCGTCGTTGACGGCCCCGGCCGTCGTGGCGCTGATGCGGCCGGACGAGTTGGCCGACGGCGCGGCGAGCGGCCGGCCGAGCGCGGCGATCAGCTCGCGCGCGAAGCCCTGCGGCATGCGGATCGCCACTGTGTCGAGCCCGGCCGTGACCAGCGGGTGGATGCCGTAATCCTCGCGCAGCGTCAGCACCAGCGTCAGCGGGCCGGGCCAGAATCTTTCCGCCAGCGTCAGCGAGGCGTCGTCGAAGACGGCGATCTTCCGCGCCATGTCGAGGCTGGAGACATGGACGATCAGCGGGTTGAAGCGCGGTCTGCCCTTGGCCTCGAAGATGCGCGCCACCGCCTCGCCGTTCGTCGCGTCGCCGGCGAGGCCGTAGACGGTCTCGGTCGGCAAGGCCACGACCTCGCCGGCGGCAAGCAGCGCCAGCGCGGGCTCGAAGGCATCCTTCAGCGGCAGTATCTTCGCCAAACCCTTGTCTCCAGAAGTGGTGACTGCGTAACGCGCGGGCGCGGGCGCGGCAAGGGAAACCGCGTCACCGATTTGTTAATCCTCGAAATGCTAAAATGCGCGCCTTGTGTGGGGGCGCGGGTTCCGTCGCGCCGAATACGCCGTTGCGGCGAGTGAGCGTGCGATGCGTAAGATTCTTGTTCCGGGCCTCGTCTCGATGCTGCCGCTGCTTGCGGTCGCCGCCGAGGGCGCGGCCTCCTCGATCATCACCCTGCCGGCCCCGGAGGCGACGCCGTCCATCGTGGCGGTCGGCGAAGCCGAAGCGCGCGCCGTCGAGGCGCACCCGGTCGATCCCGCCGCCGGGGGAACGGAAATCCTCGCCATCGGCCAGTCGGTCGTCGCCGTCGGAGCCGACGCCATCCCGCCGTCGCGCGAGGAGGTCGCCGCGATCGGCGAGACGGCCGAGCCCGAGGCTCCCGCCCTGCCCGGCTGGCTTGCCGACGACGGCGCGCCGGCGCTGCGCGGCGGCCTCGACGGGAAGACCGCGCCGCAGGACTAACCACGCCACCTGGGCGGACTACCCCGCGATCTTCGAGAAATCGGCCATCTGCCCGGTCGCGCCGCGGATGCGGGCAAGCAGCGCCAGACGGTTGGCCCGCACGGCCGCGTCCTCGTCATTGACCAGCACCGCCTCGAAGAAGGCGTCGACCGGCCGGCGGAGTGCGGCCAGCGCCTGCATGGCGGCCGAGAAATCCTGCCTGGCGATGGCGTCGCCGGCATCGCGCTCGGCGTGGGCGACGGCCTCGTGGAGCGCCGTTTCCTCGTCCTGGCGGAACAGCGTCGGATCGACCGCATCGGCGATGGCCGTGCCCTTCTTCTCCTCGGCGGCGAGGATGTTCGCGGCGCGCTTCGTGCCGGCGAGCAGGTTCTGGCCGTCCTCGGAATCGAGGAAGATGCCGAGCGCGGCGACGCGCGAGACGACCAGCAGCAGGTCGTCGGCCTCCGGCGAGATCACCGCGTCGATCAGGTCGTGCCGCGCGCCCTTGTCGCGCAGATAGACCTTGAGCCGGTCGTGGAAGAAGGAGAGGAGGTCGGCCCCGAGCCCGGCCGGGCTGGGGAACACCTCGACCAGCTCCATCCCGCCCGAGGAGGACGGCTGCTGCCGCCAGATCGCCGTCTCCGCGGTCAGATTCCCGGACAGGAAGAACTCGCCGGCCTCCGGATTGAAGATGCCCCAGAACTCGGACGCCCTGACGCCGTCGCTGCTGACGAGGAAGTGCGCATCGTCGCACAGGTGTTCGAGGAGCGCGGCATAGGCGGCGTGCGTGACCTTCCGAAGTTCGAGCCGGATGCCGTTCTCGACCACGATGCGGATCACGCCCAGCGCCGCACGGCGCAGCGCGTAGGGGTCCTTGGAGCCGGTCGGCTTCTCGTCGATGGCCCAGAAGCCGACGAGCGTGTCGAGCTTGTCGGCCAAAGCCACGGCAATCGAGACCGGGTCGGTCGGCACCGTGTCGGACGGCCCCTGCGGCCGGTAGTGCTCCTCGATCGCCGCGGCGACGGAGGCGTCCTCGCCCTGGAGAGCCGCATATTTGCGGCCCATCGCGCCCTGAAGCTCGGGGAACTCCCCCACCACCTCGGTCTGAAGGTCCGCCTTGGCCAGCACGGCGGCGCGCTCGGCCAGAGCCGACTCCGCGCCGACCAGCGGCGCGAGCTCGGCCGCCAGCCGGCGGATGCGCTCGACGCGCTCGCCCTGCGTGCCCAGCCTGGCGTGGAAGGTGACGTTCAACAGATCCAGCCGCGCCATGCGCTGGTCGAGCGGCTTCGAAAGATCCAGCCCGAATTCCCCGGCCGATTGCGTGAGCGAGGGAAGGTCCGGCAGGTCGGCCTGGTCAGTCTTCCAGAAATGCACGGCGTCGGACAGGCGCGCGCGCACCACCTTGCCGTTGCCGCGCGCGATCTCCGCGCCGCCGTCGCTCGCCTCGATGTTCGAGACCAGCACGAAGCGGTTGGAGAGCCTTTCGGCCTCGCCGCGCGGGCGGGTGACGAAGCATTTCTGGTTGGCGCGGATCGTCAGGCGGATCACCTCGGCCGGGATGTCGAGGAAGGCGTCCTCGAACTCGCCCATCAGCACCACCGGCCATTCGACCAGCCCGGACACCTCCTCCAGCAGCCCCTCGTCCTCGACCAGATCGAGGCCGGCGGCGAAGGCGAGGTTGCGGGCGTCGTCGAGGATGATGCGCTTGCGCCGCTCGGCGTCGAGCACGACCTTGGCCGCCTCCAGCCTGGCGACATAGTCGTCGAAGCGGCGCACGGTGATAGCCTCGGGCGCGTGGAAGCGGTGGCCGAAGGTGACGTTGCCGGCGCGGATGCCGTCGACCTCGAAATCGACCACCACCGGGTCCGACGTCTCGGGCCCGAAGGTGCAGACGATGGATTGCAGCGGCCGCACCCAGCGCAGGCTGCCCGGCTTCGCCGAGGCCGCGCCCCAGCGCATCGACTTCGGCCACGGGAAGCTGCGGATGATCCCCGGCATCACCTCGGCGACGATTTCCTCGGCCGCCCGGCCCGGCCGCGAGATGCGCGCGACGTAGAAATCGCCCTTCTTCGGGTCGGTGTGGACATGCGCCTCCTCGATGGAGGCGAGCCCGGCCTTGCGCAGAAACCCCTGGATCGCCTGTTCCGGCGCACTGGTCGAGGGGCCCTTGATCTCCTCGCTGACGTCCTTCGAGCGGGCGGTGATGCCGCGAATGTCGAGCGCCAGCCGCCGCGGCGTCCAGTATTCGGTCGCCGCCTCATAGGTCAGCCCGGCATCGACAAGGCCGTCGGCGACCATCTTCTTCAGATCGCCGGCCGCCTTGCGCTGCATGCGCGCGGGGATTTCCTCGGAGCGAAGTTCAAGCAGAAGGTCAGGCATCAGCGCACCAGTTGAGCGGTCGTGCAGACGATGGCGAAGCGGTCGGCGAGCGCGGCAAGCTCGGTCTCGTGCAGCGTGGCCGCCGGGACGATGCCGTCGCCGCCCGGCGCCGGCAGGTCGCGCGTCGCCGTCGCGTCGGAGACGACCACCGCGCCGAAGCCGTGGTCGAGCGCCGCACGCGCGGTCGAGGAAACGCACATATGCGTCATGAAGCCGACGACGACGAGGCGCTTGCGGCCGGCGGCGGCGAGCGCGTCCTTGAGCGTCGTGCCGGCGAAGGCGTTGGGAAGGCCCTTTTCCACCACCGTCTCGCCCGGCAGGGCAGTCGCTTGCGGCGCGAGCGCGAAGCCCGGCGTGTCGGGGCCGAACAGCCCGCCCGGCTGTCCCTTGTGCTGGACATGGACCACCGGCGCGCCGGCCGCGCGCGCCGCGGCGAGCAGCGTCGCGATGTTGCCGAGCGCGGCCTCGACGCCCGGCAGTGGCAGGCGGCCGTCGACATATTCGCGCTGGGCATCGACGACGACCACGGCGATGTCGGCAAGCTGCGGCGGGGTCAGGTCGGCGCCGGCGAGCTGAAGCAGGGTCCTGGCTACTGTGGTCTTCGCCATCACGCCGCCTCCGGCCGCCAGCCGAGGCCGCCGGCCTCGGTCTCGAGGAAGGCTTCGCCGCAGGCCTTGGCGAGGTTGCGCACGCGAAGGATGTAACTCTGCCGCTCGGTGACGGAGATGACGCCGCGCGCGTCGAGCAGGTTGAAGGCGTGGCTGGCCTTGATGCACTGGTCGTAGGCCGGCAGCACCAGACGATGCGGCGCGCCTTGCGGCCGCTTCGCGCCGGCGTCGAGCAGCGCGCGGCATTCCTTCTCCGCATCCTCGAAGTGGCGGAAGAGGAGCGCGGTGTCGGCGAACTCGAAATTGTAGCGCGAATATTCCTGCTCGGCCTGCAGGAAGACCTCGCCGTAGGTGACCTTCTCCGCGCCCTCGCGGCCGTTGAAGTTGAGGTCGTAGACGTTGTCGACGCCCTGGACGTACATCGCCAGC
>JALHFU010000059.1:0-16396 GCA_022838525.1 Hyphomicrobiales bacterium | reverse complement strand
AAGGCCGTAGGTCAGCTCGCCCGCCACCGGCGCGCATTCGATGCCGCAGACCTGCTGGAAATAGGTGAACTGCGACACCTCCATGCCGTCGCACCAGCATTCCCAGCCGAGGCCCCAGGCGCCGAGCGTCGGGCTCTCCCAGTCGTCCTCGACGAAACGGATGTCGTGCAGCTTCGTGTCGATGCCGATGGCGTCGAGCGAGCCGAGATAGAGCTCCTGCAGGTCCGGCGGGTTGGGCTTCAGGATCACCTGATACTGGTAGTAGTGCTGGAGCCGGTTGGGGTTCTCGCCGTAGCGGCCGTCCTTGGGCCGGCGCGAGGGCTGGACATAGGCCGCGTTCCACGGCCGCGGACCCAGCGCCCGCAGCGTCGTCGCCGGGTGGAAGGTGCCCGCGCCCACCTCCATGTCGTAGGGCTGGAGGACGACGCAGCCGCGCTCGGCCCAGTAGCCGTGCAGCGTCAGGATGAGACCCTGGAACGAGCGGGTCGGATGCATGTGGGCAGGCAGGCTGGCGTTCACGGCGTGGCTCGCAGCGGCATGGACGGGAAAGGCCCCGTCCTAGAACCGCGGCCGGCAGGCGTCAAGGCGAGAGGCCTGCCGGAAGGCGCGAGGAGACGCCCCGCTCAGTTGGCCGGCTGCGGCAGGTTCAGCTCCTGCCCCGGCACGATGTAGCCGGGGTTGGCACGCAGGGCGGGATTGAGGTCGATGAGATCGGTATAGCGGTGGCCGTCGCCCAGAAGCTCGGCCGCGATCGACCACAGCGACTGCCCCTGCCGCACGACATAGGTCGAGGGGCGCGCCGACGCGGTCTCGACCGCCGGCTCGTCCGGGACCTGCCGGTCGTCCAGCCCCTTGGGCAGCGGCACCATCGCCGGCGACTCGGCCGCGACCTCCTGCTCCTCCTCCTGCACGGCGGCATCCGACACCGGCGGCAGGCCGTCGGCCAGCTTCTTCTCGACCTCGGCCTTGAGGTCGGGCTCGGGGTCGAGCGCCAGCGCATGGTTCCACTGGAAGCCCGCTTCCAGCTTGCGGCCGACGCGCCAGTAGGCGTCGCCGAGATGGTCGTTGAGGATCGGGTCGGCCGGCATCAGCCCCACGGCGCGCTCCAGCTCGCGCACGGCGTCGTCGTAGCGGCCGAGGCGGTAGAAGGCCCAGCCGAGCGAATCGACGATGTAGCCGTCGCTCGGCCGCAGGTCGACGGCGCGCTGGATCAGCTCCAGCCCTTCCTCGAGGTTGATGTTCATGTCGACCCAGGAATAGCCGAGATAGTTCAGGACCTGCGGCTGGTCGGGGAACAGCTCCAGCGCCTTCCTGAAGTTCGGCTCGGCCTTGTCCCACTCCTTCAGCCGCTCATAGGCGATGCCGCGCTGGTAGAAGATGCTCCACTCCGCCCGCGTCGGCTCGCCGATGCGGGCGACGGCGCGCTCGTAAAGATCGGCGGCGGCGCGGTAGTTCTCCTGCGAGGCATAGACGCCGCCGAGCGACAGGTAGGCGCGCATGTCGCTCTCGTCGCGGGCGAGCGCCGCCTTCAGATGCGCGATGGCCTCGTCGTGGCGCTTGAGGTCGGCGAGGTTGAGGCCGAGCTGCAGCTCCGCGACCCGCTTGAGCGGCGAGCTGTCCGGGATGCGCTCGTAGAACGAGATCGCCGTCTCGGCGTCGCTCTGCTGCTCGGCGATGCCGGCGAGCTGGATCAGGATGGCGTCGCTCTGCGGCAGGAGGGCGAGCGCGTAGTGCAGGTAGAGCCGCACGAAGGACTCGCCGCCGCTGCGGTTGAGCGCGGTCGCGAGGTTGAGCAGCCCCTCGGCCGCGCCGGCCTTCGGATTCGGCACCAGCGGCGCGATGGCCCGGCCGTCGGCCATGCGGGCGCGCAGCGCCTGGATGGTGAGGCGGCCGGCGGCGAAGGAATCGGCCTTGTCGAGCACGGCCGCCGCCGCCTCGCGGTCGCCCTGGCGGACGAGGAAGCCGGCATAGGCCTCGAGCGAACGCAGATAGGTCTCGGGCGCGGCACCGGCCGCCGACAGGTTCCCGGCCGCGGTCTCGAACGCGGCGCGGGCCGCATCCGTCCTGCCCGCCTGCTCGGCGATCAGCGCGCGATGATAGGTGACGAAAAGATCGTACCACTCGGGGCCGGAAAGGTTCTCCAGAAAGGCGAGCGCGTCGTCGCCCTTGCCGTCGCCGAGCTTCGCCCATGCGGCCATCAGGCCGGTGATGAGCCGGTCGAGGTCGGATTCCAGCGACAGCTTGAGCCAGTATTCGGCATCGGCGTAGCGCCCCTGCCTGATCGCGTCCGTGCCGAGCGCCAGCCGCGAGAAGCGCTCGACCTCGGGCGTCTCCTTCAGCTTCTCGGCGAAGGGCAGCGCCTCGTCGAACTTTCCCTGCGAGATCAGGCCGAGCAGCAGGCTCTGCTGCACGGTGAGGTTGTCGGGGTCGAAGGCGAGCGCGCGGCGGTAGTAGGCGATCGCCGCGTCGAGGTCGTTGTCGCTCTCGGCGATGCGGGCCGCGAGATAGGCGCCCGACAGCGTGTTGACGGTGACGGGTTCCTGCTGGCCCGCAGGCGTCGTGGCCGCGCCCGCCCCGGATATGGCGCAGGCGACAAGGCCCGCCGCCGCGATCCACCGTCTCATTCCAAGCCGCATCGCTTCCCTTCCTGTCGGTCCGGCCTTCGGTTCGGCCAGCGTCGCCGCAAGCCGTGACTCGCAGCAACTTGAAGGCTCAAAGCATGGCCTTTTTGCGGACGCCGTTCAATCCGCCGCCGGCCGCCGCCGGAAATGCGGCCGCCGGACGGGCCGTCCGCTCAGTTCACCCGGCTGATGCAGAAGTCGATCACCTCGAGGAGCGCGTCCTTCTGCGGGGTCTTCGCCAGAGGGGCGAGCGCATCGCGCGCGATGCCGCCGAAATGGCGGGCGCGGCCGATGGTGTCGCCGATGGCGCCATGCCTGGCCATCAGGCCGCGCGCGCGCTCCAGCGCCGCGTCGTCGGTCTCCGATCCCTCGATGGCGGCCTTCCAGAATTCGCGCTCCTCGGGCGAGCCGCGGCGGTAGGCGAGGATGACCGGCAGCGTCACCTTGCCCTCGCGGAAATCGTCGCCGACATTCTTGCCGAGGTCGCGCGAATCGCCGCCGTAGTCGAGCGCGTCGTCGATCAGCTGGAACGCGAGGCCGAGATTGACGCCGTAGGAGCGCAGCGCGGCGCGGTCGGTCTTCGAGGCGTCGGCGATGATCGGCCCGACCTCGGCCGCCGACGAGAACAGGGCGGCGGTCTTGGCCTTGATGACGGCGAGGTAGTCGTCCTCGGTCGTCTCCAGATTCTTGGCGACGCCGAGCTGCATCACCTCGCCCTCGGCGATGACCGAAGCGGCCGAGGACAGGACGTCCAGCGCCTCGAGCGAGCCGACATCGACCATCATGCGGAAGGCCTGGCCGAGCAGGAAGTCGCCGACGAGCACGCTCGCCTGGTTGCCCCAGATCATCCGCGCCGTGCGCTTGCCGCGGCGCATGTCGCTCTCGTCGACCACGTCGTCGTGCAAGAGCGTCGCCGTGTGCATGAACTCGACGCTGGTGGCGAGCTTGACGTGGCCGTCGCCGCGATAGCCGAACATCTGCGCGGCGGCCAGGGTCAGCATGGGCCTGAGCCGCTTGCCGCCGGACGAGATCAGATGGTTGGCCACCTCGGGGATCATCTGCACGTCCGAACCGGCCTTGGACAGGATCAGCTCGTTGACGCGGCCCATGTCGGCCCGCGTCAGCGCAATCAACGCCTCGATCGACGCGTTCGCGCGCTTCCCACCCTCGATATCGACCACCACGCCCACCGAAAACTCCCTTCGCCGATCCCGCCGGCCTTACAGTCGGCGGACTCTAGGCAGACACGCCCATGGCGGCAAGGGGCGAATTGGCGCAAATCCCGCCTCCCGCCGGAACCACACCGTCTCTCCGGGATTTACATTCGCCCCGCAACCTGAAACCCTTTTCCCATGATCGAGCTTCTGCGCACCAACGATGCCGTGCTGATTTCCTTCGTCGAGGCGCTCCTGCGCGACGCGGAACTGAACTTTTTCGTCGCCGACGGCAACATGAGCGTGGTCGAAGGCTCGCTCGGCATCCTGCCGCGCCGGGTGATGGTATCGGACGACGACATCGAGGCGGCGCGCAGGCTGCTCGCCGATGCGGGCATCGCCGGCGAGATCACGGGCGAATGAGCGCCCCCAGAGCACAGGAGCGCGCAGAGGAAGACGCGCCGACGGTCGACGCCTTCCACCGCGGCGGCTTCGTGCTGGTCCAGCCGCGGAAGGGCCACCGCGCCGGCCTCGACGCCATGCTGCTCGCGGCCGCGGTGCCGGCATCGTTCTGCGGCCGGCTCGTCGATCTCGGCGCGGGCGTCGGCGCGGCCGGGCTCGCCGTCGCGGCGCGGGCGCCGGATGCGCGCGTGGTCCTTGTCGAGCGCGAGCCGGAAATGGTGGCGCATGCGCGCCTCACCCTCGACCATGACGCCAACCGCCGCATCGCGGGCCGCGCCGGGGTGCTGGCCGCCGACGTGACGCTGACCGGCAAGGCGCGGCGCGATGCCGGCCTCGCCGACGGCGCCTTCGACTTCGTGCTGATGAACCCGCCCTTCAACGAGGCGGCGGACCGCGCCTCGCCCGATACGCTGCGGCGCACGGCGCATGTCATGGAGGACGGCATGTTCGAGCGCTGGCTGCGCACGGCGAGCGCCATCCTCAAGCCGCGCCGCAAGCTGGCGCTGATCGCGCGGCCGCAGTCGCTCGGCGAAATCCTTGCCGCGCTCGAGGGCCGCTTCGGCGATGCGCGCATCCTTCCCGTCCACCCGCGCCCGGATGCGCCGGCGATCCGCATTCTCCTGCGCGCCGTGCGCGGCTCGCGCGCCGGGCTTTCCCTCCTGCCGCCGCTCGTCCTCCACGACGATGCAGAAACCGGCCGCTTCTCGGCAAGGGCGGAGGCGGCGATCAACGGCCGCGCCACGCTCTTCGGCGACTGACAAATCGGCGGCCGGCGGGCGGTTTCGCCGGCGGCGGCATTGCGCGGCGGCGGCGAATGCCTACATGGAAACGGCCCGGGGCGGGCGGCGAAGCCGCGTCCTTCCTTCGGGTCACATGCTTCGATGGAGAACCGCCCGCCGTGAGACGACTTTTCAGCCGCCTGCTTCCCGCCGCCTACCGCTCCGGCGCCGTCACCATTCCCGTCATCCGCCTGCACGGCGCGATCATGGCCGGCGGCAACCAGTTCCGGCCGAGCCTGTCGCTCGCCGCCACGGCCGGGATGATCGAGAAGGCGTTCGCCTTCAAGGATGCGCCGGCCGTCGCCATCTCCGTCAATTCGCCCGGCGGCTCGCCGGTGCAGTCGCGCCTGATCTACAAGCGCATCCGCGACCTTGCGGCGGAGAAGAACAAGCGCGTCCTCGTCTTCGTCGAGGACGTCGCGGCCTCCGGCGGCTACATGATCGCGATTGCCGGCGACGAGATCGTCGCCGACCCCTCCTCCATCGTCGGCTCGATCGGCGTGGTGTCGGCCGGCTTCGGCTTCCCGGCTCTCCTCAAGAAGATCGGCGTCGAGCGGCGCGTGCACACGGCCGGGCAGAACAAGTCGATCCTCGACCCGTTCCAGCCCGAGAAGAAGGAGGACGTCGAGCGGCTGAAGGCGCTCCAGCTCGAGATCCACGACACCTTCATCGAGCTGGTCAGGGAGCGGCGCGGCGCCAGGCTCGCCGACGACCCCGACCTGTTCACCGGCCTGTTCTGGACGGGAAGGAAGGGGCTGGAGCTCGGCCTCGTCGATGCGCTGGGCGACATGCGCGCCTTTCTCAAGGAGCGCTACGGCGAGAAGACGAAGCTCCAGCTCGTCACTGCGCCGCGCGGCCTGTTCGGCCGCCGCCTCGGCCTGTTCGGCTCGAAGGGCGCCGAGATCGCGGCGTCCGCCGCCGACGGGCTGGCGGATGCGGCGCAGGAACGCGCCCTGTGGGCCCGTTTCGGGCTTTGACGCCGGGCGAAAAGGCTCTAAATTCGACAGAAGGCAGCAACCCGTCGCACCGTCGCAGCAAGGAGGACCGGACATGCCGCAGCTCATCTTCTTCGCCGTGCTCGGCGTGGCCGCATGGTTCGGCTATCGCGCGTTCATCCGCGAGGCCGAGCGCGTGACGGCCAAGGCGCGGCGCACCGAGGCGGAGCGGCGGGCCGGCTCGCACGGCACGCTGGTCAAGGACCCGCGGACCGGCGAATACCACCTCCTCAAGGACTGATCCCGAAGGACGAACCTGCAAGGACCGGGCCGCCATCCCCATGGCCGAGACGATTACCGAGAGCGCACCGGCCAAGGTGAACCTTGCGCTGCACGTGACCGGACGCCGGCACGACGGCTACCATCTCCTCGACACGCTGGTCGTGTTCGCCGAAGCCGCGGACCGCGTCACCGTCCGCCCGGCGGCGCAGGACGCCTTCGCCGTCTGCGGCCCGTTTGCGCAGACCGTGCCGACGGACGGCGCCAACCTCGTCCTCAGGGCGCGCGACATGCTGCGCGCGCTGGCAGGCGAGCGGGCCTTTCCGGTCGCGATCGCGCTCGAAAAGAACCTGCCCGTGGCGTCGGGCATCGGCGGCGGGTCGAGCGATGCCGCGGCCGCGCTGCGCGCGCTCGCCCGGCTGTGGGGCCTCGACCTCTCCGCGGACAAACTCGCCGCGGCCGCGCTGCCCCTCGGGGCGGACCTGCCGATGTGCCTTGCCGCCGGGCCGCTCGTGGCGCAAGGCATCGGCGAGGCGCTGACGCCGGTGGCGGGCCTGCCGCATCTCCACATGGTGCTCGTCAATCCGGGGGTCGCCGTGGCGACGCCGGCGGTGTTCGGGGCGCTCGGACGGCGCGACAACCCGCCGCTTCCCGCCCTGCCGGCGGCGCCGGATTTCACGGCGTTCACCAACTGGCTGGAAACCACGCGCAACGACCTCGAAGCGCCGGCCGTCTCGGTCGCGCCGGAAATCGCGTCCTGCCTTTCGGCGCTTCGGGACGGCGGCGCCGCACTTGTCCGCATGTCCGGCTCGGGCGCGACGTGCTTCGGGCTCTTCCCCTCGCGACAGGACGCCGCGCAGGCGGCGGCGGCCATCGCCGCCGCGCATCCGTCGTGGTACATCGCAGCGACCAAGACCACGGACAGCGAGAGGCAAGCCGATGGCCCACACTGACGAAACCCGCCCGTTCCTGCCCGTCGGCTTCGCCGTGCTGGCCGTCTCGGACACCCGCACCCTCGAAGACGACAAGTCGGGCCGCACGCTCGCGGAGCGCATCGAGGCCGCCGGCCACAGGCTGATGGCACGCGAGATCGTCACCGACGACGTCGAGGCGATCCGCGCCGTGGTGCGGCGCTGGGCGGCGGACCCCGCCGTGGACGCCGTGCTTGCCACCGGCGGCACCGGCTTCACCGGCCGCGACGTGACGCCGGAAGCCGTCGAGCCGCTGTTCGACAAGCGCATGGACGGCTTCTCGCAGGTGTTCCACCGCATCTCCTACGACAAGATCGGCACGTCGACGATCCAGTCGCGGGCGACGGCTGGCGTCGTCGGCACCACCTTCGTCTTCGCCCTGCCCGGCTCGCCCGGCGCCTGCCGCGACGCCTGGGACCACATCCTTCAGCCGCAGTTCGACTACCGCCACATGCCGTGCAACTTCGTGGAGATCATGCCGCGGCTCGACGAGCACCTGAAGCGCGGCGGCGGCAAGTCGGCCTGACCTAAAGACTCTCCCCGGCCATCGACGCTCACGGCGACTTTCCCACCGCGGATATCGGCCGCGCATTTTAGTTCTTGATTTGTTCTCATTCCGGCGATAGGAATAATTTCATTAAAGGCGAGTCGCCCGCGAGGCCGTGGAGACCCGGATGGAACCGATCAGACAAGCAGACATGGCCGCCTTCGCCGGCGGCGGCGCACCGCTCGCCAATGCGGTGATCGAGGAGAGCGGCCTGCGCGTCGGCTTCGACCGCCGGCGCGGACGCGGCGCGGGCGTCAACCCGTCCGGCCGCTACGAGCCGGTCTCGCGCCACGTGTTCGACGACGGCTGGAGCAGCCTCGAGGAGCTGCCGCCGTTCAAGACGCAGGTGCAGGTGGAGCGGCCGCGCACCATCATCACCCGCAACGATTCCCCCGACATCGGCTTCGACCGCTCGATCAACCCCTATCGCGGCTGCGAGCACGGCTGCGTCTACTGCTTCGCGCGGCCGACCCATGCCTATATGGGGCTGTCGCCGGGGCTGGACTTCGAGGCCAGGCTGTTCGCCAAGCCCGATGCGCCGCGCCTTCTGGAGCGCGAGCTGGCCAAGCCCGGCTACGAGCCGAAGACCATCGCCATCGGCACCAACACCGACCCCTACCAGCCGGTCGAGAAGCAGTGGCGCATCATGCGCGAGATCCTCGAAGTGCTGGAGGCGCACAACCACCCGGTCGGCATCGTCACCAAATCGGCGCTGGTGACGCGCGACATCGACATCCTGTCGCGCATGGCCGGCAAGGGGCTGGTGAAGGTGGCCCTGTCCGTGACCACGCTCGACCGGACGCTGGCGCGGACCATGGAGCCGCGCGCCTCGACGCCACCGAGGCGGCTGGAGGCGATGCGGGCGCTGGCGGAGGCCGGCATTCCCGTGTCGGTGATGGCCGCGCCCATCGTGCCGGCGCTCAACGACCAGGAGATCGAACGCATCCTCGAATCCGGCTACGCTGCGGGCGCGCGCGAGGCGGGCTATGTCCTCTTGCGCCTGCCGCTGGAGGTGGCGCCCATCTTCAAGGACTGGCTGCTGCGCCACTATCCCGACCGCTACCGCCACGTGATGTCGCTCATTCGCTCGATGCGCGGCGGCAAGGACTACGACGCCGAATGGGGCAAGCGGATGAAGGGAAGCGGCCCCTATGCCTGGCAGATCGGCCGCCGCTTCGAGATCGCGGCCAAGCGGCTCGGCCTCAACGTCGAGAGGCGGCGGCTGCGCCACGACCTGTTCAAGCCGCCGGGGATAGCCGGCGAGCAGCTCACGCTGCTTTAGCCGGCACTCCGGCCGCGACGCGAGGGGCCCTTCCCCCGCGTTGCGGCAGGCCGCAGCGGTTCGGGCCATCGGCACGGCCTTGCGGCAATCGCAGTTCGAGGGCGGCGCGCCGGTGGCGCGCCGCCGCCCGGAAAAGATCCCGCCCGGCTTCCCTGTCCCCATGAGCCGGTCGGTCGCCTTCCCTGCCCCGCCCCAGGAACAGGGAAGGTCTTGCGGAGAATCGGGGTCGATGCGAGCATCGCCGCACCATGTCTCGCACGAGCCCCGATTCTCCCCTTCTTTTCGACCTGCCCGTCCGGCCTGACTTCTCGCTGGAGCTGTCGGCGAGGCGGGAGGGGGCATGGCCGGTCGCGGGCACGGACGAGGCCGGGCGCGGGCCGCTCGCCGGGCCGGTGGCGGCCGCTGCGGTCATCCTCGATCCCGACGACATTCCCGACGGGCTCGACGATTCGAAGCGTCTCGAAGCGGCCGCCCGCGAGGCGGTCTTTGCGGACATTCTCGAGCGGGCGCTCGCCGTTTCCTTCGCCTCGCTCTGCGCGGCATCCATCGACGCCGGGGACATCCGCAAGGCGAGCCTCGAGGCGATGCGGCGGGCGGTCGCCGGGCTGTCGGTGCCGCCGCGCATGGTGCTCGCGGACGGGCGCGACGTGCCGCCGGGCCTTCGCTGCCTGGGCCGCGCGGTGGTGAAGGGCGACCAGCGCTCGCAGTCGATCGCGGCGGCCTCGATCGTGGCCAAGGTGGTTCGCGACAGGATGATGATGCGGACGGGCCTGTGCGACGCCCGCTACGGCTTCGAGATCCACATGGGCTACGCCACCGTCAGGCACAGGATGGCCATCACCGTGCACGGCCCCGCCTCGCGGCTGCACCGCCTCTCCTTCGCCCCCTTCAGGGCCTGATTTTTTTCCAAGGCTGCGCAAGGACGCATGCTCGGGCAGGGACGCAGGTCCGGGCCGATGGAGAAGCCGGTTTAGAACCCGCATCGCCTTCATGGTCATGCTGCCGGCGGTCTCCGCAAAGAAAAACGCCGCCCGGAGGCGGCGTTCCTGTTCGGTTGCGGAGCCGGCCGTGCGGCTCAGTTGAGCTTGGCCTTGACCTCGGCCACCGCCGACTTGAACAGCGTCGCGTTCGTGCCGGCGTCGACCTTGTCGGCGAGCAGCCGGCCGGCGGCCTCGACGGCGATGTCGACGGCGCGGCCGCGCACCTCGGCGACGGCGTCCCGCTCGGCCTGCGCGATCTTCTGCTCGGCCAGCGCGGTGCGGCGCGCGACATAGTCCTCGGTCTTCTGCTTGGCCTCGGCGACCAGCACGTCGGCCTCGCGCTTGGCGGCGGCGACGATGTCGCTCGCCTCCTGCTCGGCTTCCTTGCGCTTGCGCTGATACTCGGCCAGCAGCTGCTGGGCCTCGTCGCGCAGGCGCCGCGCCTCGTCGAGGTCGTGGCGAATGCGTTCGGCGCGGGCGTCGAGCGACTTGTTAATCATGCCCGGCGCGCCGAAATAGACGACCACGGCGATGAAGAGGATGAGGCCAACGAGGGCCCAGAACGTGGCGTCCATGTCTACCCCCTCGCCGCTTTCACCGCCGCGGACACGGCCGCCTTATCGGCGTCCGACCCGACGAGCTGGCGCACGATGGCGCCGGCGGTGTCTTCGGCGATCTTGCCGACGTCGCGCATGGCGGCGTCCTTGATGAGCGCGATGCGGGCCTCGGCCTCGGAAAGCCTGCCCTCGAGCGAGGCTTCCACCTTCTTGCGCTCGGCCTCGGCCTTGGCCTTGGCGCCGTCGCGCGCCTCCTGGCCGATGGCGTTGGCACGGGCCCTGGCGTCGGCCAGCTCCTGCTCGTAGGCGGCGACTGCGGCGTCGGCCTCCTCCTTCATGCGGGCGGCCTGGTCGAGATCCTGCGCGATGCGATCGCTGCGCACCTCGAGGATGCCGCTGATGCGCGGCAGCACCACCTTCTTCAGGAAGAGGTAGAAGAGGCCGAAAGTGATCGCCAGCCACAGGAGCTGCGAGGGAAAGGTCGAGGAATCGAAGGGCGGGAAAACGCCGCCGGCGTCATGCTCGACACCGACCTCGGAATGCGTCTCGGGCGCGAGCGCCTCCGCATCCTGTCCCGCTTCGGTCTCCTGCGCGAATGCAGGCGCCATGAACATGGACTACCCCTGTCTAGAGAACAGCCGGCCGCACGGACGCGGCCGGCCTGTGCGGCTTGCGGCTCAGACGGCGAACAGCAGGAGCAGCGCGACGAGCAGCGAGAAGATGCCGAGCGCTTCCGTCACCGCGAAGCCGAAGATCAGGCGGCCGAACTGGCCGTCGGCGGCCGACGGGTTGCGCAGCGCGCCGGCGAGGTAGTTGCCGAAAATGTGGCCCAGGCCGATGCCCGCGCCGCCCATGCCGAGGGTGGCGATGCCGGCGCCGATGAACTTCGCTGCTTCAGCTTCCATTGTAGAACTCCTTCGATGGAATTTAGGTATCCGGGTTTTCTCTGGAGGCGGGGGGACCCGCCGGTGAAAGGTGCGCGGCCCCCGTCAGTGCGACGGGTGCAGCGCGTCGTTGAGGTACATGCAGGTCAGGACCGCGAAGACGTAGGCCTGCAGGAAGGCGACGAGGAACTCGAGGCCGGTCAGCGCGATCGTCATGATGAGCGGCAGGACCGCGCCGGCGACGCCCAGCGCGCCGAACGAGGCCAGCGACACCACGAAGCCGGCGAACACCTTGAGCGTAATGTGGCCCGCCAGCATGTTGGCGAAGAGACGGACCGAGAGGCTGATCGGGCGCGACAGGAACGAGATCACCTCGATCGCCACGACGAGCGGCACCAGGACACCCGGCACGCCGTGCGGCACGAACAGGCCGAGGAACTTCAGCCCGTGCTTCCAGAAGCCGTAGACGACCACCGTGCCGATGACCAGCATGGCGAGGGCGAAGGTGACGATGATGTGGCTGGTGACGGTGAAGAAGTAGGGGAACATGCCGAGCAGGTTGGCGACCAGCACGAACATGAACAGCGAGAACACCAGCGGGAAGAACCGCATGCCCTGCGTGCCGGCGGCATCGCGCAGCATGTTGGCCACGAACTCGTAGGACATCTCCGAGATCGACTGCAGGCGGCTCGGCACCAGGCCGCGGCTCGCGGTCGTCAGATACAGGAATGCGCCCGCCGTGGCGACGGTCGCCACCATGAACAGCGACGAATTGGTGAAGGAGAGATCGAGCCCGCCGATCTCGATCGGAATCAATTTCGTGATGTGAAACTGGTGGATCGGATCGTTGGCCAACCTGGACCCCCTCGATGCGTCGCGCGCCCTTCGGCGCAGTTCAGTTTTCGTCCCGCCTGCGGCCGGCGGAGCCTCTCGCTCCGGCGTCCGGCTCGGCAATCAGTCCCGCGGAGCGCAGCACGTTGAGCACGCCGGCCGCGAAGCCAAGAAGCAGAAAGACGATCAGCCCCCACGGCGACGTCCCCGCCAGGCGGTCGATCAGCCATCCGAGACCGGCTCCCACCGCGATGCCGGCGATGAACTCGCTCGACATCTTGAGCGCCTGCCCGAAGCCCGTCAGGCCGTCCGTTCCGGGCTTGCCGCCGTTGCCTGCCCGGCCCGGTGCCGGCCTGCGTGCGGCCAGCGCCTCGTCGAGCGCGCGACTGCGGCGGTCGAGATCGTCCCGGTGGCCCGGGGCCGCCGCCGGCTTCGCGTCGGGCCCGGCGTCTCCGGTTTCGCCCGGCTTTCTGGAGCCGGCCATCGCAACCTCCTGCCCGGACAGCCGCCTGCGGCCCTCCGCTTCCAAAGTCGGGCGCAACATAGTGAGACCCCCTAGCCCAGTCAAGCCGGGTCCGGATCGATGCAGGGAACTTAATTCCGGATATATTTCAAAAGGTTAGCTCGGAGGCGCAGCCAGCCGCCGGAAACGCGGCGCGCGATTCCGGCGAATCCCCGCCGCGAGAGACCTGCCGGAACGCCTCAACTCCAGCCGCCACCATGGGTGCGGTAGAAGATATGAAGACCGATCTTCTTCATCTTCTCCATGGTCCGCGCCCAGCGCGGATTGACATAGGTGGCGTGGTAGTGCGTGGCCGAACCGACCTCGGGAATGAAGATCTTTCCGGCGGTGACCGCCATGCCCACCTCCTGCGCCACGCGATAGTGATGCGCGGAGCGCACGCGCGGCCGGGTGCCGTCGCAGGCGAAGGAGAACTGGCAGCGGTTGCGCCAGTTGCGGTTCTGGTAGACGACGCCGCAGATGGTCGAGGGATAGGCCGGGTTGCGCACGCGGTTGAGGATGACCTGCGCGACGGCGGCCTGCCCCTTCATGTCCTCGCCGCGCGCCTCGAAATAGATGCCTTCCGCGAGGCACTTCTGCTCGGCGGCGGTGAACACGTGCTCGGGCAGCGGCCTGCTCATCCATTCGTGGTCGCCCTCGCCCACGGGCGGAATGAAGCGGCCGCCGGCCTCCTCTTCCTTACCGAGCAGGCTGGCGAAGGGCGAGGCGCTGGCATAGTCGGGCGCCGGCGGCGCATAGGCGGTGGCGAGAACGTCCGCCCTGTCGTTGTTGACGAGCGAGGCAAGGAAAGCGGGAACGCCGGGCGACACGCGCTTTTCCTCGCGCACGTGGAAGGCTGCGGCGATCTCGATTTCCTTGCCCTTGATCTGCGGGTCGGCGAAGGCCATCGCGATCTCGGGCTCGCCGGCCGGCGCCTCGATCATGCTCGTGCGCTCGAAGACGGAGCCGGCATTGAACGATTTCGGCGGCGCGGCGGGAACGACGTTGACGATGCGGCTGCGCTTGTCGGCGCGATTGACGCGGTCCTCGTCGGGCGTCTCGGCGGCCGCGGCCTTCCCCTTGAGCGCGACCGCGCCGAGCCCCGGCGCCGCCAGCCCGCTGCCGGAGATCGAGCCGGTCACCTGCGGATCGAGGAACGGCATCTCGGCGCTGTGGACCGAGCCCGCCACCGATTTCTCGACGAACGAGCCCCAGCGCGCGGCCGCCCTTTCGGTTCCCGACACGAAGCTCGCCATGTCCTGGAAGGCGGCGGGCGTCGGGGAGCCGAGCAGGATGCCGATACCGATGACGAGGGGAGCGGCGGAAGAACGCACGGGCCAGGCGATGCCTCGCCGGTGCAGGACAAGTCGACGCAGCACGAACAGTCTCTCCAGATACGCAACTCTGCAGCTTGAGCGGCGATAATGCGGCATTAACCTTGAGGGAACGTTAACGCACGTTCAGCTTTCACATTGATTTCATTAAGTATTTTTTAACGACCTCAGGCCAGCCGCAAGACGCCGCATGAATGGCCCGATCAGGATTAGCCATCGGACAATGGCAACGCCTTGCCAGCGAAGTTCATGGCTGTCTCCAGTTCTGGTGATGTGCGAAGGGGGTCCGCTGCCGGCGCTCGCCGGGCGGCTGGTTTCAGGGTGTGCGAGAGGATTCCGCGCGAGCGGGCAGGACATCGGAGCGCAGGAGACGCCCGCGGGAGATCGAAGAATTTCGGCGCTGTTGCTGGCCGGCCGAATGTGATACGGCGGCGCGGACAGAATTCCAGCAGATGAGGGCGGGTGATGACGCTGGTACTAGGTCGCTACAAGACCACTATTCTTCGGCAGCACGTCAACAAGTGCCTGCGCGAGTTCTGCGGGCCTCTCAACGCGAAGTCGGTTCTCAACCTCGGCGCGAAGCCCGATGATCCAGACAAGGAAGGGTCGAAATACGAAGACTACTTCCCCGGCGCGACCTTCAAGACCTTCGATCTGGAGGCGCACGATCATGAGCGGCACATTCACGGCGATCTCATGGACCCGCCGAGCGGGATCGGAACCTTCGATCTGGTCATTGCCAATTCGGTGATCGAGCACATCGACCGCCCATGGAAGGCCGCGCCGCACATCTCGTCGCTGATCAGGCCGGGCGGCCATCTGTTCATAGCGATGCCGTGGTTCTATCCGGTGCACGAAGGGCCGTATTTCGGGGATCACTGGCGCTCGACGCCGTCGGGCATGGAGTTCCTGTTCGAGGATCTTCGCACCGTCAGGGTGGACCACTCGCCGTCGAGCATCGTGGTCGTGAAAGACCGCAAGCGCTACTGGAACAAGCCCAACAGCACCTACGCCGGCTTCTGCATGCTCATGGAGAAGGCCACGTAACGGCCTCGAACGCGGCCTGCGCGTCCTCCTCCGTGTCCGCCGCGTCGATGGCGGCCTTGCCGCCGAGACGCGCGGCCTCGATCTGCGCGCCGATCACCCGCCACATCTGGTGCGCGTCGTGAACGGCCTGCGCCACCTCCGCAAGCGTCGCCCCCGTGATGCCGATCTCCGCCGCCAGCAGCGGGTAGTCGGCCGGGTCCGGGTCGGTGTCGGCGAGGCAGGCTGCGGCTTCCGTCGCCTTTTGCTGGTAAGTCATGGCCTGCCCCGCTCCGGGGGTGATGTATTTGAGGCGCTCGGCTTCGGCCTCGGCATCGAGGCGGGCTTTCAGGTCGACCTTGATGGCCTCCAGCAACGGAGGCTCATAGGGGAGGACCGGCTGCTCGTCCGACAGCCAGTCCTCGATCGCGGCGCGGATAGCGGGCGCGAGACCGAAGGTGTCGCCGGGGGTCGAGACATACTCGGTGACATAGCGCTCGCCGTTGACGTCGGTGATTTCGACCTCGGCGACGTAGACGTCCGGCGTAGAGGATGCCCTCACGCTGAGAACTTCATGGAGCTCCATCACGCCACCCTCTGCATGAGCTTGTTGCTGGTCGATGTGCGACCCCTTGCGCGCCAGGTTCCGGCCAACTGCGCGCCGCCGCCGCCTATTGTGTAGTCCGTATCACCTACCGCAATGCGCACATCGCCGGAGCCGTTACGGTTCGGGTCCGCGCCACCGACGGCCCCGACGACATGGCCAACTGGGAACACCGTCTCATCCTTATCAGAGCCCACGTACACGCTCGGAACCCCGGCAATAAGGCCGTCCACATACTGCTTCGTCGCAGGATGCATCGCGTTTGACGGGTCCGCGTGCAGCGTCAGAAAGCCGGTAAGCGTGCCCCCCGCTAGGGGGAGCTTGGTGTCAGCGTACTGTTTCGTAGCGATACCGAGCGCAGCCGTCGGGTCGCCGGCAACAGTACCTAATCGGGTGGTCAGATTGAAATTGACAAGGTCTTGCAACCCGGCAGTCGTCAGCCGGAAAGCGTTGTTACCCTGCTCGGCTCTAATCTGCGCGAGGTCAACCGGCGTGCCAGTGCTGCCTGCGTCGCCCGAGAAGACGATGAACGGACTGCCATTGGCGCGGTGAAAATACATTCCACCGACGACGCCCGGGGCTCGGTTGATACTAAACTCGCCGTCCACACGAAAGGGGCCGGTGATAGTGCCACCCGAAAGCGGGAGATAG
>JALHFU010000268.1:0-3244 GCA_022838525.1 Hyphomicrobiales bacterium | reverse complement strand
TCGAGGTGCTCCAGCGCGGCGGCCGCTATCTGTAGGCACGGTTTGCCGAAGCCGGATTGACAGCGGCGGCAGTGGCGGGATGATGCGGTCTTCAGGAGGAGACACGCCATGGACCCCGCATTCCTGCTCACCGCGCTGATCGTCGTCGCCTCGCCCGGCACCGGGGTGATCTACACGCTCGCCGTGGCGCTCGGGCGCGGCGGCACGGCGTCGGTGTCGGCGGCCTTCGGCTGCACGCTCGGCATCGTGCCGCACATGGCGGCGGCCATCCTCGGCCTCGCCGCGCTGATGCACACCAGCGCGGTGCTGTTCCAGATCGTCAAGTTCGCCGGCGTCGCCTATCTGCTGTGGATGGCGTGGGGCACGCTGAAGGAGAACGGCCTGCTCAACGCCGAGCCGCAGAAGGAGCGGCTGTCGCACGCCGCCATCGTCCGGCGCGGCTTGGCTCTCAACATCCTCAATCCCAAGCTGTCGATCTTCTTCCTCGCCTTCCTGCCGCAATTCGTGCCGCTCGACGCCGCCAGCCCGACCGCGACGATGATCTGGCTCGGCCTCGTCTTCATGGCGATGACCTTCGCGGTGTTCGTCGTCTACGGGCTGCTGGCGGCGCAGGTGCGCGGCCGCGTGCTGTCGAGCCGCGTGGCCATGGCCTGGCTGCGCCGCACCTTCGCCGCCGCCTTCGCGCTGCTCGGCCTGCGGCTGGCGCTGTCGTCGCGATAGTCCGAGGGGCCTGCCCGATGGAACCCGCCTCGCTGCTGATCTTCGCCGGCGCGCTGCTGGTAGCGGCGGGCTCGCCCGGCCCGTCGATCGCGGCGCTCGTCGCCCGCGTCGTCTCCAAGGGCTTTCGCGACGTCTTCCCGTTCCTGGCCGCCATGTGGGTCGGCGAGGCGGTCTGGCTGTCGATGGCGGTCTTCGGCCTCGCCTTCGTGGCGCAGACCTTTCATCTCGCCTTCCTGGTCCTGAAATGGGCGGGCGTCGCCTATCTCTGCTGGCTCGCGTGGAAGATGTGGACCGCGCCGGTGGTCGTGCGCGGCGGCGAGATGCCGAAGGCCGAGTCGCCCTGGCGGCTGTTCGCGGCCGGCATGGCCGTCACGCTCGGCAACCCGAAGATCATGATGTTCTACATGGCGCTCCTGCCGACCATCATCGACCTCGGCGCGATCACCCTCGTCGGCTGGGCCGAGCTGACGCTCACCATGGCGCTGGTGCTGGTGCTGATCGACCTCGCCTGGGTGACGGCCGCCGCGCAGGCGCGCCGCCTGCTGAGGAGCGCGCGGGCCATGCGCGTCGCCAACCGCGTGTCCGCCGGCATGATGGCCGGTGCGGCGGCCGCCATCGCGACGCGCTGACCCGTCAGTCATTGCAGGCACGAAACCAGCGCCGACAACTGACTCTGGCTGCTGACACCCAGCTTCTCGAACACCGACTTCAGATAGCTGCGGCAGGTTTCGAGCGTGATGTTCATCTCGTCGGCCACCGCTTTCGGATTTTGGCCCGACGCCACGCGACAGGCAATTCGAGCCTCCTGTCCGGTAAGGCCGAGCGCTCTCAGCTCTTCCATCGGCTGGTGAAGCCGGCCGATGCCGGGATCGATCGCCGTCACGAGAATGAAGTCCCGCAGATCCCGAAACAGGCTGGCCTCTATCCTGTCGTGGGCGACAAACCGGCTCGCCCGGACGACGAGAGGCAACGCGCCTTCCGTCGCGAGGGTCGTCACGCCCTGGGGCATCTCCTGTGACGGCGCGAGGTCGTCGCGGCAGGCGCTCAGGAGGGCGTCGAGCTTCTGCTGGTCCTGCGGGCGCGGGGCGACCAGCCGTCGGCCCCGAACGACGAGCCCCCGCTTCGCGAAGCCGTTCATGGCGCTGTTGGAAAAGAGGACGCTGCCGTCGGGCGCCAGGATGACCATCGCATTCGGCGACCGCTCCAGCCTGTCCATGACCGAACGCGAGAGACGATTCAGATACTCCAGACGATAGCGGAGCTCGATCGAGCGGATCAGGTGGGAGCGGAGGATCGTCGCCATCCGCCGCTCGCGCTGGGAGACCGGTCCCGCGCCGATCCGGCGCTGGACGGAGAAAATGAGATAGCGGCCGGGATCGGGCGCCAGCGTCATCGACAGGAAATAGCGGAACCCGTGCCGGGTCGAGAAGTCGGTATAGATGGGATGCGATGCCATCGTCTCGGCATCGAGCAGGTCTTCCGTGGCGTAGACTCCCAGCGGGCGCTCGAGCCTGCGCGCCGCTTCCACGCCCGGGTCGCGATGCCACCACAGCCTCCCGTATTCCTCCATCGCCTCGAGAAGGTTTCCCGAAACATAGGGCACCTGCTCGGGATCGGGTTCGACGGGAATGACGACCGCGCCGACGCCGTTCAGAACCCGCGCGATCCGATCGTATGTCTCGGGGAGGAGGTCGGGTTCGGTGATCGATGAATAGATGTTCTCGATGATGTCCGACAGATCCCGGGCCAGCGACATGGATGCCTCCCCCCTCCGCATCGCGCCCCATCCCCGGAAGCGCGGTCATGTCGGTGTGAAAATATGCCGGAATTCAACGGCTTCCAAGCCCCGTCGCCCACGGTCGGGTCGCCGCCTCGCACCGTCATATTTCCCCCCATTCGGGGGGAGAGCCGGATTCATGGCCGCGCTATGCTCCGTTCCGCTCGGCGCATCCGCGATGCGTCGAGGGTGGGGGGTGACATGCTGTTTTATCTTCTGTCGTTCTGGTCCGTCGGCATCGCTTTTCTGTGCGCATTGTACGTCAGCCGGACACTGCGCGAGAGACGTGCCTCGGCGGGCGTCAAGCCGGCGCCCGATGACCGGCTCCGCGAGCGGCGTCCGGCGGGGTAGCCCCCGTCGCCGGCCCGTACTGCGGCCATGGCGGCGCGCCGGCCGGTCAGCGCGCCATGGCGTGGTATTCGGCGTTCGGCCGCATGTCGACGGCCGCGGCCATGCGGTTCGACATGTTGTAGAACGAGGCGGTCGCCGCGATGTCCCAGATGTCGCGGTCGGAGAAGCCCGCATCGCGCAGCCCCTGCCGGTCGCCTTCCTCGATGGTGTCGGGGCGCTCGGTCAGCCTGACCGCGAAGTCGAGCATCGCCTTGTGCCGGCGCGACAGGTCGGCGGCGCGGTAGTTCATCACCATCTGCTCGCCGAGCACAGGGTTGCCGGAGAGCTGGCGCACCGCCGCGCCGTGCGCGGTCAGGCAGTAGTAGCATTTGTTGACCGACGAGACCGCGACCGCGA
>JALHFU010000058.1:0-22208 GCA_022838525.1 Hyphomicrobiales bacterium | reverse complement strand
CATCGGCGTCATCCTGCTGGGGCGGCGCAACTCCTTTCTGACCGACCTGGCCGAGGAGATCATGGAAGCCGGCGCCAATGCGGCGAAGGAAATCCTCCAGGGCCTGCTCGACTCCGGCGACGCGCTGACCAAGAAGACGGCCGAGAGCTTCGTCTCCGCGCTCAACACCGTGCGCCAGAAGACGGAAGGCACGGACTCGCCGTTCATCCAGGCGCGCGAGAAGTATTTCCACATCTGATCCGGTCCGCGACGGAAAGCAAAGGCCCGGGCGGGAGACCGCCCGGGCCTTCTGCCGTTCCGGGAACCGGACACGCCGGAAACAAAAAGGGCCGGCGCGCCTTTCGACGCGCCGGCCCGTTCCGGACTTTCGATGTCAGCTGTAGATCGCCTTCGGCAGCCAGGTGGCGAGCATCGGGAAAAGGAAGACCAGAAGCACCGCCAGCACCTGAATGCCCACGAAGGGGATGACGCCCTTGTAGATCATGCCGGTCGAGACGTTGTTCGGCGCGACGCCGCGCAGGTAGAACAGCGAGAAGCCGAACGGCGGCGTCATGAACGAGGTCTGCAGGTTCACGCCGATCATCACGCCCAGCCACACCGGATCGACGCCCATGTTGAGCAGGACCGGCGCGGTGATGGGCAGCACGATGAAGATGATCTCGAACGTATCCAGGATGAAGCCGAGGCAGAACATGATCGCCATGACGACGAGGATGGCGCCGGCGACGCCGCCGGGCAGGTTCGTCAGGAACTCGTGGACGAGGTTCTCGCCGCCCATCAGGCGGAACACGATCGAGAACACCGAGGCGCCGAACAGGATGATGAACACCATCGAGGTGATGGCGGCGGTCGAGATCACGGCCTCGCGGAGCACGCCGAAGCTCAGGCGCTTGCGCGACGCCGCGAGGATCATGGCGCCGACCGCGCCGACCGACGAGGCTTCCGTCGGGGTCGCGATGCCGCCGAGGATCGAGCCGAGCACGGCGACGATGAGCGTGAGCGGCGGGATCAGCGCGACGATGACCTCCTTGACCAGCCCCTTCTTCTCCTCCTCCGGCACCGGCGTCGCCGGGCAGGATTTCGGATCGAAGATCGCCTTGAGGATGACCCAGGAGAGATAGAGCAGCACCAGCATGAGGGAGGGGATCAGCGCGCCGGCGAAGAGGTCGCCCACCGAGACCGGCGTCGGCGCGAAATTGCCCTTGGCCATCTGCACCTGGGCGTTGATGCCGGTGAGGATGTCGCCCATGAAGATGAGCACGGTCGAGGGCGGAACGATCTGGCCGAGCGTGCCGGAGGCGCAGATGACGCCGCAGGCGAGCTTGGGGTCGTAGCCCGAGCGCAGCATGGCCGGCAGCGAGATCAGGCCCATGGTGACGACGGTCGCGCCGACGACGCCGGTGGAGGCGGCGAGCAGCGCGCCGACGAGGATGACCGAGATGCCGAGGCCGCCGCTCATGTTGCCGAACAGCTTGCCCATGGTGATGAGGAGCTGCTCGGCGATGCGCGAGCGCTCGAGCAGCACGCCCATGAAGATGAAGAGCGGCACCGCGACCAGCACCTCGTTGGTCATGAAGCCGATGTAGCGGTTGGCGAGCGAGCCGAAGTTGGACGGATCGAAGATGCCGAACCACATGCCGACCGCGCCGAACATGAGCGAGACGCCGGCCAGCGAGAACGCCACCGGGAAGCCGAGCATGAGGAAGCCGATGATGCCGAAGAACATCAGGCCGGCGAGAATCTCGCCGATAAGGACAGGATCCATATGCGATTACTCCTGATGTACCGGATAGCGCAGCTTCTCGGGCAGGAGGTTCTCCTGACCGCGCAGCACCAGGATCGAGCGCAGCGCCATCGCGATGCCCTGGAGCGCAACGACGACGACGAAGACGAGAATGAAGGTCTTGAGGATGTAGAGGCCGGGCATGCCGCCGACATTGGCCGAGCCCTCGCTCAGCCGCCACGACCGCGCGATGTAGTTCCAGCTGTAGGCGTAGACCACCCAGCAGAACGGCAGCAGGAAGATGAACACGCCGACCAGGTCGACGATGGCCTTGGTGCGGATCGTCGCCGGCCGGTAGAAGATGTCGACGCGGACGTGATCGTCGCGCAGCAGCGCGAAGCCGGCGACCGCCGTGAACATCGCCCCGTTCAGCCAGACATAGAGATCCTGCATCCACAGGATGGTGAAGCCCAGGGCGTAGCGCTGCACGACGACGGTGAAGCAGATGAGCACCATGGCCAGCGAAAGCCATGCGAAAGTATGGCCGATCAGCCGATTCAACGCACCGATCGCGCGGATGATGAAGGCAAGGGCATTCATGGGTTCCGTCTCCGAACCTCGATTTCGATGAAGTCGCCATCAAGCAGGAGTGCGGTGCCCCGAAGGCTGTCCTCCCCTTATCGGCTCCCCCCGACGACGCCGTCTTCTCGCGGACGGGCGACGTTATGCGGTCTCGCGCATTAGCAGCTTGAACAGCAGATGAAAAGCAAGCGGCGGCGTTTTCTCCACGGCAATGATTTCGTTTGACGTAGATCACGGACATGGAAACACTGTCCGCAGGCATGCCGCATTTGTTGCGGCCACCCGCGGAGGAAATACGGAATGACCCTTCATGACGTTGCGCTCGACGACAAGTTCGATCTGACGAAGGGGCGCATCTTCGTATCGGGCGCGCAGGCCGTCGTGCGGATGCTGATGATGCAGCGCGAGCTCGACCGGCGCATGGGCTTCAGCACGGCGGGCTTCGTCACCGGCTATCGCGGCTCGCCGCTCGGCGCGCTTGACTATCAGCTGTGGCGGGCCAAGAAGCAGCTCCAGGCCAGCGACATCGTCTTCCAGCCGGGCCTCAACGAGGAGCTTGCCGCCACCGCGTGCTGGGGCACGCAGCAGGCCGAGATGATGGACGAGGGCAAGCACGACGGCGTCTTCGCGCTGTGGTACGGCAAGGGGCCGGGCGTCGACCGCACCGGCGACGTCTTCCGCCACGCCAACCTCGCCGGCTCGTCGAAGCGCGGCGGCGTGCTGGCGCTGATGGGCGACGACCACACGGCCGAATCCTCGACCAACGCGCACGCGACCGAATTCGCCTTCGTCGACGTGATGATGCCGATCTTCAACCCGGCCGGCGTGCAGGAGCTGATCGACTACGGGCTCTACGGCTATGCGCTGTCGCGCTTCGCCGGCACCTGGGTCGCGATCAAGTGCGTCAAGGACAACATCGAATCGACGGCCTCCGTCGACGTGTCGCTCGACCGGCTGAACATCGTGCTCCCCGAGTTCGAGATGCCGCGCGGCGGGCTCAACATCCGCCACGAGCTCGACCAGTTCGCGCAGGAGAGCCGCCTGCACGAACACAAGCGCGCGGCCGCGGCCGCCTTCATCCGCGCCAACGGGCTGAACCGCATCGTCTATCCGGGCGGGGCGAACCCGAAGATCGGCATCGCCACCGTCGGCAAGAGCTACCTCGACGTGCGCCAGGCGCTGGAGGACATCGGCATCGGCGAGGCCGAGGCGAACCGCCTCGGCATCCGCCTGTTCAAGATCGCCTGCCCGTGGCCGCTCGACTACGAGCATGTGGCGGAGTTCGCGCGGGGGCTGGAGACCATCGTCGTGGTCGAGGAGAAGCGCTCGCTGATCGAGACGCAGCTTCGCGAGGCGCTCTACGACCGGCCGGACCGGCCGCTGATCCTCGGCAAGAAGAACGAGCGCGGCGAGACCCTGTTCCCGGCCGCAGGCGCCCTCGACCCCAACGACATCGCGATCGCGCTCGGCGAGCGCATCCTCAGGACCATCGGCCCGTCGGAGGAGGTCGCCGCCCGCGTGTCGCGGCTGAAGCAGTTCCAGGCGATGCTGGCCGACACGAGGGACGTGGCCGTGCGCGTGCCCTATTTCTGCTCGGGCTGCCCGCACAACACCTCGACCAAGGTGCCGGAAGGCTCGCTGGCGGGGGCCGGCATCGGCTGCCACTTCATGGCGATATGGATGGGACGCTCGACCGTCGGCTTCACCGCCATGGGCGGCGAGGGCGCGCAGTGGATCGGGCAGGCGCCGTTCACCAAGCGCCAGCACATGTTCCAGAACCTCGGCGACGGCACCTACAACCATTCCGGCTCGCTGGCGCTGCGCTTCGCGCTGGCGAGCGGGGCCAACATCACCTACAAGATCCTCTACAACGATGCCGTCGCCATGACCGGCGGCCAGCCGCACGAGGGCGGGCTGACGGTCGACATGATCGCCGCGCAGGTGCGCGCCGAGGGCGTCGAGCGCATCGCCGTCGTCACCGATGAGCCGGAGAAATACGCCGGCAGGGTGTCGTTCCCCGCGGGCACCACCATCCACCATCGCCGCGAGCTCGACGCGGTCCAGCGCGAGCTGCGCGAGATCGAGGGCGTCACCGTGCTGCTCTACGACCAGACCTGCGCGGCCGAGAAGCGGCGGCGGCGCAAGCGCGGCGCGTTCCCGGACCCCGACAAGCGCATCTTCATCAACGAGCTGGTGTGCGAGGGCTGCGGCGACTGCGGCATCGCCTCCAACTGCGTGTCGGTGCAGCCGGTCGAGACCGAGTTCGGCCGCAAGCGCCGCATCGACCAGTCGTCGTGCAACAAGGACTTCTCCTGCGTCGAGGGCTTCTGCCCGTCCTTCGTCACCGTGCACGGGGCGAAGATCCGGAAGGCCGAAGGCATCGCCGGCGCGTCCGACCCGCTCGAGGGCGTGCCGCCGGCCGTGCCGTTCGCGCTCGACCGCGACGGCTGGTCGGCGATCATCGACGGCATCGGCGGCACCGGCGTCGTCACCATCGGCGCGGTGCTCGGCATGGCGGCCCATCTCGAGGGCAAGGGCTGCGGCATGATCGACATGGCGGGCCTCGCCCAGAAGGGCGGGGCGGTGTTCTCGCATCTCAGGGTTGCGCGCACGCCCGAGGACATCCATGCCATCCGCGTCTCGGCCGGCAAGGCCGACCTGATCCTCGGCTGCGACCTCGTGGTCTCCGGCTCGCGCAAGGTGCTCGCGGCCGTGCGCGAGGGCGAGACCATGTTTGTCGTCAACACGGCCGAGGTGATGCCGGGCGACTTCGCGCGCTCGGCCGACTTCTCGCTGCCGACCGAGCGGCTGAAGAAGGCGATCCGCCAGGCCGCCGGCGACGATCACGCGCATTTCTTCGACGCCACCAAGGCGGCGACGGTGCTGTTCGGCAACTCGCTCGGCGCCAACATGTTCATGCTCGGCTTCACCAGCCAGCGGGGCGGGCTGCCGGTGTCGCCGGAAGCGGTGGAGAAGGCGATCGAGCTTAACGGGCAGGCGGTGAAGATGAACATCGACGCCTTCCGCTGGGGCCGGCGCGCCGCGCACGATCCCCAGTTCGTGCAGGGGCTGGTCGATGCCTCGCACAACCCGATGGCGGGCCGCGAGATCGCCGCCACGCTCGACGACATCGTCGCGCGCCGCGTCGAGTTCCTGACCGCCTACCAGAACGCCGCCTATGCCGGGCGCTATCGCGCCGCCGTCGCCGCGATCCGCGAGGCGGAGGAACGCGCAGCCCCCGGCTCCACCGTGGTCGCCGAGGCGGTGGCGCGCAACCTGTTCAAGCTGATGGCGGTGAAGGACGAGTACGAGGTCGCGCGCCTCTACACCGACGGCTCGTTCGCCCGCCAGCTCGCCGGCCAGTTCTCCTCGTGGGACAGGCTCGAGTTCCACCTCGCGCCGCCGATCCTCGGCCGCAAGGGTTCGGACGGCAAGGCGAGGAAGTCGAGCTTCGGGCCGTGGATGATGAAGGGCTTCTCCGTGCTCGCCGCGCTCAGGGGGCTGCGCGGCACCGTCTTCGACATCTTCGGCTACACGGCCGAGCGGCGCATGGAGCGCAGGCTCCTCGCCGACTACGAGGCCGACCTCGACCTGATCCGCGCCTCGCTGGCGCCGGGCAGGGTCGAGGCCGCGGCGGCGTTGGCCTCGGTGCCGGCGATGATCCGCGGCTTCGGGCACGTGAAGGAGGAGAACGTCAGGAAGGCCGAAGCGGAGCGCGCCCGTCAGACGAAGCGGCTCGCGGCGCAGCCGGCACCCGTTCTGAAGGCCGCCGAATAGGCATCGAACCCGCTTAATAAGCCTTTCTTAATACGGGTTTGGCATGGTCGAGGTCCGGGGGGCGGTGCTTCGGTATGCCAACAAGAGCCAGAAACGAGCTTCCGCTCGACATATACATACCGTTCGTGCAAACGCTGTTCCGCGACAGCGTGACCCTTGCCGTCGGCTTCGCCGCGCAAATCCTCCTGATCGTCCTCGTCTACCTCAATACGTCGGACCCGATCTATCTCTGGCTGGCGGTCGCCATGGGCGTGCTGGCGGTGCTGCGCCTGAGAAGCGTGCGCCACTATGCGAGCAAGCCGCCGCCGACCGACTTCGCCGAAGCGCAGGAGCGCGAGCGCGTCTATATCGTCTACGGCGCGGCGCACGGCCTCTTCCTGGGGGTGTTCTGCTTTCTCGCCATCTACTGGTCGCCCGACTATTTCGGCGAGATCGCCTCGATCTGCGTGACGCTGGCCTCTGCCACCTCCATCGCCGGGCGCAACTACGGCTCGCCGCGCATGGTCATGCTGTTCATCGTGACCATGACGTGGCCGATATCGATGGGGTTCATCCTGCGCGGGGACGTCTACCACGTCCTGCTCGGCTGCCTGTCGATCCCGTTCTTCTTCGCGATCCGGCGTTTCGCGGCCAATGTCCGGGACGTGCTGTTCGCGGCGCTGAGCGCCGAGAAGACGGCCAAGCGGCTCGCCCGCCGGTTCGACCGCGCGCTGAACACCATGACATCGGGCCTCGTCATGCTCAGCGCCGAGGGCAAGGTGGCGGTCGCCAATGCGGAGGCCGCCGCGCTGATGAAGGTCAGCCATCCCGAGAAGCTGCTCGGGCGCACGCTGCGCGGCCTGCTGATGCGCGGCGTCGCGGGCGGCGTGCTCAGCCTCAAGGATTCGCGCTATGCCGAGACGCAGCTCACCCGCGCGCTGCGCGAGGGCAGGGGGCGCAAGGTGCTGCTGCGGCTCGAGGACGGCCGCTATTTCGAGTTCTCGGCCCGCGAGGGCGACGACGAGCTCGGCGTCATCACCTTCGACGAGGTGACGGCCCGCATCGAGGCCGAGGAGCGGATCCGCAGCATGGCGCGCTTCGACAGCCTGACCGGGCTCGCCAACCGTGCCTATTTCCATGAGCTCGTGTCCGACTACGTCTCGGTCGGCGATCCGAGCCGCCATGTCGGCCTCGTCGTCTTCGACCTCGACGACTTCAAGAGCGTCAACGACACGCTCGGCCATCCGGTCGGCGACGGGCTGATCTACGCCGCGGCCGAGCGGCTTTCGGGCTTTGCCAGCGAGGACGTGAAGGTCAGCCGCTTCGGCGGCGACGAGTTCATGATCTTCTTCAACGACGTGAAGGACCGGGAGAGCTTCTCCCGAGCCGTCGACGCCGTCTTCAACCGCCTGTGCGGCGAGGTGGACGTCGCCGGGCATGCGCTGCGCGTCCAGGCCAGCGCCGGCGCGGTTCTCGTGCAGGCCAGGAACGCCGAGGTGGACGCGATGATCGTGCGCGCCGACCTTGCGCTCTACAAGGCCAAGGAGAACGGCAAGAACGGCTGGCTGCTGTTCGAGGAGACGATGGACCGCGCCTTCCGCGACCGGCAGGTGATGAAGGCGGAGTTGCGCCAGGCCGTCGAGATGGGCAGCCTGCGGGTCGTCTACCAGCCGATCGTGTCGATGCAGACCATGCGCATCGCGAGCTGCGAGGCGCTGTGCCGCTGGGACCATCCCGAGCTCGGGCCGGTGTCGCCCGCCGTCTTCATCCCGCTCGCCGAGGAGATGGGCATCGTCTCGGCGATCAGCACCTTCGTGCTCAAGGCGGCCACGGCCGAATGCGCGAAATGGCCCGAGCCGGTCTGCGTCTCGGTCAACCTGTCGGCCAAGGACTTCCGCAGCGCCGACATCCTCGGCAAGGTGCGCGAGGCGCTCGCCGCCTCGGGGCTGGCGCCGGAGCGGCTGGAGATCGAGGTGACGGAAACCGCGCTTCTCGACGATCAGGCCCAGACCCGCCGCTACATCGAAGAGCTGAAGGCGCTGGGCGTGCGCATCGCGCTCGACGATTTCGGCACCGGCTATTCCAGCCTCAGCTATCTCCACACCCTGCCGCTCGACAAGGTGAAGATCGACCGCTCCTTCCTCATCGACATCACGCGCAGCCCGCGCTCCCTGGCCCTCTTGAAGGGCGTCGTCGAGCTGTCGCGCTCGCTCGGCCTCGCCGTCACCATGGAAGGGGTCGAGACCTTCGAGCAGCTCAAGCTCCTCACCGTCGAGGTCAAGCCCGATCTCGTGCAGGGCTTCCTGTTCGGGTCGGCGCTCACCGCCTCGGGCATCGGCGCCATGTCGGACGCCACCTGGCCGTTCACGCTCCAGACCGGCCGCCCCCTCGCTACCTCCAGCATCTGATCCCGTTCCGATCCGCCTGAAACCGGTTGCCCGTGCGACCTAGTGTCTCTCTTCGCTTAACCATTTGTTAAGGTTAACGCTAGGTTAATCGGATCAAGGGCATTTTCACCTTTACTGCTCGTCGTCTGCGCATATCCTGACAAGGGCGGACAAATGCAGGTGCGAGGGGTAATCCATGGTCACGAGTGTGACGCCGATCCAGGGGGCGGCGGAAGAGCAGCGCGGCGCCGCCGCAGGTGGCAGGGAAGATCAGCTCAGCTCTTTCGTCCGGAACATCTTCTCGATACTGGAACGCACCGAGTACCGGCGTTGCGAGAGCGGCGAGGACGTCGAGAACATCTACCGCCTGCGCTACAAGGCGTATCGCCGCACCGACATGGTGCCGGAGAACCCGGACCATACGGTCTATGACGAGCTGGACGATCTGCCCAACTGCTACCGCTTCGGCGTCTATATAGACGGCGAACTGGTCAGCACGCTGCGCATCCATCACGTCACGCAGGCGCACGCCTCCTCGCCATCCACGACGGTCTATCCCGACGTTCTGCTGCCGCGGCTCGCCGCCGGCCAGAGCTTCATCGATCCGAGCCGCTTCGCCGCCGATCCGGAATGGTCGAAGCTCTATCCGCAGATACCCTATCTGACGCTCCGGCTGGCGGGCATGGCCTGCTTCCATTTCGGCGCGCCCTACTGCCTGTCGACGATCCGTCCCGACCATGCCGGTTTCTACCGGCGCATCTACGAATCGGAGCAGATCGGCGACCTGCGCGACTATCCGGGCCTGAACTATCAGGTCGTCCTCTACCAGGCCGACGTGAGCGCGATCCGGCTGCGCTCGTTCGTGCGCTTCCCGTTCTTCCGCTCGACGCCGATGGAGCAGCGGCTGATGTTCGGCCGCACGGCCAAGGGCGAGCCGGCGCCGCTGACGATCCTGCCCACGGCCCGCTACATGGACCGCGCGGCCTAAGACTTCTTGTTTTTCGGGCGCTGCGCGTCCATAAGCCTTCGCGGATGCGGGCGGCATGGCGAAACGGCCCGCACGTCAAAGGCCCATGAATGCACGCGAAGACATCGTCCGCTCGGCCCTGTGGGCCGACGAGCTGACCGAAGAGGAACTGGAGCGCGCCCGCCGCGGCGTGGTCGAACGCCAGTTCTCCAAGGGCGCCTATATCTGCCATCGCGGCGACAGGCTCGATCACTGGACCGGCGTCGTCACCGGCCTGGTCAAGATCAGCGCCATCTCGCGCGACGGCAAGGCCATGACCTTCGCCGGCGCGACCGACGGCGGCTGGTTCGGCGAGGGCTCGGTGCTCAAGGACGAGCCGCGCCGCTACGACCTCGTCGTGCTGCGCGACACGCGGCTCGCCATGATGTCGCGCTCGACCTTCATGTGGCTCTACGAGAACAGCCGCGGCTTCAACCGCTACCTCGTGCGCGCGCTCAACGAGCGCATGGGCCAGTTCATCGCCACCATCGAGTACGACCGCATCCTCGGCCCCAAGGCGCGCGTGGCGCGCAACCTGTCGTGGTTCTTCAACCGGGTGCTCTATCCCAGGGCCGGCGACGCCGTGGAGATCAGCCAGGAAGAGCTCGGGCTTCTCGCCGGCGTGTCGCGGCAGGTGGTGAACCGCAGCCTGCAGGAGCTGGAGGAGGAGGGCCTGCTCAGGGTCGAGCACGGCCGCATCGTCGCGCTCGATATCCCGGCGCTGATGCTCTACGACGCCTGATCCCGACCGCGCGCGGCAGGGATGCCGCCGGGGCCGGGCCGCGGCGATCATGGCTGTGCATAAGCTGTGGGAAGCGTGCGCCTACACGAACGCCCATTGAAAGGACAACATGACGGCCTGTCTGTCAAGCGCCGTGTTGCCTGCGCCGCGATTTCATGAAAACTTCCTGTGAATGGGAAAAGTCCGGCCGGGTGGGAGGAACGCTCCGGCCGGGACAAGGGGCGGCGAACAGAACGCCCACGGGAGGAACCGGGTCATGGCTCAGCCTGCGGCCGCGCTCGACACATTTCCGAAGTATCTGCTGCTCAACGCGGAGCGATTCCGCGATCGTCCGGCCATGCGGCACAAGGACTACGGCATCTGGCAGACCTGGACGTGGGGGCAGCAGCTCGACGAGGTGCGCGCCTTCGCGCTCGGCCTGCAGGCGCTGGGCTTCGCGCGCGGCGACAAGGTCGCCATCGTCGGCGCCAACCGCCCGCGCCTCTACTGGACCTTCGCGGCGGTGCAGTCGCTCGGCGGCGTGCCGGTGCCGGTCTATGCCGACGCCGTGGCCGAGGAGATGGCCTATGTGCTCGACCATGCCGGCGTGCGCTTCGCCGTGGCGCAGGATCAGGAGCAGGTCGACAAGCTGCTGTCGTTCCGCGAGACGATCCCGGCGCTGACCGAGATCGTCTACGACGAGCCGCGCGGCCTGCGCGACTATCCCCGCGATGGCCTCCACGACTTCGCCGAGGTGCAGGCGGCGGGACGGGCGCTGCTGGCCGCCGATCCGGCCAGGGGCCGCGCCTGGGAGGAGGGCGTGCAGGCGGGACGCGGCGACGACGTCTCGGTCATGCTCTACACCTCCGGCACCACCGGCCGCTCCAAGGGCGTGATGCTGACGGCGGCGGCCTCGGTCAAGGCGGCGCTCGACACCGTCACCTTCGACAGGCTGACCGAGAAGGACAGCGTGCTCGCCTATCTGCCGCTGGCCTGGGTCGGCGACCACTATCTCAACTACGCGCAAGGCTACGTCGCGGGCTTCTGCATGAACTGCCCGGAGAGCCAGCAGACCGTGCCGCAGGACCTGCGCGAGATCGCGCCGACCTTCTATTTCGCGCCGCCGCGGGTGTTCGAATCGCTGCTCACCAGCGTCACCATCCGCATGGAGGACGCCGGCCGCCTCAAGCAGTGGATTTTCCGCCATTTCACCGGCGTGGCGCGGAAATACGGCGAGGCGATCCTGGAGAAGCGGCCGGTGCCGTTCACCGGCCGGCTGGCCTATGCGCTCGGCGACTTCCTGCTCTACGGCCCGCTGAAGAACGTGCTCGGCATGTCGAACATCCGCGTCGCCTATACGGCGGGCGAGGCGATCGGCGCCGACCTGTTCTCGTTCTTCCGCTCGCTCGGCATCAACCTGAAGCAGCTCTACGGCCAGACCGAGGCCTTCCTCTACGTCACGGCGCAGAAGGACGGCGAGGTGCGCGCCGACACGGTCGGGCCGGCCGCGCCCAATGTCGACATCCGCATCGCCGACAATGGCGAGGTGCTGTTCCGCTCGCCCGGCCAGTTCACCGGCTACTACAAGGAAGAGGACAAGACGGCGGAGGTGCTGACGCCGGACGGCTTCATCAAGACCGGCGACGCCGGCTTCTTCGAGGCCGACGGGCAATTGAAGATCATCGATCGCGCCAAGGACGTCGGCAAGCTGAAGGACGGCTCGCTGTTCGCGCCGAAATACATCGAGAACATGCTGAAGTTCTTCCCCAACATCAAGGAAGCGGTGGCCTTCGGCGACGGGCGCGACTTCTGCGCTGCCTTCATCAACATCGACCTGACCGCCGTCGGCAACTGGGCCGAGCGCAACAACATCGCCTATGCCTCCTATCAGGAGCTCGCCGGCCATCCCCGCGTCTACGAGATGATCGCGCGGAACGTCGACGAGACCAACCGGCGGCTGGCGCAGGAGCCGATGATGGCCGGCGGGCAGGTCGCGCGCTTCCTGATCCTGCACAAGGAGCTCGACGCCGACGACGGCGAGCTCACCCGCACGCAGAAGGTGCGGCGCTCCTTCATCGCCGAGCGCTACGGCGAGCTGATCGAGGCGCTCTACGACGGCTCGACCGAGAAATATGTCGAGACGGAAGTGACGTTCGAGGACGGGCGCAAGGGCAGGATCAGCGCCACAGTGAGGATCGCCGACGCGGCCGTTCACGGCCGGCCCGCGCGGCCGCATGCGGAGGCCGCCGAATGAACGCCCATCCCGCCGCAAACCACGCCGCCGGCCAGTTCGCCGCCCCCGACGACGGCATCGCCAAGGGCGACGTGCTGCTCAAGGTGGACAACGTGTCGCTGTCGTTCGGCGGCGTGAAGGCGATCACCAACATCTCCTTCGACGTGCGCAAGGGCGAGATCCGGGCGATCATCGGCCCCAACGGCGCCGGCAAGACCTCGATGCTCAACGTCATCAACGGCTTCTACACGCCGCAGGAGGGGATCATCACCTTCCGCGGCGTCGAGCGCCGGGCGATGAAGCCGCACCACGCCGTGCGCCAGGGCATCGCCCGCACCTTCCAGAACGTCGCGCTGTTCAAGGGCATGACGACGCTGGAGAACATCATGGCCGGCCGCTCGGTGCACATGCACCGCCACATCGGCTGGCAGATGCTGTGGCACGGACCGGCGCTCAGGGAAGAGATCGAGCACCGCGAGAAGGTCGAGGAGATCATCGACTTCCTCGAGATCGAGCACATCCGCCGCACGCCGGTCGGCAAGCTGCCCTACGGCCTGCAGAAGCGGGTGGAGCTCGGCCGGGCGCTGGCCATGGAGCCGTCCCTGCTTCTCCTCGACGAGCCCATGGCGGGCATGAACCTCGAGGAAAAGGAGGACATGAGCCGCTTCATCATCGACGTGAACCAGCAGCGCGGCACCACCATAGCGCTCATCGAGCACGACATGGGCGTGGTGATGGACCTTTCCGACCGCGTCGTCGTTCTTGACTACGGCAAGAAGATCGCCGACGGGCCGCCCGACGAGGTGAAGTCCGACCAGGCGGTCATCGATGCCTATCTCGGGGTGGCGCATTGATGGAAAGGAAATCCCATGGACTATCTGCCGCTCACGCCGCTGATCTCGCTGATCGCCGGCATCCTCATCCTCATCGTTCCGCGGCTGCTCAACTACATCGTTGCGATCTATCTCATCATCGTCGGGCTCGTGGGCCTGTTTCCGCAACTGGCGGGCTGAACGGCCTCGGGAACCACGCATAGGGGGCGCCGGACATGGATTTTCTCAACTCTATCCTCGTGAAGCCCTTCGCCGACATGGCGAACGCGCCCGACTTCCTCATCCAGGTGCTGTGGGAAGGCATGGTGTCCGGCGTCCTCTACGCGCTGATCGCGCTCGGCTTCGTGCTCATCTTCAAGTCGTCGCGCATCTTCAACTTCGCCCAAGGCATCATGGTCGTGTTCGCGGCGCTGACGCTGGTCGGGCTGCACGAGCGCGGCGTGCCGGCGCTGCTCGCGGTGCCGCTGACGCTGCTCGTCATGTTCTTCCTCGCCGTCGGCATCGAGCGCGTGGTGCTGCGGCCGCTGGTCAACCAGCCCGACATCATCCTGTTCATGGCCACGATCGGCATCACGCTGTTCCTGATCGGCTTCGGCGAGACGATCTTCGGCGGCGAGAACAAGCGCATGATCACGGAGGAACTGGGCATCCCGACCGGCAGCTACTTCTTCGAGCCGTTCGGCGGCTTCGTCTCCATCGAGCAGAGGGACATTGCGGTGGTGGCCGGGGCGTTCGTGCTGGTCGTCGGGCTGCTGCTCTTCCTCAACAAGTCGAAGATGGGACGCGCGATCCGCGCGCTGGGCGACGACCATCAGGCGGCGCTCTCCGTCGGCATCTCGCTGTCGACCATCTGGGTGCTGGTGTGGTTCATCGCCGGCGTCATCGCGCTCGTCACCGGCATTGCCTGGGGCGCACGCGCTGGCGTGTCCTTCGCGCTCGAGGTCATCGCCTACAAGGCGCTGCCGGTGCTGATGCTGGGCGGGCTCGAATCGGTGATGGGCGCCATCGTCGGCGGGCTGATGATCGGCATCCTCGAGAAGCTGTTCGAGATCTACTGGGGCCAGCCGCTGCTCGGCGGCAACACCGAGGTCTGGTTCGCCTACATGCTGGCGCTGCTCGTGCTGCTGTTCAGGCCGCAGGGCCTGTTCGGCGAGAAGATCATCGAGCGCGTGTGAGGTATCCGTAAATGCTCTATCGCGTCGCCGGACAGTTCAAGACCAGCTATCAGGCCGATTATGCACTGTTCCCGGTGCGGCAGGATGCCTGGCTGCTCGCCTTCATCCTGCTGCTCGCCTTCGTCGTCTTCCCGATGACGGCCAACGAGTTCGTCTTCCGCGCGCTGCTGATCCCGGTGCTGATCTATTCGCTGGCGGCGCTCGGCCTCAACATCCTGACCGGCTATGCCGGGCAGTTGTCGCTCGGCACCGGCGCGTTCATGGGCGTGGGGGCCTATGCCTGCTACAAGCTGGTGACGATCTTCCCCGAGATGAACATCGTGGTCGCCATCGCGATCTCGGGCTTCTTCTCGGCCACCATCGGCATGGCCTTCGGCCTGCCGTCGCTCAGGATCAAGGGGTTCTACCTCGCCATCGCCACGCTCGCGGCGCAGTTCTTCCTCGTGTGGCTGTTCCAGAAATGGGCGTGGCTCTACAACTACAACACCTCGGGCGCGATCCAGGTGCCGAACATCGACATGTTCGGCGTCACCATCGCCGGGCCGAACGCCAGGGCGATCACGCAATACTATTTCGTGCTCGCCATCGTCTGCGTCATCACCTTCTTCGCCATCAACATCACGCGCGGGCGCATCGGCCGCATGTGGAAGTCGGTGCGCGACATGGACATCGCCGCCGAGCTGGTCGGCATCAACCTGATGAAGGCCAAGCTCACCGCCTTCTTCGTGTCGTCCTACATCGTCGGCGTCGCCGGCGCGCTGTTCGTGTTCCTGTGGCGGGGCGCGGCGGAGGCGGTGCTGTTCGACATTCCGCTGTCGTTCCGGGTGCTGTTCATCGCCATCATCGGCGGGCTGGGCTCGATCCTCGGCAACTATCTCGGCGCGATCCTGATCGTG
This sequence comes from Hyphomicrobiales bacterium, assembly GCA_022838525.1. Lineage (GTDB taxonomy): Bacteria > Pseudomonadota > Alphaproteobacteria > Rhizobiales > Rhizobiaceae > Aerobium. Next base: position 6,896 of record JALHFU010000058.1, on the reverse strand, counting down.
GCGCTGCCGGTGATCCTGTCGACGGTGCCGCGCGCCTTCGGCCTGCCTATCTCGCCCGCCATGGTCGAGCATCTGAACATCATGATCGTCGGTGCGCTCATCATCACCTTCCTGATCGTCGAGCCGCACGGGCTTGCCCGCTACTGGGCCATCATCAGGGAGAAGCTGATCATCTGGCCGTTCCCGCACTGAGGAGGAGACCGGCGGCCGGCCCGGCCGCCGGCAGGATACAGGCGGCTTTCCGGAGCCGCCGGCAAGACGGGGTGAGTTCGCCCGATCCGACATGGAGAAACGAACGAGTGGAGGAGATGAAATGAAGATGCTTCGGAAAGTCACTGTCCTTTCGGCGGTCATCGCCTCGGCGACGATGCTCGCCGCGCCGGCGGCGCTGGCGCAGGACAAGATCCATATCAGCAACCTGTCCTACCGCACCGGCCCGTTCGCGGCCACCGGCACGCCGGTCATGAACGGCCAGCGCGACTACATGATCATGCTCAACGAGCGCGACGGCGGCGTCAACGGCGTCGAGATCGTCTACGACGAGTGCGAGACCGGCTACAACACCGAGAAGGGCGCGGAGTGCTACGAGCAGACCAAGGGTCAGAGCATCGTCACCCAGCCCTGGTCGACCGGCATCACGCTGCAGGTGCTGCCGCGCACCAATGTCGACAAGATCCCGATCCTGGCGCCCGGCTACGGCTTCTCGCCGATGCAGGACGGCAAGGTGTTCCAGTGGGCGTTCAACCCGCCGGCCTCCTACTGGGACGGCGCCTCGATGATCCTGCAATACGTGTCGGAGGGCAATCTCGACAGCCTCAACGGCAAGAAGATCGTGCTGCTGCACCTCGACGCGCCCTACGGCAAGGAGCCGATCCCGCTGTTCGAGGCTTATGCGCAGAAGCACGGCTTCACCTTCCTGCCGATCCCGGTCGGCGTGACGGAGATGCAGAACCAGTCGGCGCAGTGGCTGCAGATCCGCCGCGAGAACCCCGACTTCGTGTTCATGTGGGGCTGGGGCGCGATGAACGCCGGCGCGCTCACCGAGGCGGTCAAGACGCGCTTCCCGATGGAGAAGTTCATCGGCATCTGGTGGTCGGGCTCCGACGCCGACCTCAAGACCGTCGGCGAGGCCGGCAAGGGCTACAGGTCGATCTCCTGGAACGTGCCAAACTCCGAGTCCAAGGTAATGCAGGACGTCAAGAAGCACGTCGTCGACGCCGGCAAGTCGCTGCTGCCGCCCAATGAGTTCGACTACGTCTTCTACCAGCGCGGCATCGTCATCTCGATGTTCGCCATCGAGGCGGTGAAGGCGGCGCAGGCGCATTTCGACACGCAGGCGGTGAACGCCGAGCAGCTTCGCTGGGGCACCTGAAGCTCGACGAGGCGGCGCTGGAGGAGCTCGGCTTCACCGGCATGGTCGGTCCGTTCTCCACCTCCTGCTCCAACCACACCGGCAGCGCCGGCGCCTGGATGCTCGAATGGGACGGCGCGAAGTTCAACCGCGTCTCCGACCTGCTCAAGGCCGACCAGGACATGATCGCGCCGCTGGTCGAAAGCGGCGCCAAGGCCTACGCCGAATCGAACGCGCCGTGGCCGGTCAACGAGGAGTGCGGCTCGTAATGAAGGCTCTCCTCTCCCCGCTCGCGGGGAGAGGATGCTGGCAGGCAGGTGAGGGCAGCGCCGGCTTTGACGATGTATTTCCCAACCTCACCGAAGGCGCCGCCCCTCATCCGGCCCTTCGGGCCACCTTCTCCCCGCAAGCGGGGAGAAGGGACAGCCGCACCGGAGTCGTCATGACCGCGCCAGCACCCGCTTCCGAGCCCGCCGACACCATCCTGTCGGTCAACAACATCGAGGTGATCTACGATCACGTCATCCTCGTGCTCAAAGGGGTGTCGCTCACCGTGCCGCGCGGCGGCATCACGGCACTGCTGGGCGCCAACGGCGCCGGCAAGACCACGACGCTGAAGGCGATCTCCAACCTTCTCCATGCCGAGCGCGGCGAGGTCACGAAGGGCAGCATCGTCTTCGAGGGCGAGCAGGTGCAGGCGCTGTCACCCAACGATCTGGTGCGGCGCGGCTGCATCCAGGTCATGGAAGGCCGGCACTGCTTCGGCCACCTTTCGGTCGAGGACAACCTGCTCACCGGCGCCTTCACCCGCCGCGACGGCCATGCCGCGATCCGCGAGGATCTCGAGCTGGTCTACCAGTATTTCCCGCGCCTCAAGGTGCGCCGCGCCTCGATGGCCGGCTACACCTCGGGCGGCGAGCAGCAGATGACGGCCATCGGCCGCGCGCTGATGAGCCGACCGAAGATGATCCTGCTCGACGAGCCGTCGATGGGGCTGGCGCCGCAGCTCGTGGAGGAGATCTTCGAGATCGTGCGCAAGCTGAACGAGGAGCAGGGCGTGTCCTTCCTGCTCGCCGAGCAGAACACCAACATCGCGCTGCGCTACGCCAAATACGGCTACATCCTCGAATCGGGCCGCATCGTGCTCGACGGCGAGGCCAAGGCGCTGCGCGAGAACGAGGACGTCAAGGAGTTCTATCTCGGCGTCGGCGGCGAGGGCCGCAAGTCGTTCCGAGACGTCAAGCACTACAAGCGCCGCAAGCGCTGGCTGGCATGAGGCGGCGGCCGGCGTCGCCCGCCGTCCTGACGCCCCGGCCGCTGGAGGTCATGGGCGCAGGCGGTGGCACCCGGAAGGGCGTCCTCGTCATTCACTCCTGGTGGGGCCTCACCGACTCGTTCCGGACCTATGGGCAGGCGCTGGCCAAAGAGGGCTTCGTCGTTGGCCTCCCCGACCTGTTCGACGGCTGCACCGCTTCCGACATCGCCGAGGCGAAGGCGCTCCGCGCGATGCGCCGGTCCGAACCGATGTATCGTACGCTCATGCGTGATCTGGAGGGGTTGCGGAAGGAAGCCGGAACCGAATGGGTGGGGTTGGTCGGCTTCTCGATGGGTGGGCACTGGGCGGTGTGGCTCTCGCAGAGGCCAGAGCTACCCGTAGCAGCTGCCGTGCTCTACTATGCCGCCCGCGCCGGTGACTTCGGCGGCAGCCGCGCATCCTATCTCGCCCATTTCGCGGCCGATGACGACTGGGTCTTGGAAAGCGCGCGCAAGCGCATGGAAAGGGAAATCGCGAAAGCCGGCCGGCCTTACCAGGCGCATGTCTATGCTGGGACCGAACACTGGTTCGCCGAGGCTGGCAGGCCCGAATACGAGTCCGCCGCGGCGGCGCTGGCGTTCGAGCGAACCGTCGGGCATCTCCGCGTCTGCCTGGCTTCGTGAATCCGGATTGAACGACAGCCGTTCACCCGCCGGCGCATCTCGAACGGCGCGTCAATCCTGCCATTGCCCTCCGGCCTCGTTTTCGCTATCAGCGGGTCGAGAGCTATGCGGAGGGAATTCGACCATGGCAGACAACGCCGACACCGGCCCCGTCGAGCTGGGCGCCAAGATGGACTATGCCGAGCACGACAAGTCGTACTCGATCTTCCTCGGCATCACCAAATACGTGACGCTGGCGACGGTGGCCCTGCTGATCGCCATGGCGTTCGGCTTCTTCACCTCGGCCGGCTTCATCTCGGCAACGATTCTCTTCGTCATTCTCAACGTGGTCGGCGCCTACCTGCTGCGCTGAGGCGCGCCGGCCGATGCATGCGAGACGCGTTCCAACGGCCCGCGACACGGGCCGTCGGTGTGTCGGAGGGGCTGAGCCCGAAAGGATTTGCCGGTGGCACAGACGGTTTTCATTCCGAAAGAGATTGACGCGAACGAGACGCGGGTGGCCGCATCGCCCGAGACGGTGAAGCGGCTGGCCGGCCTCGGCTTCGCGGTCGTGGTGGAGAAGGACGCGGGCGCGGCCTCGCGCATCCCCGATGCCGATTTCGCCGCCGCGGGCGCGACGATCGGCAAGGCGGCGGATGCGGGCAAGGCCGATCTGGTGCTCAAGGTGCGGCGGCCGAACGCGGCCGAGCTCGCCGGCTACCGGAAGGGCGCGCTGGTCATCGCCACCGTCGATCCCCACGGCAACGAGGATGCGGTGGCGGCGCTGGCCAAGGCCGGCGTCTCGGCCTTCGCGATGGAGTTCATGCCGCGCATCACCCGCGCGCAGGTCATGGACGTGCTGTCCTCGCAGGCGAACCTCGCCGGCTACCGGGCGGTGATCGACGCGGCCGCCGAATACGACCGCGCGCTGCCGATGATGATGACCGCCGCGGGCACGGTGCCGGCGGCCAAGGTGTTCGTGATGGGCGCGGGCGTCGCCGGCCTTCAGGCCATCGCCACGGCGCGGCGCCTGGGCGCGGTCGTCACCGCAACCGACGTGCGCCCGGCCGCCAAGGAGCAGGTCGCCTCGCTCGGCGCCAAGTTCGTCGCCGTCGAGGACGAGGAGTTCAAGGCGGCCGAGACCGCTGGCGGCTACGCCAAGGAGATGTCGAAGGAATACCAGGCCAAGCAGGCGGCGCTGGTGGCCGACCACATCGCCAAGCAGGACATCGTCATCACCACGGCGCTGATCCCCGGCCGGCCGGCGCCGAAGCTGGTGTCGGCGGCGATGGTCGCCTCGATGAAGCCGGGCTCGGTGATCGTCGACCTCGCGGTCGAGCGCGGCGGCAATGTCGAGGGCGCGGTGGCCGGCAAGATCGTGACCACGGCCAACGACGTCCGCATCGTCGGGCACCTCAACGTGCCCGGCCGCGTCGCCTCGTCCTCGTCGCTGCTCTACGCCAAGAACCTCTATGCCTTCGTCGAGACGCTGGTCGACAAGGAGACCAGGACCCTCAAGGTCAATGTCGAGGACGAGCTGGTCAAGGCGACGCTGCTGACCCACGAAGGCCGGATCGTCCACCCGAACTTCGCCACCGTGAAGGCCGATGCGGCGCCTGCGGCTGCCGTGGCCGCACCTAAAGCTGCCGCCCCTGCCGCTGCGCCGAAGGCTGCCGCTCCTGCCGCGCCGAAGAAGCCGGCGGCGAAGGCGGCGGCCAAACCGGCGGCGGCCCCGGCGAAGAAACCGCGCGCGGCCAAGGCCAACAAGGCCACCCAAGGGAGGCGCATGATGGAACAGAATGGCGCTCTGGAGCAGGCGATCAACCAGCTCGAGCAGGCTGCGGCCGCCGTGCGGATGGCTTTTCAGGACGAGCGGGCCGAGCAGGCCGCGGAGGCGGTCGCCGCCGGCGCGGGTGCCGCGACCGGCATCGACCCCTTCGTCTTCCGCTTCGCGATCTTCGTGCTGGCGATCTTCGTCGGCTACTACGTCGTGTGGTCGGTGACGCCGGCGCTGCATACGCCGCTGATGTCGGTCACCAACGCCATCTCCTCGGTCATCGTCGTCGGCGCTCTGCTCGCCGTCGGCATCTCGGCCTCGGGGCTGGCGACGGGCTTCGGCTTCGTCGCGCTGGTGCTCGCCTCCGTCAACATCTTCGGCGGGTTCCTCGTCACCCAGCGCATGCTGGCGATGTACAAGAAGAAAGAGAAGTGAGGCGAAACCGATGAGCGAGAACCTCGCTTCCTTCCTTTATCTCGTTTCCGGCGTGCTGTTCATCATGGCGCTGCGCGGCCTGTCGCATCCGACGACGAGCCGCCAGGGCAACCTCTACGGCATGATCGGCATGACCATCGCCGTCGCCACGACGCTCATTCTGGCCGCGCCCTCCTTCGGCGGCTTCGTGCTGATCGTGGCCGGCATCGCCATCGGCGGCGGCGTCGGCGCGGTGATCGCGCGGCGCATCGCCATGACCTCGATGCCGCAGCTCGTCGCGGCCTTCCACTCGCTGGTCGGCCTCGCCGCCGTGCTGGTGGCGGCCGCCGCCGTCTACGCGCCGGAGAGCTTCGGCGTCGGCACGGTCGGCCACATCCACACCCAGGCGATCATCGAGATGAGCCTCGGCGTCGCCATCGGCGCCATCACCTTCACCGGCTCGATCATCGCGTTCCTCAAGCTCGACGGCCGCATGTCGGGCAAGCCGATCCTGCTGCCGTTCCGCCACGTGGTGAACGCGGCGATCGCGATTGCGCTCGTCGTGCTCGTCGTCATGCTGGTGACGACGCAGTCGACCACCATCTTCTGGCTGATCGTGGCGCTGTCGCTGCTGCTCGGCGTGCTCATCATCATCCCGATCGGCGGCGCCGACATGCCGGTGGTGGTGTCGATGCTCAACTCCTATTCGGGGTGGGCCGCGGCCGGCATCGGCTTCACGCTCGGCAACCTCGCGCTGATCATCACCGGCGCGCTGGTCGGCTCCTCGGGCGCGATCCTTTCCTACATCATGTGCAAGGGCATGAACCGCTCGTTCATCTCCGTCATCCTCGGCGGCTTCGGCGGCGAGACGGCGGCAGCCTCCGACGACGGCATCGAGCGCACGGTCAAGCAGGGCTCGGCCGACGACGCGGCCTTCCTGATGAAGAACGCCTCCAAGGTCATCATCGTGCCGGGCTACGGCATGGCGGTGGCGCAGGCCCAGCACGCGCTGCGCGAGATGGCCGACAAGCTCAAGGCCAACGGGGTGGAGGTCAAGTATGCCATCCACCCGGTCGCGGGCCGCATGCCCGGCCACATGAACGTGCTGCTCGCCGAGGCCAACGTGCCCTATGACGAGGTGTTCGAGCTCGAGGACATCAACTCCGAGTTCGCGCAGGCCGACGTCGCCTATGTCATCGGCGCCAACGACGTCACCAACCCGTCGGCGCGCGACGACAAGACCTCGCCGATCTACGGCATGCCGATCCTCGACGTCGACAAGGCGCGCACCTGCCTCTTCGTCAAGCGCTCGCTCGGCTCCGGCTATGCCGGCATCGACAACACGCTGTTCTACAAGGACGGCACCATGATGCTGCTCGGCGACGCCAAGAAGATGACCGAGGAAATCGTCAAGGCGATGGATCACTGAGCGGTCTT
>JALHFU010000057.1:0-16812 GCA_022838525.1 Hyphomicrobiales bacterium | reverse complement strand
CATGCTGTTTCAGTCCCGGCACCGGGCTGGCCTCCTCGTTACGGCTGGGCAAGCCCCCATGCGATTTTAATGCAGGCCCAAGAGGGAAGTTCCGGGCGGCGGGGAAATTTCCCGCCCGCCGCCGCAGACGCGCCGCAACACGTCCCACATCCCTTGGCGGCGGCCGTTGCCGGGCCGCCATTTCGGGCGATTTCGCGGCGAAAATCCGCCCTTGGAGGGAACACCTGTCCGCCCCGGCAGTTTGCCGATCAGGAGAACAGCGAGGGAGATCGGCCATGGCGACGTCCGCATATCGAGGAGAACGCAGGGGAGCGGGCGTATGGCTGACGCGGGCGCTCGCAGGCGTGCTGCTGCTTTTCGGCGCCCCGATCTTCCTCGGCGGCATCTGGCTCATCGGCCTCGGCGGCTCCTGGTATTATGCCTTCGCCGGGCTCGGCCTTCTCGTCACCGCATGGTTTCTCTTCCGTCGCTCCATGCTTGCGGTGTGGGTCTATCTTCTCGTCTTCGCCGGCACGCTGATCTGGGCGCTGTGGGAGGCCGGGCTCGACGGCTGGGCCCAGGTGCCGCGCCTCGTCGCGCCGACGCTGGTGCTGGTTATGGTGCTGCTCGCCATTCCGGCGCTGAAAGACGGCGTCCGGCGCAGGCGCGAGCGCGTGGCGGCCGGCCTTGCCGGGCTGCTGGCCGCAGGTGCGGCGCTGACGGCCCTGCTCCTCTCCGAAGGGCCGGTCGCCATCGCGCAGCAGCAGCCGGACCAGCCGCCCCCGGCCACGGAGGACGAGACGCCCGACGCCCCGCCTGAGGCGGCCGTGGAGCCTGCCGTCTACGCCATGCCCGAGGCGGGCGCCGACTGGCCCGCCTATGGCGGCACGCATCACGCGACGCGCTACTCGCCGCTCGGCCAGATCACGCGCGACAACGTCTCCCGGCTGGAGCAGGTGTGGGAATTCCGCACCGGCGACATGCCGGAGGCGGATGAGCGCTTCTCCAACCAGAATACGCCGCTCAAGATCGACGACCGGCTGCTGATCTGCTCGTCCATGAACAAGATCATCGCCCTCGACGCCGTCACCGGCCTGGAAATCTGGCGCTACGACCCGCAGGTCTCCACCGACGCCATCCCCTACAACGCCACCTGCCGCGGGCTCGCCTATTACGAGGCGCCCGCCATGGACGCGGCGGAGCTGTGCCAGCGGCGCGTCATCATGAACACGCTCGATGCGCGCCTGATCGCCGTCGATGTCCGGACGGGGCAGCTCTGCCCCGAATTCGGCAATGGCGGCATCGTCGATCTGGAGGAAGGCCTCGGCCACACCGTGCCGGGCTGGTACGCCCCCACCTCGCCGCCGACCATCGTGCGCAACGTCGCCGTCGTCCATTCGCAGGTGCGCGACGGCCAGCGCCGCGAGGCGCCCTCGGGCGTGGTGCGCGGCTACGACGCCGAAACCGGCGAGATGGCGTGGGCCTGGGACATGGGCCGCCCCGGCGAGACGGGCCTGCCGCCCGAGGGCGAGACCTACACCCGCGGCACGCCCAATGTCTGGACCATCGCCTCGGGCGACAACGAGCTCGGCCACGTCTATCTGCCGCTCGGCAACTCGTCGGTGGACTACTGGGGCGGCGACCGCAGCGAGGCGGAGAACACCTATTCGACGGCGCTCGTCGCGCTCGACGTCACCACGGGCCAGCCGGTGTGGCATTACCAGACCGTCCATTACGACATCTGGGACTACGACCTCGGCTCGCAGGGCACGCTGATCGACTTCCCCACGCCCGACGGCCCGGTGCCGGCGCTGATCCTGCCGACCAAGCAGGCGATGTTCTGGGTCTTCGACCGCCGCACCGGCGAGCTGCTGGTCGAGGTGGAGGAGCGGCCCGTGCCGCAGGGCGGCGTCGAGCCGGAGCGGCTGTCGCCGACCCAGCCCTTCGTCGTCGACTTCCCCAACGCGCTCAGGCCCGATCTCGAGGAACGGCACATGTGGGGCATGACGCCGCTCGACCAGCTCTGGTGCCGCATCCAGTACCGGCAGAGCGTCTACGAGGGCATGTATACTCCGCCCTCGACCGACTGGTGGATCCAGTTCCCCGGCTACAACGGCGGCTCCGACTGGGGCGGCGTCGCCGTCGACGTCGAACGCGGCATCATGGTCGCCAACTACAACATCACCGCCAACCGCAACCGGCTGGTACCGCGCGAGGAGGTCGAGGAGCACGGCATCGTGCCCATCGACCAGCCCGGCTGGCACGATAACAGCCCGGACAACATCTCGCCGCAGGCGGACACGCCCTACGGCATCCAGGTCAATGCCGGCTGGCGCGTGCGCTTCACCGATCTCCTGTGCACCCAGCCGCCCTATGGCGGCATCATGGCCGTGGACCTCGCCACGCGCGAGGTGCTGTGGGACAAGCCCTTCGGCACGGCGCGCCGCAACGGGCCGTTCGGCCTGCCGTCCTTCCTGCCCTTCGACATCGGCACGCCCAACAATGCCGGCGCGGTGGTGACGGCGAGCGGGCTGATCTTCATCGCGGCCGCGACCGACAACCTGCTGCGCGCCATGGACATCGAGACCGGCGAGGTGCTGTGGACGACGACGCTGCCGGCCGGCGGCCAGGCGAGCCCGGCCATGTACGAGGCCAACGGCCGCCAGTACCTCGTCATCAACGCCGCCGGCCACAATTTCATGGAGACGCCGATAGGCGACTACTTCCTCGCCTATGCGCTGCCGGAAGAGGCGGACTGATGGAAGCGGTCGGCATGCAGCGGAAGGACGCCCGCCGGGAAGACCGCATGCCCGTCACGAGAATGCCGATGCATGCGGAAGGCCGCTTCCCCTTCTTCCCGGCGTCGCGACAGCACAAGCACAAGCGAGGATGGAAACGATGAGCGAGAACGAACCGACTTTCCCGCAGACCCCGGCGGCGGACCGCAACGGGCATGCGAAGGCACCGTGGCGGGAGGAGGATGGCCTGCCGATCTCCCGGCGGTCGCTGCTGGCCGGCTCCGCCGGGCTGACGCTCGGCTCGCTGGCCCTGAGCGGCGGGGCGGCGGCGCAGGATCACGGGGCCATGCACGTCGCCGGGCACGCCTCGCGCAGCGCGCCGGTCGGCCATTTGAGCCAGCGCGCCTATTCGGTGCCCACGCCGGTAGCGAACGACATCGCGCACGATCCCTCGGTCGTGCCGCCGCCCATCGGCGAGCGCGGGCCGGAGACCGTCCGCGTCGATCTGGAGACGGTGGAACTGGAGGCGAAGCTCGACGACCGCGCGACCTTCCGCTACTGGACGTTCAACGGCACCGTTCCCGGCCCGTTCGTGCGCGTGCGCGTCGGCGATACGGTCGAGGTGCATCTGCGCAACCACGACGACAGCTGGATGCCGCACAATGTCGACTTCCACGCCGTCACCGGCCCCGGCGGCGGGGCGGAGGCGACCACCGCCGCGCCCGGCGAGGAGAAGGCCTTCCGCTTCAAGGCGCTCAACCCCGGCATCTAAGTCTATCACTGCGCCGTGCCGCCCGTGGCGATGCACATCGCCAACGGCATGTACGGCCTGATCCTCGTCGAGCCCGAGGGCGGGCTGCCGCCCGTCGACCGCGAGTTCTACGTCATGCAGGGGGAAATCTACACCGAGGAGCCGTTCGGCTCCGACGGCACCCTCACCGAAAGCTACGACAAGCTCCTCAACGAGCGGCCGGAATATTTCGTCCTCAACGGCCATGTCGGCGCCCTGACGGATCACTACCCGCTCAAGGCGTCCGTCGGCGAGACGGTGCGCATCTTCTTCGGCGTCGGCGGCCCCAATTTCGTGTCGTCGTTCCACGTCATCGGCGAGATCTTCGACCGCGTCTATCTCAACGGCTCCGTGACCTCGCCGCCGCAGACCGACGTCCAGACGGTGACGGTTCCGGCCGGCGGGGCGGTCATCGTCGACATGAAGCTCGAGGTGCCGGGGCGCTACGTCCTCGTCGACCACTCGCTCTCCCGCGTCGAGCGCGGGCTGGCGGGGTGGCTCGACGTCGAAGGCGAGGAGAATCCGGAGATATTCGAGCCCATCGGCTGACCCGAGCCGCGGCCCGGCAATGCCGGTATGGCATCGCCGGGCTCCGCTTCATGATGAGCGGGAGGGCGCCGAAGGAACAAACCGCACTTTTGACTGTTCGGGCGGCGGGGCGAAGGAGAGCCGCAATGCCGAAACCGTCCCCTACGCGCTTCACCTTGCTCGCCGGCGCAACGACATGCGCACTGGTCGCAGGATTTTCTTTCTCCGCAGTCGCTCACGAAGCAAAATCCGGCTGGATGTATCCTCCCGACTGCTGCTCGAACCGGGACTGCCGCGAGCTGCCGGGCGAGTTCGTCACCGAGCAGAAGCAGGGCTACGTCATCAAGCTCAACGGCGAGCATCTCACCTATTTCGATTCGCGAATCCGGCCCTCGCCGGACGGGGTCTATCACTGGTGCTCGGCGTATAGCCGCGACGACACGCGCACCATCTGCCTCTTCGTCCCGCCCAACAGTTTCTGAGGATCATTTCCGAAGGTCACGGGCCGGCTGCCGGCCCTCCCCCCGGGCCCGCCGTCATCCGAGCTCGCGGACGAGGCGCGCCTGCCTTTCCAGGATCTCGGCGGCCTGCTCGCGGGACATGTGGGTCAGCATCAGGCTGATGCAGCATTCGAGATAGGTGATCGAGGAACGGCGCAGATAGTCGTCCGTCTGCCGCCGCGCCATGTCGTTCAGGTCGCCTCGTCGGTGGGTCATGGGTTCGGTCTCCGTCGGAGCCGGCGGGTCAGTGCGGCTTGCGGCCGAACTGCTTGCGCAGCTCGTTCTTGGCCTCCTCCAGCACCTTCCTGCGCCTCGCGGGCAGGTTGCTGCCGGCGCGGTTGATGTAGAAGGTCAGCATCGACATGGCGGAACGGAACGGGTCCGCCTTGCGGCGCCTGCTCCGCTCGGCCGAGCGCTTGAGCGAGGCGGCGATCCGGCCGGGATCGCCGGAGCCGAAGATGCCTTCCTCGAGGTCGAGCGCATCGCTGTGCCGCGTGACCTCGGCCGACCATCTTTCGCGTTCCTCAGCCATGCCGATCCATCCTTTTTCCCTTCCGAACCATGTCGGGCCGCCAGGGTTCCAGGCCCGCGATCACGCGCCGCGCACGATAGCGTCAACGGGGCGGCGGGAACTTCCTTTCCTCCCGCCGCTTGTCCTTGCTCGCGGACAAGCGGGAGAAAGCGGATGCCGATATCGAGACGCGACGTCCTCGGCCTGTCGGGCGCGGCGGCGCTGGCGGCGGCCGGCGGCGTTCCGCCCGCCGCCGCGCAGGACGCGGCCGCGGCGGAGGACTGGGAGGCCGTTCGCGGGCTTTTCGCCCTCTCGGGGGACAAGGTGCATATGAGCGCCATGCTGATCGCCTCCCATCCCGCGCCCGTCCGCGCGGCGATCGAGGAGCACCGGCGCGCGCTCGACGCCGACCCGGTCGAATATCTCGAAGCCAACAACGCCCGGCTCGGCCGCGCGGCACGCGAGGCGGCCGGCCGCTATCTCGGCGTGCACCCCTCGCATGTCGCGCTCACCGACAGCACGACCATGGGCGTCGGCATCGTCTATGGCGGGCTGCGCCTGCGCGAGGGCGACGAGGTGCTGACCAGCAGCCACGACTACTACGTCACCCATGAATCGCTGCGGCTGGCGGCGCGCAGAACCGGCGCGAGCCTGCGCCGCATCGACCTCTACGACGACATCGAGGCGGTATCGGAGGACGAGATCGTCGGCCGGATCGTGCGGGCGGTCGGACCGCGCACGCGCCTCCTCGCCCTGACCTGGGTGCATTCGAGCACCGGGCTCAAGCTGCCGGCGGCGGCGATTGCCGCGGCGCTGCGCGACGTCAACGCCGGCCGCGACGAGGCGGATCAGGTGCTCTTCGGCCTCGACGGCGTCCACGGCTTCGGCGTCGAGGATGCGGGCTTCGCCGAACTCGGCTGCGACTTCCTGATGGCGGGCTGCCACAAATGGCTGTTCGGGCCGCGCGGCACCGGCATCGTCGCGATCGGCAGCAAGGGCCTCGACGCGGTCGCCCCGACCATACCGAGCTTCACCGACGACGGCGCCTTCGCCGCCTGGATCGAGGGGCGGGACGACGGCGGCGGCGGCAACCATGGCGGCCGCATGAGCCCCGGCGGCTTCAAGCCGTTCGAGCACCTGTGGGCGCTGCCGGCCGCCTTCGAACTGCACGAGCGGATCGGCAGGGGCCGCGTCGCCGCCCGCACCCATGCGCTGGCGACGGCGCTGAAGCGCGCCCTCGCCGAGGTTCCGGGCGTGAGCGTGCGCACGCCCCGCGACGAGCGGCTTTCGGCCGGCATCGTCTCCTTCGACGTCGGGGGCCGCTCGCCCGCGGACGTCGTCGCCGGGATGCGCGCCCGCCGCATCATCGGCTCCGTCGCGCCCTATGCGGTGCCGCATGTCAGGCTGACGCCCAGCATCCGCAACAGCGAGGCCGAGATCGCCCGCGCGGCGGATGCGCTGCGCGAGATCGCCTGAACCGGCCTGTACGGGGAACATTCGGCCTGCGCGGCGGTTCGGCACGCATGACATCGCTCATGCGCTTCCTTCTCATCAACCTCGCCGGCGGCTTCCTGCTCGGCCTCGGAACCGGATTCGCATATGTGATGCTGCATATGGGCCTCGACCTGCTCTTCACCGAGCCGCTCGCCGCGGCGATGCTGCTGTGGGGCTTCGCGGCCACCTTCGCGGTCGGCGCGGTCGGCACCGGCCTGGCGCTGCTTCCCTACGAATGACCTTGCCCCGGCCGCCTGCGCGCGGCCAAAAAAATCGAGGCGGGGAACAAACCCCGCCTCGAACGGCCTTCTCCATGGTCGCGAACATCACATCGTGTCGACCCAGTCGCAGACGCGCTCAATCGAGGCGGTGTGCATGGTGTCGTCCGGCGTGACGCTGCCGGTCGTCATCTGGTCGTCGGTCTGCGTGGTGCCGGCCGTGTCCACGGTGGCGCAATGCGCGCGCACCTGCGCCTGCTGCTCGTCGGTCAGGCCCTGCCAGTTGGCGCGGACTTCGTCTTCCGTGCGCAGCGTGCCGGTCGTCGGGTCGGCGAAGAAGGCATCGCCGATCGCGCCGTCCCAGCCCATCGGCAGGCCGGTCTCCGCGCCCGTGCCCGGCGCCGCGTCGGGGTCGAGCATGTCGTTCTGCGCCACGGCGACCGCGGTGCCGAGTCCGAGCGAAAGCGTGGTGGCGATGAGAAGCTTGTGAATCATCGGTCATTTCCTCCTGAGGGTTAGACTGACAGGTGACGGCGCCCTAACCGCGCCTCGGCGAAAAATGTTCCGCCCGTTCCGCCGCCGGCGCCGGTTTTCTTCCCGGTAAGGCCGAACTTGCGGAACGGGAAGGCGCACGTCCTCAATAGCCGCCGATGATCGGCAGGATCTCGCCGGTGATGTAGCTGGAGCACTGCGGCGAGGCGAAGAACACGTAGGCCGGCGCGATCTCCTCCGGCTGGGCCGGACGCTTCATCGGCGTCTTGGCGCCAAACTGCGCCACCTGCTCCGGCGGCCGTTCGGAGGGGTTGAGCGGCGTCCATACCGGGCCGGGCGCGACGGCGTTGACCCGGATGCCCTTCGCCACGAGGTTGCCGGCGAGCGCGCGGGTGAAGGCGTGGATGCCGCCCTTGGTCATCGAATAGTCGAGCAGCTCCTTGCTGCCGTCGATGCCGGTGATCGAGCCGGTGTTGATGATCGCCGCGCCGTGCCTCATGTGCTTCACCGCCTCGCGCGCCATGAAGAAATAGCCGTAGAGGTTGGTCTTGAGCGTGGTGTCGAAATGCTCGGTCGTCAGCTCGTCGAGCCCGGCGGCGTGGTACTGGAAGGCGGCGTTGTTGACGAGGATGTCGAGCGCGCCGAATTCCCCGATCACCGCCGCCACCGCCTCGCGGCAATAGTCCTCGCTCGTCACGTCGCCGGGCAGGAGCAGGCAGCGCCTGCCCTCGTCGGCCACGGCGAGCCGCGTCTCCTCCGCGTCCTCATGCTCGCTCAGATAGGCGACGGCGACATCCGCCCCCTCGCGGGCGAAGAGCACGGCCACGGCGCGGCCGATGCCGGAATCGCCGCCCGTGACCAGGGCCACCTTGCCTTCGAGCTTGCCGGAGCCGCGCCAGAACGGCGCATCGTACATCGGCGCCGGCTCCAGCGCGGTCTCGTCGCCGGGCTTGGCCTGATGCTGGGCCGGGAACGGCGGCACGGGATAGAGCCGCGCGCCGGCCTGCATCGCGCCGGGCTCCTTCTCCTCGCCGCGCTCGGCGTCGGCGCGGTTGACCTGCGACTGGATGCGGTGCTGCCTCGCCACAGCATCGGCGGCCGTGTCGTCTCGGTTGTTGTCGTCCATTGGATCGGGCTCCGCAGTGTGGATCGGGCCCGCACAACCGCCGGAGGCGGGGCATTGTTCCCGCCTTTCGCGCGGTGATGCGGGAACACAAGGACGGCGACGGCATTGACGGGGAGACAGCCGGAGCATGCCCTTGCCAGCCCCCGATTTTCCCGCCGACCATCTTCCGCCCTCCCGGACCGCGTTCTTCCTCGATTTCGACGGTACGCTCGCACAGATCGTCGCCGACCCCGACCGCGCCGCGGTCGGCGCGGAAACGCTTGCCGTCCTGCGCCGGCTGGAAGAGGTCGCCGGGGGCGCGGTCGCGGTCGTCTCGGGACGCAGCATCGCCCAGCTCGACCGCATGCTGCATCCGCTGCGCCTGCCGGCGGCAGGCGTGCACGGGCTGGAGCGGCGCGACGCCGCGGGCACCCTCCTGCAGACGCCGGTCGATGCCGACGCCCAGCAGCGGCTTGCCGCGGCGGTCAGCGCCTTCGTCGAAGGCCGGCCGGGCCTCCTCGCCGAGGTGAAGCCGGGGTCGGTGGCGCTGCACTACCGCAAGCGGCCGGAACTGGAGGCCGACAGCCTCGCCTTCGCCATCGACCTTGCGCGCGGCGACGGCCGCATCCGGCTCGTCGAGGGCAAGAAGGTCATCGAGATGAAGCTCGCCGCCCGGACCAAGGGCGATGCCATCGCCGATTTCATGGCGGAAGCGCCGTTTTCCGGCCGCCTGCCGTTCTTCGCCGGCGACGACGTCACCGACGAAGCCGGCTTCGCCCTCGTCAACGGCATGGGCGGCGTGTCGCTGAAGGTGGGGCCGGGCGAGACCCATGCCCGCTACCGTGTCGCCGACACCGCCGCATTCGCCGCCTGCCTGGCGAGGCTGGCAGCGGGCTGAGCGGCATGGACCGCAAGCGAAACCCGTCACCGGGGGAACCAATGCGCCGCTGGCGTGTTGTCCTCCGTTGAGGAGAAGGAAAGAAGATCAAGAAGCCTTCGGTCCGATGAAGCCGCCCCCGACAAAAGCACCTCCCTCCCCCGCAGGCGAGAACCCTTCCGGGGACGACCCGGCCGAGCCCGAACCTTGCCCGCAGGGCGGCTCGTCCCGGCGAGGGGCCGTGGCATGAGCCGGCTGGTCATCGTCTCCAACCGGGTCGCCGACCTGCGCGCGGCGACGCAGACGGGCGGCCTCGCCGTCGGGCTGGCCGACGCCGTCAAGAAACGGGGCGGCGTCTGGTTCGGCTGGAACGGCGAGCGGGAGGGCGAGACCGGCGGCGACCTCCAGGTCGAGACCATCGGCAAGGTCGAGCGGGTGGCGGCACCCCTGTCGCCGGAGGACGTGTCCGACTACTATTTCGGCTACGCCAACAGCGTCTTGTGGCCGCTCTTCCATTACAGGCTCGATCTGGTCGACTACAGGCCGTCCTTCTTCGCCAGCTACAGCCGGGTGAACGAGACCTTCGCCCGCCAGCTCCTGCCCTTCCTCGAGCCCGACGATCTCGTCTGGGTGCACGACTACCACCTGATCCCGCTCGCCAGCCATCTGCGCCGGCTGGGCTGCCGCCAGAGGATCGGCTTCTTCCTGCACATCCCGTTCCCGCCGCCCGACCTCCTCAACGCCGCGCCCAACCATGCGGAGCTGGTCGATGCGCTGCTCGACTACGACGTGGTCGGCTTCCAGACCCACGCCGATGCCGGCAACCTCAAGCACTATCTCGGCGAGCACGTCTCGGCGGTGCAGGTGGCGCCGAACCGCTTCCGCCTCGGCGAGCGCTCGGTGCTGATCGACCGGTTCCCCATCGGCATCGACGCGGCGAGCGTCGCCAAGATGGCGCGCGAGGCGGACGACGAGGTGCAGATCGACCTGATGCGCCGGCGGGTGCTCGGCCGCCGCCAGATCATCGGCGTCGACCGGCTCGACTATTCCAAGGGGCTGCCGGAGCGCCTGAAGGCGTTCGGCCAGCTTCTGGCGCAGCATCCGGAGCTGGAGAAGTCCGTCACTTTCCTGCAGATCGCGCCGCCGACCCGCGAGGAGGTCGACGCCTATGCCGACATCCGGGTGGAGCTGGAGACGCTGGCGGGCTCGATCAACGGCCGCTTCGCCGACTTCAACTGGACGCCGATCCGCTACATCCACCGCTCGGTGTCGCGGCGCAAGCTCGCGCCGCTGTTCCGCGGCAGCCAGGTCGGCTTCGTCACGCCGCTGCGCGACGGCATGAACCTCGTCGCCAAGGAATATGTCGCCGCCCAGGACCCGGAGGACCCCGGCGTGCTGGTGCTGTCGAAGTTCGCCGGCGCGGCGGAGGAGATGCGCCAGGCGCTGATCGTCAACCCCTACGACATCGACGACATGGCGCGCCGGCTCCACCGGGCGCTGACCATGCCGTTGAAGGAGCGGCGGCGCCGGCACGAAGCGCTTCTCGACCACGTGACCCGGCACGACGCGACGGCGTGGCTCGACGCCTTCCTCGCCGCGCTCAAGCCGCCCGCCGAAACCGGCGGGAAGCGCAATCCTCCCGTGGCGGAAGCGAGGGAGGCGAGCCATGACCCCATCGGCTGACGCAGCCCCGGAGACTCTCAGGAACACATCGTGGCGCGGGGGGTTGGGAAACGTCTGCCCGAGGCAGACCACCCCGCAACGAGAAAGGGAGAGCAAACCATGAGAGTGAGCGAAGCGATGACCCGCGACGTCCGCATCGCGCGGCCCGACCAGACCATACAGGAGGCGGCTTCCGTCATGGCCGACATCGATGCGGGCGCCATGCCCGTCGGCGACCACGACAGGCTCGTCGGCATGCTCACCGACCGCGACATCGCGATCCGCGCCGTGGCCCGCGGCAAGGGGCCGGAGGCGAAGGTGCGCGACGTTATGTCGGCGGAGGTCAAATACTGCTTCGAGGACGAGGACGCCGACGAGGTCTGCCGCAACCTCGCCGACCAGAAGATCAGGCGCATCCCGGTCGTGAGCCGCGACAAGCGCCTCGTCGGCATCCTGTCGCTCGGCGACCTCGCGCGCAGCGCGCCGGAGGATTCGGTCGGCGCGGCGCTGTCGGCGATATCGAGCCCCGGCGGCGCGCATTCGCAGAGCGCCGACGGCCGCTGGTAGGCCTGGCGGCATCGCGGCGGCGGGCGGGCCGCGCCTGCCGCCGCACAGCTATCGGAAGGCTAGGGTGGAACCTTGGCGCGCGGCCGGTGTTTTCCGAGCGCCGGTGTTTTCCGGGCGAAAGGAGGCCGCCGCCATGGCGAGAGCAGTCTGGAAGGGCCATCTGAGCATCGGCGAGCTTTCCTGCGGCATCGCGCTCTATGCGGCGGCCACGACCTCCGAACGCATCTCCTTCCACATCGTCAACCGCAAGACCGGCAACCGCGTGCGCCGGGAATATGTCGACGAGGCGACCGGCAGGCCGGTCGAGCGCGAGGACCAGGTCAAGGGCTACGAGACGGCGAAGGGCAGCTATGTCGTGCTCGAGCCGGAGGAGATCGCGGCCGCCGTCCCCGAGGGCGACAAGCAGCTTGCCGTCGAGCATTTCATCGGCTGCGACGAGGTCGACACGGTCTATTTCGACAAGCCCTATTTCGTCACTCCGGCCGACGAGGGCGCGCAGGAGGCCTTCGCCGTCATGCGCGAGGGCATGCGCCGGCAGAAGGTCGCGGCGCTGGCGCGCGCCGTGCTCTTCCGCCGCGTGCGCACGGTGATGCTGCGGCCGCGCGGCTGCGGGTTCATGGCGAACACGTTGAACTTCGACTACGAGGTGCAGCCGGCCGGGAAGGCGTTCGCCGACATCCCTGACATGAAGATCAAGCGCGAGATGCTCGATCTGGCGAAACACATCATCGCCACCAAGGCCGGCGAATTCGATCCGGCGGCGTTCGACGACCGCTACGACGCTGCGCTGGCCGAGCTGGTCAAGGCCAAGATCGAGGGCCGCGAGATCAGAAAGCCGAAGAGGAAGGCCGAGGGCAAGGTGATCGACCTGATGGAGGCGCTGCGCGAGAGCGCCGCGGCGGCCGGCAAGGCCAGGGGCCGCAAGCCCGCCAAACCCGCGCCCCGGCGCAAGGCGGGCTGAGGCATGGCGCTCGACACCTACAGGAAGAAGCGCGACTTCAGCCGCACGCCGGAACCGAGCGGAGAGCCGAAGGGCGGCCGGCGCAGGCGCGCTGCGGGCAACAGCTTCGTCGTGCAGAAGCACGATGCCCGCCGGCTGCACTACGACTTCCGGCTGGAGATGGACGGCGCGCTCAAGAGCTGGGCCGTCACCCGCGGCCCGAGCCTGGTACCGGCCGAGAAGCGGCTTGCCGTCCACGTCGAGGACCACCCGCTCGACTATGGCGACTTCGAGGGCACCATTCCCAAGGGCGAGTATGGCGGCGGCACGGTGATCGTCTGGGACCGCGGCACGTGGAAGCCCGTCGGCGACGCGGAGAAGGGCCTCGCCAAGGGGCATCTGGAATTCGAGCTCGCCGGCGAGAAGCTCGCCGGCCGCTGGCATCTCATCCGCATGGCGCGCAAGCCGCGCGACCGGCGCGACAACTGGCTGCTCATCAAGGGCGACGACGCCCATGCGCGCACCACCGACGACCCCGACATTCTCGAGGAACGCCCGGAATCGGTGAAGACCGGCCGGGAGGTCGCCGACGTCGCGGGCGAGGACCCCGGCTGGTCCTCGAAGACGGGCCGGATCGTCAAGGCGAAGGCCGACGCGCCCGCCGAGAGCGTGAGGATCAAAGGCGCGAAGAAGGCGGCGATGCCGGATTTCGTGCCGCCGCAGCTTGCGACGCTGAAGCCGCAGGCTCCCGACGGCCCCGGCTGGGTGCACGAGATCAAGTTCGACGGCTACCGGCTTCAGGCCCGCCTCGACGGCGGCAAGGCGAGCCTTCTGACGCGCGGCGGCCTCGACTGGACGGGAAAGTTCGGCAAGGCGGTGCCGAAGGCGCTCGCCGCCCTGCCCGCCAAGCAGGCGATCATCGACGGCGAGCTGGTGGTGGAGGCCTCGGGCGGCGCGTCGGATTTCTCCGCGCTTCAGGCCGATCTCAGCGCCGGGCGCAGCGACCGCTTCGCCTTCTACGCCTTCGACCTCCTTTATCTCGACGGGCAGGACCTGCGCGAGGCGCCGCTCACCGAGCGCAAGGCCGCGCTGGCGCGTCTTCTCGACGGTGCGCCGCCGGAGCTGCGCTACAGCGAGCATTTCGAGGAGAACGGCGAGATGGTGTTGCGCCACGCCTGCCGGCTGAGCCTCGAAGGCGTGGTCTCCAAGCGCGCCAACGGAAAGTACCGCTCCGGCCGCGGCCGGGACTGGATCAAGTCGAAATGCGGCAACCGGCAGGAGCTGGTGATCGGCGGCTACGTGCCGTCCTCGACCTCGGCCAGGGCGATCGGCTCGCTGGTGCTCGGCGTCCACGAGAACGGCAATTTCCGCCACGCCGGCAGGGTCGGCACCGGTTTCAGCCGCGTGGTCGCCGAGGACCTTTACGAACGCCTGAAGCGGCTGGAGCGGGACTCCTCCCCCTTCGCCGACCGGCTCGACGCCACCGCCCGCCGCGGCGTGCATTTCGTCGAGCCGGAGCTGGTGGCCGAGGTCGAGTTCCGCGACTGGACCTCCGACGGCATCCTGCGCCACGCTGCCTTCCGCGGCCTGCGCGAGGACAAGCCGGCGGCCGAGGTTGTGCGCGAGGACGAGGCGGGCCCGACCGCGAAAACACCGGCGCGGGCGAAGCCGGCCGTCACGCTCACCCATCCCGACCGCGTCTACTGGAAGGATGCCGGCGTCACCAAGGAGGGGCTGGCGAGCTACTATGCGCAGGTGTGGCGCTTCATGGCGCCCTATGTCGAGTCGCGGCCGCTGGCGCTCCTGCGCTGCCCCGGCGGCACCGCGGCGAAGTGCTTCTTCCAGAAGCATGCGTGGCAGGGCATCAGCCGCGAAATCCTCACCGCCACCGACCCGCTGGACGAGGAGGGCGACAACTCGCTGCTCGCCATCGACTCGCTCGACGGGCTGATCGGGCTGGTGCAGGGCGCGGCGCTCGAAATCCACGGCTGGCAGGCGCGCCTCGCCGATCTGGAAAGGCCGGACCAGATGGTGATCGACCTCGACCCCGGCGACGGCGTGGCGTGGAGCGCCATGCTCGACGCGGCCCGCGAGGTGCGCGCGCGGCTGGAGGTGGCGAAGCTCGCGGCCTTCGTCAAGACGACCGGCGGCAAGGGCCTGCACGTGGTGGCGCCGCTGCAGCCCAGGACCGGCTGGGACGACGTCAAGGGCTTCGCCCGCGACCTCGCCGCCGCCATGGCCGCCGACGACCCGAAGCGCTTCATCGCCAAGGCGGCGAAGGCCGAGCGCAAGGGGAAGATCTTCGTCGACTATCTGCGCAACGGGCGCGGCGCCACCGCCATCGTCCCCTATTCGACGCGGGCGCGGGCGGGTGCCACCGTCGCCATGCCGCTCGGCTGGGACGAGCTCGAACCCTCGGTCGGCTCCGGCCATTTCACGGTCGGCAACGCCATCGCCCGGCTCGACAACCTCGCCGCCGACCCATGGGACGATTTCCGCCGTGCCGCGCGCCCGCTCGAGGCCGCGAAGAAGGGAGCAGGCAAGGGAAGGTGAGCGCTCAGCGCGGCTTCTTCGCCTTCTTCTCCGCCTCGACGCTCCTGCGCAGCGCGTCCATGATCGAGACGACGTTGTCCGGCGTGTCGCGCGGTTCCGCCTCGCCGCCGCGCCGGCGCGAGGCCGCGGGCTTCTGCTTGCGCTTCCTCGCGGCGATGATCGCCTTCAGGCGCTTCTGCACCGGATCCGCGACCATGGCCGGGTCCCAGTCCGTCGTTCGCTCGTCGATCAGCCGGCCGATGAGCTTCAGCGCCCCGGCGTCGGGCTTCTCCGTGTCGATGCCGGCGAAATAGTCCTCGGCCTCGCGGACCTCGTCGCCGTAGCGCAGCGTCCACACCACGATGCCCTTGCCGCGCGGCTCCAGCATCACCGCGCGCTCGCGGCGGTAGAGGACGAGGCGGGAGATGCCGACCGTGCCGGTCGCGGCCATCGCGTCGCGGATCACCGAGAAGGCCTCCTCGGCGATCCGGTCATCCGGCGTCAGGTAGTGCGGCCTGTCGAGCCAGATCCAGGCGATGTCGTCGCGCGGCACGAACATCTCGATGTCGAGGGTGCGCGTGCTTTCGAGCGCCACCGCCTCCAGCTCCTCGTCCTCGAGAACGATCAGCCGGTCGTCGGACACCGGATAGCCCCGCCGCTGGTCCTCCTCGCGCACCGGCCTGCCGGTCGCCTCGTCCACGTAGCGGCTTTCGATGCGGTTGCCGGTGGCGCGGTTGATGGTGTGGAAGCGCACCTTCTGCCGCGCCGAGATGGCCGGCGTCATGGCCACGCGGCAGGTGACGAGCGAAAGCCGGAGATAGCCTTTCCAGAAGCTGCGTGGCGCCATGGCGGAACGAACCGTCGCTTAAAGAACGGGAACGCAGGCGCCCGCGTCTTCGTTCCCTCCGCAGGGCGGGGCCGCACGACAGGAGGCCCGCGATGTGGGAGAGACTGAGGAGCCTGATGGCGGAGCTGCTGCCCGGCTGGGTGAAGGCGCAGGCCCTGCGCCGCCGGCGTCCGCCGCCGCGCCCGGAGGAGGAGCGGCGCTAGCCGCCGGGCGACATCGCCGTCACACGCAGGCCGACAGCGCGAACACCGCCGCGAAGGAGAACGCGCTCGCCCCCAGCCCCGCGACCGCCGCGAGATAGGCGGCGCGCGCGAGAAACGGCGCGCCGGCCCCGGCGCGCAGGCCGGCCGCAAGCGCCGCGCCGGCCCCGAGAAAGGCGAGGAAGATCGCGACGAGCTGCGCCCGCTGCAGGGTGAGGCCGCCGGCAAGCTCGATCTCGTCCCAGCCGAAGCGGCAGCCGACCGACAGCATGGCGTAGAGCGCGACGAAGGCGGCGGCCCAGAGCGTGAAGCCCGCCCCCAGCATCAGCAGCCTGCGCCCGCTCATCCGCCCGCCTCCACGGTTCCGGCGAGGAACGCCGTCAGCACCGTCGCCCCGAGCGCCGCGATGCCCGTCACCGCCGCATAGTCGTGCCACAGCGAGCCGAGGCGCAGATCGAGGCTGCGCGCCGGCGACAGATAGCCGGCATGGCCGCGCCACAGCCCGTAGCAGGCGAGGAGCGCGCCGATCGCCGCGCGTATCCCGCCATAGACCAGGAGCACGAAGACGGTGGCGTGGTGGGCGTGCGCGGTCGGCGCGGCGACGCCTGCGGCCATCAGCAGGAACAGCCCCGCGCCGCCGAGCTGGCCGAGGACGCTGAGGACGAGCCACGCCAAGGGCGGACGCCCGGCGCGCAGCGCGGCGACCGCCCGCCGCCCGGCAAGGGCTGCGCCGGCGACGGCCGCCGCGCAGAGCGACGCCGTTGCGATGTCCGGCGCGGCCGGCGACGGCGGCGGCCAGCCGGGCGCGACCAGCCACAGGAACAGCGCGCCG
>JALHFU010000267.1:0-3314 GCA_022838525.1 Hyphomicrobiales bacterium | reverse complement strand
TCGGTGGCGGTCATCATGGCGGTCCTCGACGCGACGCGCTCCATCGCCGCCGGCAGCCTGGTCACGACCCCTCTCGGCGCGTCGTGGAAGGCGCTGTCGGCGGACACCCTGCGGCAGTTCGAGGATCTGGTGAAGGCGAACCTGCCGGACCTGCTGTGGGACCCGGTCGCGCTCGCGCTGCTCGGCCTGCCGGGCTTCGCGGTGTTCGCGGCGCTGGCGCTCCTGGTCGCGCTTGCCGGCCGCCGCCGCGAGCGCCGCACCCGGCACGGCTACGTCATCTAGCGGCCGCGCGGACAATGCCCATCGGGCGGAAAGGAATGCAGCCATGTTCTTCCTCAACGACATACCCGCCAACAAGCTGAAGCTGCCGACGCCGGAGCAGGCGCTGCCCGGGCGCGCGCAGCCCATTCCGACCGCGACCCGCCACTTCGTCTCCGGCCGCCCGCTGCACGGGCCCTATCCGGAGGGAACCGAGATCGCCTATTTCGGCATGGGCTGCTTCTGGGGCGTGGAGCGGCTGTTCTGGCAGGTGCCGGGCGTGTGGGTGACGGCCGCCGGCTATCAGGGCGGCATCACGCCGAACCCGACCTATCGCGAGACCTGCACCGGGCTCACCGGCCATGCCGAGACCGTGCTCGTGGTCTTCGACCCGGCCGAGGTGTCCTATGGCGAGCTGCTGCGTCTGTTCTGGGAGAGCCACGACCCGACGCAAGGCATGCGGCAGGGCAACGACGTCGGCACCACCTACCGCTCGGCGATCTTCACCACCTCCGAGGCGCAGCGGGAGGAGGCCGAGCGCTCGCGCGCGGCCTATCAGGCGGCGCTGGCCGGCGCCGGCCGCGGCGCCGTCACCACGGAGATCGCGCCCGCGCCCGCCTTCTACTTCGCCGAGGAGGAGCACCAGCAATATCTCGCCAAGAACCCGGACGGCTATTGCGGTCTCAAGGGCACGGGCGTCGCCTGCGCGGTTCCCGCCGCCCGCTGAGCCGGGCTTGACCGCTCAGGAGAGCGCGGCGGCGAGATAGCCGAGCGCGAACACCGCGATCAGCACCAGCGCGACGGCAAGCCCGCGCCGTCCGCCGAGCGCATGCAGCGTCCGCCCGACCGGGCGTCGCGATGCGGGATTCGTGATGCGCGGCGTCGGGATGGCCTCGCCCGCCATGTGCGGCAGGCTGGCGATCCGCGCGGCGATCTCGCTCCATGCCTCGTCGGCCGGGCGCGCCGGCCGCTTCATGTCGTGCAGCCTTTGCAGCTTCTGCGCCAGGGCGAACACGCATTCGCGGAACTCGGGGTCGACCTCCATGTCGCGCTCGGCGCGCATCCGCTCGTGCTCGTCCATCAGGCCGAGCACGTAGTCCTCTGCGCGCGCCATCCGGTCCCTGGGCGTCATGTCCTGTCGTCCCGTCACCAGTGCGGCGGCTTCGTCACGGGAATCTCGGGCGCGGCCTGCTCCTCCAGCGCGAGGAAGCGCTCGGTCAGCGCGTCGAGCTTCTTGTGCAGGCGGTCGAGGGTCTTCCATTGCTCGGCGAGCTGGTCGGACAGCTCGGCGACGGTGCGCTCCTGCTCGGCATAGCGGATTTCGAGCGCGGTGAGCCTGTCCTCGTCCGCCGCGCTCATGGCACGATGCCTTCCAGCGTCCGCCGCAGGCGTTCGTTGAGCGGCTTCGGCCGCCGCGTCGCGCGGTCGACATAGACGTGGACGAAGAAGCCCTCGGCCGCCGCCGTCTCCTCGCCGTTGCGGAACAGGCCGACCTCGTAGCGCACCGAGGACGAGCCGAGCCGCGCCACCTTGAGCCCGGCCGTCACCAGATCGGGAAACGCCATCTCCGCGAAATAACGGCAGCCGGTCTCGACCACGAGGCCGATCTGGTCGCCGCCGTGGATGTCGAGCGCGCCCTGTTCGATCAGCCAGCCGTTCACCGCCGTGTCGAACAGCGAATAGTGCACGACATTGTTCATGTGGCCGTAGATGTCGTTGTCCATCCAGCGCGTCTGGATGCGGTAGAAGGCGCGGTAGTCGCCGCGCGCGGAGGGAACCGGCCGCTCGCTCATCGTGCACCTCCGCCATTCGCGAGCCGTTGGGCGACCAGCGCCGCCAGCCGGTCCGCGACCTCGTCCTTGTCCATCTCCGGCCAGTCCTCGACGCCGCCGGCCGAGACGATCCGGACGCGGTTCCTGTCGCCGCCCATTACGCCGCCCCTTCCACCCTCGGCCGCGTTGATGCCGCTGTCGTGCGACACGTCGTTGGCGACGATCAGGTCCGCGCCCTTCCTGGCGAGCTTGATGCGGGCGTTGCCGACCACATCCTGCGTCTCGGCCGCGAAGCCGATCACCAGCCCCGGCCGCTGCGCGTGATGGCCGACGGTGGCGAGGATGTCGGGGTTCTCGACCATCTGCAATGCCGGCGGCCCCTTGCCGGGCTCCTTCTTGATCTTCTGGCCGGCCTCGCCGCCGGCGCGCCAGTCGGCGACCGCGGCGACGAACACGCCGGCATCCGCGGGCAGCGCCGCCTCCACCGCCGCCAGCATCTGCCGCGCGGTCTCGACGCGGGTGACGGCGACGCCGGCCGGGTCGGGGATGTTGACGGGGCCGGAGACCAGCCGGACATCCGCGCCCAGCCGGGCGAGCGCGGCGGCGATGGCGTGGCCCTGCTTGCCGGAGGAGCGGTTGGCGATGTAGCGCACCGGGTCGATGGGCTCGTGCGTCGGGCCGGAGGTGACGACGATGCGCCGGCCGGCAAGCGGCTTCGGCGCGCCGTCGAGAAGCGCCTCGATGGCCGCCACGATCTCCAGCGGCTCGGCCATGCGGCCGACGCCGGCCTCGCCCGCTTCCGCCATCTCGCCGCTCGCCGGCCCGACGAAGCGGATGCCGTCGCGCGCGAGCGTGTCGCGGTTGCGCTGCGTCGCCGGGCTCCGCCACATCAGCGGGTTCATGGCGGGGGCCGCGAGGATCGTCTTGTCGGAGGCAAGCAGCACGGCCGAGGCGAGGTCGTCGGCGAGCCCATGCGCCATCTTCGCCATCAGGTCGGCCGTCGCCGGCGCGACGACGATCAGGTCCGTCTCGCGCGACAGGCGGATGTGGCCGACATCGTGCTCGTCGTGGCGGTCGAAGAGGTCGGTGAAGACGTGGTCGGCCGACAGCGCGCCGACGGCAAGCGGCGTCACGAACTCCTGCGCCGCCTTCGTCATCACGCAGCGCACGGCCGCGCCGCGCTCCCGCAGGCGGCGGATGAGGTCGAGACATTTGTAGGCCGCGATGCCGCCGCCGATGATGAGCAGGATGCGCTTGTCCGAAAGGGTCATTCGCCGGTCCGCC
>JALHFU010000056.1:18204-19580 GCA_022838525.1 Hyphomicrobiales bacterium | reverse complement strand
TCGACGCGATGCCCAGCCTCAGCCGCCTCAAGGACAAGGGCATCGGCGAGGGCAAGACCAGGAAGGACCACGCCGCGACGATGAACCAGCTGTTCGCCGCCTACTCGCGCGGCAAGGACGCCAAGGAGCTGGCCGTCATCCTGGGCGAGGCCTCGCTGTCGGACCTCGACAAGAAGTTCGCGGCCTTCGCGGACGCCTTTGAAAAGCAGTACGTCTCCCAGGGCTACGAGACCAACCGCTCCATCGAGGAGACGCTGGACCTGGGCTGGGACCTGCTCAGCATGCTGCCCCGCGGCGAGCTCAAGCGCATCCGCGACGACATGGTCGACGAATTCCTGCCCCTTGACAAGGGAGAGGAGAAAGCCTGATGGCCATCCTTCGCGTCAACCCCACGCGCATGGAATTGACCAACATGAAGCGCAGGCTGGTGACGGCCAGGCGCGGCCACAAGCTGCTCAAGGACAAGCGCGACGAGATGGTGCGGCAGTTCATGCAGCGCATCCGGGAGAACCACCGGCTGCGGCAGCAGGTGGAGAAGGAGCTGGGCCTGGCCTTCGGCTCCTTCGCGGTGGCGCGCGCCATGATGGAGCCGGCCGCCCTCGGCCAGGCGCTGATGTACCCGGCCCGCCGGGCGGCCATCCAGGTGAGCCAGCAGAGCATCCTGTCGGTCAAGGTGCCGCGCATCGAGGTGGACGAGGACAGCCTGAAGGACGCCGCCATCCCCTACGGCCTGGCCGAGACCAGCAGCCAGCTGGACAGCGCCATCGCCGCCATGGCGGATACCCTGCCGCTGCTGCTCAAGCTCGCCGAGGTGGAGAAGACATGCAGCATGCTGGCCGACGAGATACAGAAGACCCGCCGGCGCGTCAACGCGCTGGAGCATGTGATGATCCCCAATTTCGAAGAGACGATCCGCTTCATCTCCATGAAGCTGGACGAGAACGAGCGCAGCACGCTGACCAGGCTGATGAAGGTCAAGGACATGATCAAGGACAGGACCTGAAGGCGCTGTTCCGTCTCAGGCAAGCGTCATCCCCCGCCGGCAGCAGCCAGCGGGGGTGACTTTTTGCGCCCGCGCCTATCCCTCGATCTGCGGCGCGTCGGGCGGCACCCAGACCATCTTGCTGATCTGCTTGACGTAAATGCCGCCGTGGAGGTCGATGCCGATCCCGACGCTGTAGGCGACCCCGGCCCCGTCCTTCACGTTCATGTGCCAGACCAGTTCCTGCTGGCTGCGGTGGTTGCCCTCGTAGCGGGCAAAGCCGAGGTAGCCGGCTCCCTCCCTGGTGACCGGCTTCCAGGAGAGCGAGAGCAGCGACAGGGCCTGTTCCTCGATCTGCTCAAGGCGGCCGCTGGTGCGCTCGATGGCGGCGATC
>JALHFU010000056.1:16935-18178 GCA_022838525.1 Hyphomicrobiales bacterium | reverse complement strand
CATGGCCTGCCGGACCCTGATACCAGCCGCGCAGGCTCATGTCCTCCTCCATCTCCAGGTTGATGATGGTGGGGAAGGACAGGGGATCGTCCAGCGCGTAGGCCAGGATGTCGGCCGGCTGCACCACGATGTCCCAGTAGCCCTTCTGCCACTCGGGCGCGTAGAGGTAGCGGGCAGTGTGCTCCCATTTGCCGACGTCGGTCAGGCCGTCCATGCCGCTGAGCTGTTCGATCAGCGGCAGGGCGGCGCGCAGCGCGCGGGCCTGCGCCTGCGGGCTGTCGGGAGCGAAGGCCTCGCGGCCGCGCTCCACCAGCGCCTGGTAGCGCTTGAGCCAGGGCAGGCTGTCTTGGGAGGCGCTGCCGATCCGGCGTTCCGTCAGCAGGTCGGTGGTGTATATCGTCACGCGCCCGCTTGCGTTGTCCAGGCAGGTCAGGTGGTGTCCGGCGGCGTATATCTCCCAGTCCGCCTCGCAGCTGTAGGGCTCCGCATCGATCACGGTCAGCTGGCCGCCTTCCGCGTCTTCGCCCTGGCCGATCAGGGCCATGCTCTTTTCAAGCGCCGCGTCGGGATCCTTGAAGATCAGCTGCTGGGCTGCGCTGACCAGCGCGTCCCGCAGGTCGGCGTAGTCCCGCTGGCTGATGAACCGGCCGCGCTGCCTGGCCGCCTCCTGCATGACGCGGACGATCATCAGGTTCTCTCCCCTGAACTGCGCGCTGCCGCCCCGCCTGTCCTGCCCCTTGCCTGCCGTGTCTTCATAGCTCATGGCGCTCAGCCCGATCTCCGCAAGGGCGTCCAGCGCCTGGGCGTCGGGCACGAAGATGGTCGGATGCCCAAGGTTCGCCGTGAGGCTCTCCAGCAGCTTCTGCTCCTGCAGCCTGGCCGGCCACAGGCGGTCAACGATCAGCGTGCCGGTGGCCTCGTCAAGGTAGTAGGCCGCCGTGGTCTGGCTGCCCTCCGGCTGATCGTCCGGCAGTTCCTTGTCCGCAAGGGCGGCGGCGCCCGGGTGCCGGGCCGCCATGTCCCTGTCGCCCTGCCGCAGCAGGCTCCTCCACTGGAGGGGCAGCAGGTCGGGCCGCGCCTCCCCCGCCGCGGGCATGGGGCTGGGGCTGGCGGGCAGGATCTGCGCCCCTGGGTCCTCCTCGGGGCAGGATGTGGGCGCAGGGCAGAGCGCCAGGGTGACCGCCGGGACGTCGCCTGCCGCTTCCCGGGTGGGCTGCGGTGTCGCGATGGCGTCTCCTTCCGG
>JALHFU010000056.1:0-16889 GCA_022838525.1 Hyphomicrobiales bacterium | reverse complement strand
AGGGGACCCTCCTCAGGGGCGGCCGTCCGCGCGGCGTCGGGCTTCAGGCTGTCTGCGATCGCCTGCTCGGTCATCAGGGGAGGCAGCAGGAGCAGCGCAAGCAGCGCCGCCAGGCTGGCCAGCGCCGCGAGCAGTCGTTTGAGCAATGGGCTCATGGATTTCCCTCCTTCCTTGTCCCCCAAGGATAGCAGGCGGCTGTCAGCGGCCTGTCAGCGGGATGTCACGAAGCTGTAAATCTGAGGCTTACCCGGGTGCCCCTGCCCTGCTCGCTTTGGATGTCCATCGACGCGCCGTGCAGCGCCGCGATGCGGCTGCATATCGACAGCCCCAGCCCCGCCCCCTGCTGCGAACGCGCGCGGGACTTGTCCACCATGTAGAAGGCGTCGCGCACATGGGGCAGGTGTTCCTTTGGGATGCCGCAGCCCTCGTCGCGCACGCTGAAGCCGTCCGCCTCGGCGGTCAGCCACACGCGGCTGCCGGGCTCTGAAAACCTGATGGCGTTGCTCAGCAGGTTGGCGATCAGGGTCACCATCAGGTCGCTGTCGCAGGGCCAGGCCTGGTCCCCCGGGCTGACCGCCAGGCGGATCCCCTTCTCCGCCCGCGCGCCCTCGACCGCCTGGGCGGCCAGCTCAAAGAGCCGCGCGGCCGGGCAGGGCCGGCGCTCGGGCGCCTCGCCCGCCTCCAGGCGGCTCAGGAGCAGCAGCTTGCGGGCCATCCTTTCCAGCCTCTCCCCCTGGGTCTGTATGCTATGGAGGGCCTGCTGGCGCTGCGCTTCGCTCAGGGTGCCGCGCTGCAGCAGGTCTGCAAAGCCGATGATGCCGGTCATGGGCGTCTTCATCTCGTGGGCCATGTCGGCGATGAACTGCTTCTGCCGGGCGTCCTGCGCGGTCAGCCGGCCGACGTGCTCCTGGGTGGCCTCGGCCATGCGGTTGAAGGCCAGGCTGAGCCGCCCCACCTCGTCACGGCGCTTCTGCTCGGGCGCGCGGGCGGCGTAGTCCCCCTGCGCGATGCGCCTCGCCGCGCCCTCCAGGCGCTCCAGCGGCTGAAAGCTGTGCCGCAGCGCGGCATAGAGCGCCGGCGCCAGCAGCAGGCAGAGGGCCAGCAGCATGACGCTGGCCCCCCGGGCCCGGGCGCGGGCGCCGGCATAGACGGCGCTGATCTCCCAGGCGAACAGCAGGGTGACCGCGCGGTCGCCGGCCGCCTGGTCGCTGCGGATCAGCTGGTACTGCCGCCCCTGGCGGTCGGTCAGGCGCTGGCCGGGGGCCGGCGGCATCATGTCCAGCAGCGGCGCCTCGTCCTGCGGGAAGTTGTCGAAGATCAGCCGCCCCTCCTCGCTCAGCAGGCCCACCCAACCGCCCGCCATGTACTGGGCGGTGATGCGCACCGCGCGCAGGAAGTTGTCCTCGCCCCCGATGCCCGACAGCGCCGTCACGCTGCTGCGCATGCTGGCAGCGAACAGGTCGTGCGCGGCCCGGCCCTGAAGGAGCTCACGGCTGAGGTCGGCCCTCATCGCGCTGACCAGCAGCGCGCCGGAGAGCAGCGCGGAGCACAGCAGGCTCAGGCACAGGCTCAGTATCAGCACCCGCAGGCGCAGCCTCATGGCGGCGCCTCCAGGCGGTAGCCCAGCTTGAATACCGTCCTGATGACCTCCTGCCAGCCCAGCTTGCGCCGCAGCCGCTGGATGTGCATGTCCACCGTGCGGGTGCCGCCCATGTAGTCGTAGCCCCAGGCGGCCTGCAGCAGCTGCTCGCGCGACAGCGCCATGTTCTTGTGCAGCATCAGCATCTCAAGCAGCGCGTACTCCTGCGGGGTCAGCCGGAGGGCCTCGCCCGCCCGGGTGACGGTGCGGGTGGCGCGGTCCAGCCGCACCTCGCCCACCTGCAGCGCCTCCCGGCTGCCCTGGTGACGGCGCAGGATGCCGTCCACCCTGGCCTGCAGCTCCAGGGGGTGGAAGGGTTTGAGCATGTAGTCCTCCGCGCCCAGCCGGAGGCCGCGCACGCGGTCAGCCACCTCCACCTTGGCGGTGAGGAAGAGGACGGGCGGCAGGCTCCTGCCCGCCTCCCGCAGGCGCTCCACCAGCCGGAAGCCGTCCATGCCCGGCAGCATCACGTCCAGTATCAGCAGGTCGTAGCGCTCCTGCGACAGCAGCGCGTAGGCATCCCGCCCGTCCTGGCAGAGGCTGGTCTGATGCTCCGATATGGTCAGCGTCATCTCGATGAGCTGAGCGATGGCCTGGTCATCCTCGACGATCAGTATATGGCTGCGCATAGGCCCTCCCGTCGGTCAGTATAGCACAGGGGCGGGCCTGAGTTGTATTGGATTTGTAAAAGTGGCGGCCTGTCGCCGCCTTATCACATCATGGCCTGTCCGTTGATGACCAGCCTGAACTGCATGCCCAGCTTCTCCGCCGCGCGCCGGCACAGCAGCATGCGGCCCAGGAATATCTCGAAGTATTCGGAGATCGGGCAGATCGAGGTGTCGATGGTCAGGCTCAGGCTCAGGCGGCCGGCCGCCCTGTCCAGCTGCAGGTCGCTCGCCTCCACCGCGTAGTTGACCCGGTCGTGTATGTCCATGCCGATGCTGTCGCGGCTGCGCACGCGGCTGCGGCGCACGTCGGTCTTGTCGGCCAGTATCAGGGCCGCCGCCACCTCGCTGACGGGGAAAGCCGTGCCCTCGTCGTGGTTGCCGATGGCGGCGATCACGGCGGCGCTGTCCTCCGGATCCGCGCCCATGCCGTGCAGCAGGGTGAAGGCCATGGCCGCGCCGGACAGCTCATGCCCCTTGCGGTTGACCACGTTGCCGATGTCGTGCAGGTAGGCAGCGATGGCGGCCAGCTGCTGCTCGCGCTCGCCGCGGCCCAGCTCCCTGAGTATCCAGGAGGCCGTGGCGGCCGCCTTGCTCACGTGGGCAAAGCTGTGCTCGGTGTAGCCAAGCGCGGTCAGCGCCTCATCCGCCTTCTGGATGTAGGCGCGCACGACCGGGTTCTCCCTGACCTGTTCGAATGTGATGGGCATGGGTCCTGTCCTCCTTGCGCGGGCGGTATGTTCAGTGAAACCATCAGATGGCACGCGGCATGCCGCGTCAGGCATCGCAGGGCGCGGCCCCTGATCGAAGTCCGCCCCGGCGGCATGCGCCGGGGCGGAAGGCCTTGCGTGGCAAGGGGTCAGAGCAACGCCTCGATGTCCCTGGCGATGTCCTCCGGCTTGTCCGCCGGGGCGTAGCGGGCGATCACGTTGCCCTCGCGGTCGATCAGGAACTGGTGGGTGAGGTCGAGGCCGGCCATCACCAGGTTGGTGCCCGACTCGAAGACGATCTGCGCCGCGTCGTGGGTGGCGATGCCGCGCACGATGGCGCGCGTGGTCTGCACCTTGTGGGTGACGATCGAGACCTTGGCCCCGACGAGCTGGTTGACCAGCGTCGACTTGCCGGCATTGGGCGCGCCGATCAGCGCCACGAAGCCGGAGCGGGTCGCCCCGGGCTCCTCGTTCTGCATCGTCTCGCTCATGCCTGCACCTCCTCGCGCCAGACGCCCTCGCGCAGCAGGATGGCGGCGGCGGCGGCCTGCTCGGCCTCGCGCTTGGAGCGGCCGCTGCCCGTGCCGGCCGCGACGCCGGCGATGCGCACCGAGACCTCGAAGACGGGATCGTGATCCGGCCCCTCGCGCTTCTCGACGACATAGAGCGGCGCGGCCTTGGCCACCTGATGCGCCCATTCCTGCAGCTCGGTCTTGGCGTCGCGGCGGGCGGCGGTCGGCGCCCTGGAGCGGCCTTCCCAGTAGCGGCGGATGAAGGCGCCGGCCGCGTCCAGCCCGCCTTCGAGATAGAGCGCGGCAATCAGCGCCTCCATGACGTCGGCGCGCAGGTTGACGCGCTTGCGGCCGGTGAGCGTGCGCAGTTCGCTGCCGGCGACGATCAGGCGGGACAGGCCGATCTCGTCGGCGATGTCGGCCAGCGTCTCGGCATTGACCAGCGCGTTCAGGCGCAGCGACAGCTCGCCCTCGGGCGCGCGCGGGTTGGCCTCGAACACCATCTGCGCCACGACGAGGCCGAGCACCCTGTCGCCGAGGAATTCGAGGCGCTGGTAGTCCTTGCCCTCGCCGGCGCTGGCATGGGTGAGCGCGCGGCGCAGAAGCGCCGTGTCGCCGAAGGTATGGCCGGTGATCGCCGCGACCGAAGCGACGAGGTCGGTGTCCAGATGCGGCTTGCCGGCCATCACGCCATGTCCGCTCTCACCGGACCATGTCGAGGATGCGCGAGCCCCGCAGCTCCGACGGCCAGCGCCAGATCTCGAGCGGGCTTGCGCCGCCGGCAATGGAGAAGAAGATGATGTTGGCGCGGCCGACGAGATGGTCCTCCGGCACGTAGCCGACCGAGAAGCGGCTGTCGGTGGAGTTGTCGCGGTTGTCGCCCATCATGAAATAGTGGCCCTCGGGCACGACGAACTCGCGCGTGTCGTCGCCGATGCCGTTCTTCGTCAGGTCGAGCGTGTCGTAGGAGACGCCGTTCGGCAGCGTCTCGCGCCAGACCTCGACCGGGCGGTTCATCTCGGTGATATCGGGATTGTCGATCTCGCCGACCTTCTCGCGCTGCACCGGCTCGCCGTTGATGAAGAGCTGGCCCTCGCGCATCTGCACCCGGTCGCCGGGCAGGCCGATGACGCGCTTGATGTAGTCGAGCGAGGGGTTGGGCGGGAACTTGAAGACGACGACGTCGCCGCGCTCGGGCTGGCTGCCCCAGATGCGGCCTTCGAACAGGTCGGGCGAGAACGGCAGCGAATGCTTGGAGTAGCCGTAGGCCCACTTGGTCACGAACAGGTAGTCGCCCTCCAGAAGCGTGGGGCGCATCGAGCCGGACGGAATCGAGAAGGGCTGGAACAGAAAGGTGCGGATGACGAGCGCCAAGAGCAGCGCCTGCACGATGACGCTGACGGTTTCGCCAAGCCCGCCGGATTTCTTCTGCGATTTGTCAGCCACGCTCATGCCGTCCTCTGTGAAGTGCGCCCCGTCTTAGCGGCTTGGGCCGCACGGGGCAACGCAATAGGTTTCAGCCCGCGGTCAGCCGCGCCTCGATGACCACGAAAGCCTGGGCCAGCGGGTAGTCGTCGGTGATGGAAAGATGGACGAGGGCCTCGCATCCCGGCGGTAGGATCTCGGCGAGCCGCGCCGCGG
This sequence comes from Hyphomicrobiales bacterium, assembly GCA_022838525.1. Taxonomy (GTDB): domain Bacteria; phylum Pseudomonadota; class Alphaproteobacteria; order Rhizobiales; family Rhizobiaceae; genus Aerobium. The sequence goes on along the minus strand of JALHFU010000056.1, from coordinate 11,722 downwards.
CTCCCCCGGTCAGCCGCATGGTCGGCTTGCCGCCCGGCAGGTTGACCACGCCCATGTCGCGCCAGTAGACGCCGCGCGCGATGCCGGTGCCCAGCGCCTTGGCGCAGGCCTCCTTGGCCGCGAAGCGCTTGGCGTAGGAGGCGGCGCGCTCCTTGCGGCGCTCGGACTTCTCCCGCTCGATCTCGGTGAAGACGCGCGCGATGAAGCGCTCGGCATGGCGCTCCAGCGTCTTCTCCACCCGCCTGATGTCGATCAGGTCGCTGCCGATTCCGACGATCATAGGCTGCGGCTACCCGGCTTCACCGGCGGAATTGCGGCAAGCTCCGGCGGGAGCGCGTCGGCGGGATAGGCCGGCACCGCGTATTCGGCCAGCGCCACCAGCGGCACGCCGACATCGGCCTTGCCGGCCGAGCGGTCGATGATGCAGCAGGCGGCCAGCACCTCGGCGCCGAGCTTCCTCATGCACTCCACCGTCTCGCGGATCGACAGGCCGGTGGTGACGATGTCCTCGACGATGACGACGCGCGCGCCGGGCTCGATCTCGAAGCGGCGCAGGCGGAACTCGCCGTTTTCGCGCTCGACCCAGATGGCGGGGACGCCCAGATGCCGCGAGGTCTCGTAGGCCGGGATCAGCCCGCCGACCGCCGGCCCGACGACGTAGTCGATCCTGCCCGGCACTTTTTCCCGCACCCGGGCGGCGAGCGCCCGGCACAGCGTCTCCGTCTTGTCGGCATGCATGAACACCCGCGCCTTCTGGAGGAAGACCGGGCTGCGCAGGCCGGAGGTGAGGATGAAATGGCCTTCGAGAATCGCGCCCGCCTCGCGGAACACTGCCAGCACGTCGTGCGTGTTCATGTCGTCTCCCCAGTCAGGCCCGGCCTAGCCGTTGACGCGCTTGGCCGCGCTGACGCTCGCATTGTCCTTGAGCTGCGACAGCAGCCGGTTCAGGTGCTTCAGATCCCAGACCTCGAGGTCGAAGATCATCTCGGTGAAGTCGGGCGCGGTGCGCGCCATCGACAGCGTATGGATGTTGGCGTCGTTGGCGGCAATGGTCTGGGCGATCGAGGCGAGCGAGCCGGGCTCGTTGATGGCGGTGACGGAGATGCGCGCCGGGAAGCGCTCCCGCCTCTCCTCGTCGATGTCCCAGCGCACGTCGATCCAGCGCTCGGACTGGTCGTCGAAGGCGGTCAGCGACGGCGACTGGATCGGGTAGATGGTGATGCCTCTGCCCGGCTCGACGATGCCGACGATGCGGTCGCCCGGCACCGCGCCCTCCGGCGCGAAGAACACAGGCAGGTCGCCATGGGCGCCGCGGATCGGCACCGCGCCGCCGTCCTTGCCGCCGGCGCCGGCCTTGCGGCTGCGCAGGCCCGGGATCTGGAACAGCATGCCGGCGGCGTTGCGCAGGTTGAACCAGCCTTCCTCGCGCACCTTGGGCGAGGTTGCGACGCGCTCCTCCTTGTGGTCGGGGAAGACGGCCTTGAGCACGTCGGGCGACGACAGCTCGCCGCGCCCGACATCGGCCAGCACGTCCTCGACGTCCTTGCGGGCAAGGCGGTGCAGCACCGGCTTGATGGCCTCGCGCGAGAAGGTCTTGCCGGCGCGGGCGAAGGCGCGTTCGAGGATGCGCGCGCCGAGGCCGGAATATTGCTTGCGCATGGCGTTCCGCGTCGCGCGGCGGATCGCCGAGCGCGCCTTGCCGGTGACGACGAGCGATTCCCACGCCGCCGGCGGCACCTGCGCCTTGGAACGGATGATCTCGACCTCGTCGCCGTTCTTCAATTCCGTCATCAGCGGCATGACGCGGCCGTTGACCTTGGCGCCGACGCAGGTGTCGCCGACATCGGTGTGCACGGCATAGGCGAAGTCGATGGGGGTGGCGCCGCGCGGCAGGGCGATCAGCCGACCCTTGGGCGTGAAGGCGAAGACCTGGTCCTGGAACAGCTCCAGCTTGGTGTTCTCGAGGAAGTCCTCGGGGTTGTCGCCCTCGGCCAGCGCCTCGATGGTCTGGCGCAGCCAGGCATAGGCCTTGGTATCCTTGGAGACGGCGTGGCTGACGGCGTTCGCCTTCTCGCCGTGGTCCTTGTAGATCGAGTGCGCCGCGACGCCGTACTCGGCCACCGTATCCATCGCCTGGGTGCGGATCTGCAGCTCGACGCGCTGGCGCGACGGGCCAACGATGGTGGTGTGGATGGAGCGGTAGTCGTTCTGCTTCGGCGTCGAGATGTAGTCCTTGAAGCGGCCGGGCACCATCGACCACGTCGTATGGATGGCGCCGAGCGCGCGGTAGCAGTCCTCGATATTGGCGACGATGACACGGAAGCCGATGATGTCGGACAGCTGCTCGAAGGAGATCGCCTTGGTCTCCATCTTGCGGAACACCGACCACGGCTTCTTCAGCCGGCTCTTGACCTCGGCATAGAGCGCGCGCTCGACGAAGAGGTCGGACAGCGCCTGCTCGACCTCCTCGACCACGCCCTTGTTGCGCGCGGCGAACTCGGCGAGGCGGGCGGTGACGGCCTTGTAGGCCTCGGGATTGATATATTTGAAGGAAAGCTCCTCCAGTTCCTCGCGCATGTCCTGCATGCCCATGCGGCCGGCGAGCGGCGCATAGATCTCCATCGTCTCCTCGGCGATGCGCAGGCGCTTGTCGGGGCGCATGTGCTCCAGCGTGCGCATATTGTGCAGCCGGTCGGCGAGCTTGACGAGGAGCACGCGCACGTCGTCGGAAATGGCGAGGAGGAGCTTGCGCAGGTTCTCGGCCTGCTCGGCCTTCTTGGAGACGAGGTCGAGCTTCTTGAGCTTGGTCAGGCCCTCGACCAGCTTGCCCATGTCGGGGCCGAACAGCGCGTCGATCTCGGCGCGGGTGGCGGAGCTGTCCTCGATGGTGTCGTGCAGCAGCGCGACCGCGATGGTCGCCTCGTCCATGCGCATCTCGGTCAGGATGGCCGCCACCTCCAGCGGATGCGAGAAGTAGGGATCGCCCGAGGCGCGCTTCTGGTGGCCATGCTTCTGCATGGCATAGACATAGGCCTTGTTGAGCAGCGCCTCGTTGACGTCGGGCTTGTAGCGCTGGACGCGCTCGACAAGCTCGTACTGACGCATCATGGGTAGTTTTCCCGTAGCTCAAAAGAAGACATGCGCCCGGCGGGACCGCCGGGCGCATGACCTAGATAGACGCGATTGAGCCGCCGATAAAGTGGCGCAAGCCGTGCCGGCGTCAGAAGTCGTCGCTCTTTTCCGGCGGCACGAGCCCCTCGATGCCGGCGAGGAGATCCTCCTCCGACATGCGGTCGAAGGCGACGGTGTCGTCCTCCGTCTCGGCTTCGGCGGCAAGCGCGCCGGCCGAGGCGTCGGCGATCTCGGGCAGATCGGCCTCCGGCTCGTCGACCTCGACATGCTTCTGCAGCGAGTGGATCAGGTCTTCCTTGAGATCGTCGGGCGACAGCGTCTCGTCGGCGATCTCGCGCAGCGCGACCACCGGGTTCTTGTCGTTGTCGCGATCGACGGTGATCGGCGCGCCCTGGCTGATCTGGCGGGCGCGGTGTCCGGCCAGCAGCACCAGCTCGAAGCGGTTCTCGACCTTGTCGATGCAATCCTCAACGGTAACGCGGGCCATACGGTGCCCCTTTCATTCGTGGAATTGTCGGAGAGTCTGCCGGTCCATATCGCGAACGGCCAACAAACACAAGCATCATGAACGGAGCCGGCGGGCGCGCGGCGACGGACGCGATCAGCGTCCCTTCTTCGCCAGCCATTGCCGCAGGAAGGCGATCTCGCTCTCCTGTGCGGCCACGATCTCCTGCGACAGTCTGGTCAGCTCGGGGTCGTTCTCGCCGCTGTCGAGATAGGCCTTCGCCATGTCGATGGCGCTCTGGTGGTGCGGGATCATCATCAGCGCGAAGTCGATGCCCGGCTCGCCGCTCATCTCCATCGCGTCCATGGCGTCGTTCATCGCGCCCATGGCGTCCATGTAGGCCTGCGACGCGGCGCTGTGGTCGCCGTGGCCGTCATGGCCGCTCTGGGCGAACGCTGCCGGAGCCATGGCGAGGCAGGCGGCAAGGACGATGGCGGAGAACGGGGAAAGATGGCGTGACATGGAAACCTCCTTGGGAACGGATTGCCGTCGGCGCCGAAACTGCACCTTCCAGCGGCGGGAAGGTCAACGGCGAAATCCTGCCGCAGCCCTTCGCAAAATCGTGATCGGGCATGCCGCCGCCAGACCTCACGGCTTTCACGCCGTCGCCCTAATATTCCTTGGGCGAAGATGGCGCGGCGGCTTGCAAAACCTCTTGGAATGGCGGGTTCCGGACGCTATCTGCGCAGGATTGCAACCAAGGAATTTTCTGAATGTTCGACCCTCGCGAAAAGATCGCGCTGTTCATCGACGGAGCCAATCTCTACGCCACGTCCCGGGCGCTGGGCTTCGACATCGACTACCGCAAACTGCTGGTCAGCTTCCAGAAGCGCGGCTATCTGCTGCGCGCCTACTACTACACCGCCCTCGTGGAGGATCAGGAATATTCGTCGATCCGGCCGCTGATCGACTGGCTGGACTACAACGGCTACAAGGTGGTGACGAAGCCCGCCAAGGAGTTCACCGACTCCTTAGGGCGGCGCAAGATCAAGGGCAACATGGACATCGAGCTGACCGTCGACGCGCTCGAGCTCGCCGACGTCGTCGACCATTACGTGCTGTTCTCCGGCGACGGCGACTTCCGCACGCTGGTCGACGCGCTGCAGCGCAAGGGGCGCAAGGTCTCCATCGTCTCGACCATGTCGTCGCAGCCGCCGATGATCTCCGACGACCTGCGCCGGCAGGCCGACCATTTCATCGACCTGCAATCGCTCAAGGCCGAGATCGGCCGCGAGCCCAGCGAAAGGCCCGTCCGCAGGACCGAGCCGGAAACCGGCTACGACGAAGACGACCTGTGAGCGCCGCCCTGCCCGCGGCGCCGCACGAGCCGCATCGCGACTGCGCGATTTGCCCGCGGCTCCACGACTTCATCGCCGAATGGCGCCGGCGCGAGCCTGGCTGGTTCAACGCGCCGGTCCCGACCTTCGAGGCGGCGGACGGCCCTGAAAGCGTCGCGGTCCTGATCGTCGGGCTGGCGCCGGGACTGCGCGGAGCGAACCGCACCGGGCGGCCGTTCACCGGCGACTATGCCGGCGACCTGCTCTACTCCACGCTCAGGCGCTTCGGCTTCTCGCGCGGCGAGTTCCAGGCGCGGCCGGACGACGGGGTCGAGCTGATCGGCACGGCGCTCACCAATGCCGTGCGCTGCGTGCCGCCGGAAAACAAGCCGACCGGCGCGGAGATCGCCTCCTGCCGCCGGTTCCTCGCGGCGACGATCGCGCACTATCCGAACCTGCGCGCCATCGTGACGCTCGGCACCATCGCGCACCAGTCGACGGTGCGCGCGCTCGGGCTGCGCGTCGCGGACTTTCCCTTCTCCCACGGCGCGCACCGGCAGGCCGGCCGCGTCGCGCTGTTCTCGAGCTATCACTGCTCGCGCTACAACACCAACACCGGCCGGCTGACGGAGGAGATGTTCATCGACGTGTTCGCCGCGGTCAGGGATTATCTCGACGGACCGGCCGGAGTCCGCGCGCCGACGACTTTGCGGTAGACCTCGGCCACGCGGCGCTCCATCGCCGCCGGCGACAGCTCCGCGGCGATCTTCGCCTGGGCGTTCCCGCCGATGCGGCGCAGCCGCCCGGGCTCGTTGCGGAGCGCCGCGATCCGGCGCGCGAAGGCGTCGACGTCGCCCTGATCGACGAGAAAGCCGGTCTCGCCGTCGGCGACGATCTCCGGCAGGTTGCCGACGCGGTAGGTGAGGACGGGAACGCCGGCGGCCATCGCCTCCAGCGGCGCGATGGGGCCCTGCTCCATCCGCGAGACGAAGCCGAAGACGTCGAAGGCGGCGGCGAGCGCCGCGCCGTCGTTGCGCTGCCCCGCCAGCACCACGCTGTGGCGGGCGGAGGCGGCGGCGAACGCGTCGTTCCAGCCCTCCATCGGCTGGCGATCCCTGGGATAGCTTCCGATCAGCACCAGCGTCACCGGCGCGCAATCTTCCGGCAGCCTCGCCAGCGCCCGCAGCAGATCGACCTGGTTCTTGCGCTCGCCGATCTGGCCGACCGAGCCGATGACGAATGCGTCGTCGGCGAGGCCGAGGGCGCGGCGCGCCTGCGCGCGGGCCTCCGCGGCATCGGAGGCGGGCAGCGCCACCGCATTGCTGACCAGATGGATGCGCCGCCGCGGCACCCGGTTGACGCGGGCATGATAGTCGGCCGTCGCCTCGCTCGGCGCGATGACGGCCGAGAGCCAGCGCCACGGCAGCTGGAAATGCGAGGCGTGGGCCGTCGCCACGATCGGCGTCCGGCTCGCGAAGCGATAGACGAGGCCGTATTTGTTGGCGCGGCTGCCGTGACAGTGGACGACGTCGCAACCCCAGTCGCGGAGCGCATGGCCGACGCGCACGATCTCCTTCGGCCGCGTCCTGAACCGGCTTTCGAGCACGGCGATGCCGTCGAGGTCGAGATTGTCGAGGAGCCACGAATTCGGCGTCGCGCCGAGGAAGACGTCGTGCCCGGCCGCGCGCTGCGCCTCGATCAGCGTCCTGCTGCTGGTGGCGACGCCGTTCAGCCCGCCATGCGCGACCAGATGCGCGATCCGCATGTACCCCGCCCCAATTCCCCTCATTGCCCTCCGGGCACGGCCCCTTGTCGCCCTTCGGGCACGGCGCCGCAGCCGGCCCGCCGTGGCTAGCCGCGTTCCTTGAGCAGCCTGCCCTTCTCGCGCGCCCAGTCGCGCTTCTTCTCGGTCTCGCGCTTGTCGTGCAGCTTCTTGCCGCGCGCGACCGCCAGCAGCAGCTTCGCCCGGCCGCGCTCGTTGAAGTAGATCTTCAGGGGCACCATGGTCATGCCCTCGCGCTCCACCGCCTGCGCCAGCTTCGCCATCTCCTTCTTCTTCAGGAGGAGCTTGCGGCGGCGGCGCGGCTCGTGGTTGAAGCGGTTGCCCTGCAGATATTCCGGCACGTAGGAGTTGATGAGCCAGATCTCGCCGTCCTCGGCCGAGGCGTAGCTCTCCTGGATGTTGGCATGCCCCTCGCGCAGCGACTTGACCTCGGTGCCGGTCAGCGCGAGGCCCGCCTCGTAGGTGTCCATCACCTCGTAGGAGAAGCGGGCCTTGCGGTTTTCCGCCACGGTCTTGCCGTTGGTGTTGGGCTTCGTGTCCTTGGCCATGATCGCAGAACGCGCCGCCGGCGCGTCAGTTCGTCAGTCCGGCATGCTTCATCGCCGCGTCGATCCTGGCGGCCGTTTCCGGCTCGACGGTGACGAGCGGCGCGCGCACGACGTTCTCGACCTTGCCCAGCCGCGACAGCGCATATTTGGCGCCCGACACGCCCGGCTCGACGAAGATCGCCTTGTGCAGCGGCATCAGGCGGTCCTGCAGGTCCAGCGCGCGATCCTTGTCGTTGGCGAGCGTGGCGGCCTGGAACTCGGCGCACAGGCGCGGCGCGACATTGGCCGTGACCGAGATGCAGCCGACGCCGCCATGGGCGTTGAAGCCGAGCGCGGTCGCATCCTCGCCCGAAAGCTGGATGAAGTCCTTGCCGCAGGTCATGCGCTGCTCGGACACGCGCTCGATCTTGCCGGTCGCGTCCTTGACGCCGACGATGTTCCTGAAGTCGGCGGCGAGGCGGCCCATCGTCTCCGGCGTCATGTCGATCACCGAGCGCGGCGGGATGTTGTAGATGATGATCGGCAGCGACGTGGCCTTCGCCACCTCGGCGAAGTGGAGATAGAGGCCCTTCTGCGTCGGCTTGTTGTAATAGGGCGTGACGACGAGCACGCCGTTCGCGCCCACCTTCTCGGCATGCTGGACCAGCGAGATCGCCTCGGCGGTGTTGTTGGAGCCGGCGCCGGCGATGACCGGCACGCGGCCGGCCGCGATCTCCACCGTCAGCGCCACCATCTCGCGATGCTCGGCATGCGACAGGGTCGGCGACTCGCCGGTGGTGCCGACCGGCACGAGGCCGGTGGTGCCTTCGGCGATCTGCCATTCGACGAAGGCACGGAACGCATCTTTGTCGAGGGCACTGTCGCGCGTGAACGGCGTGACGAGCGCGGTCAATGACCCTCTGAACATGATGCTTGCTCCCGGATACAGCCCTTGCGGCGTGATGGTGTTGCCTTCGCCGGCTTCTAGCCCAGTCGAAGGCCGCGCACCATAGTCCTGCCGCTTCCATGCGACAAGAGAAGGCGAAAGCGTGGCCGATAAAATGGAAACGGCTGCGCTAACCTTTCGTTTACGCCATCTTCACCGCCGGCCGGTAGGGTCGCGGGAAACCCGTCCATCGTGTATCTTGTCCGGAACAGGGATCGACCATTCATGCAAGCCAGTCCCCGCGCCCGTGCCGCGCTCGCGAGCCTGACTCTGCTCTTCACGGCTCCGCTCATCACGTCGGGCCTCGCCCGCGCCGACACCGTCCTGCCCTCGATCGGCCCCCTGCCCTTCGACCGCCCGCACACGGCGGGCGCGGCGGCGATCGACGCCTCCATCGCCACCGGGGCCATCGCCGGGCAGGCCGCCGTCAAGGCGGTGCAGCTGGCGACGGGCGGCTCCGTCTCGCAGCTCAAGAACGGCCTCGACGCGCTCTCGTCGGGCAACCTCGCCCGTGCGCGGGTGGTGCGCGACAACCTGCCCGCCAACTCGCTCGACCGCCATATCCTGATGTGGGCGATCGCCACGTCGGGGGCAGACGGCGTGGCCAGCAGCGAGATCGCCGAGGCGGCCTATGCGCTCTCCGGCTGGCCGGGCATGGCGCGGCTGCGCGCTGCCTCCGAGAAGGCGATGTATCGCGAGAACCCCGGCCCACGCACCGTGCTGTCGGCCTTCGGCAATTCGCGGCCGCAGACGACGGAGGGCGCGATCCTGCTGGCGCGCGCCCAGCTCGCCACCGGCAACACGGCGCAGGCGCGCGCGACGCTCGGCCAGTTCTGGCGCACCGAGAAACTCGACGCGAAGGAAGAACAGACGATCATCCGCGAGTTCGGCAAGGTCATTCCGGCGTCCGACCACCGCTTCCGCATGGAGCGCATGCTCTATGCCGACCGCATCACTTCGGCCGAGCGGGTCGCGGGCCTTGCCGGCGGGCGCGAGCTGGTGAAGGCCTTCGCCGCCGTCACCCGCAACGAGAAGAACGCCAAGAGCCTGCTCGACGCCGTGCCGAAGGCGCAGCGCGGCGCGGCCTGGATCTTCGCCGAGGCGCGGCGCCTGCGCCGCGCCGACAAGCATCGCGAGGCCGCGGCCGTGATGCTCAAGGCGCCGAAGGACGCCGCATCGCTGGTCGATCCCGACGCATGGTGGGTCGAGCGGCGGGTGCTGTCGCGCGAGCTGCTCGACCTCGGCGACGCCAGGACCGCCTACCAGCTTGCCGCCGCGCATGCGGCCGAAAGCCCCTCGCTCGCGGTGGACGCCGAGTTCCATGCCGGCTGGTACGCCTTCCGCGGCCTCGGCGACGCCAAGACCGGTGCACGCCACTTCGCCCGCATCGCCGAGATCGCCGACGGGCCGATCTCGCTGTCGCGCGCCTACTACTGGCTCGGCCGCGCGGCCGAGGCCGGCGGGCCGGGCAACGCCCGCCAGCACTACGAGCGCGCCGCCCAGTACGGCACGGCCTTCTACGGCCAGCTCGCCGCGGCTCGGCTCGGCCGCAACACGATCGCCGCCAGCTACCCCTCGCCCACCGACGCCGACCGCAGCACCTTCGAGCGCCGGCAGGCGGTGCAGGCGATCCGGCGGCTGGAGCAGGCCGGACACGGCCGCCGCGCCGAAGGCCTCTATCGCGGGCTGGCGCAGGAGCTGACCAGCGTCGGCGAGCTGGCGCTGCTCGCCGTCTCGGCCGAGCGGCAGGGCAACCATTTCCTGGCGCTGCGCGTCGGCAAGTGGGCGGCGGCGCGCGGCCTTCCCGTCGGCGCACTGTCGCATCCGACCGGGGCGATCCCCGCCAACGCCAACATCTCCGGCTCGGGCAAGGCGCTGGCCTACGCCATCGCGCGGCAGGAAAGCGAGTTCAACACCGCGGCGAAGTCGGGCGCGGGCGCGCTCGGCCTGCTCCAGCTCATGCCCGGCACGGCGAAGGAGGTGGCGAGAAAGGCCGGCCTCGCCTACTCGCCGGGCAAGCTCACCAGCGATCCGGGCTACAACGCCACGCTCGGCGCCCACTATCTCAGCGAGCAGCTGGCGCGTTTCTCCGGCTCCTACGTGCTGACCTTCGCCGGCTACAATGCCGGCCCGCGCCGCGCCCAGCAGTGGGTGGAGCGCTACGGCGACCCGCGCGGCAAGCCGGTCGAGCAGGTCGTCGACTGGATCGAGCGCATCCCCTTCACCGAGACGCGCAGCTACGTCCAGCGCGTGATGGAGAACTATCAGGTCTACAAGATGCGCCTCACCGGCCGCATGGACATCGCCGCCGACCTCGTCAACGGCCGCTAGGCAATTCCGCGACTGGAAGAAAAGCGGAAATGCTTCCGGCCGCCGCCCGGACGGGAGAGCGGCCGGACGCGGGTCAGGCGAGCTGCCGTTCCCAGCTCGGGAACGGGTCCGGCAGGTCGCGCCAGCGGCCCGGCATGAAATCCTTTTCCGGCACGAGGCAGGCATCCAGCTCGGCGCGCAGCCTCGCCTCGTCCATCGGGTCGCAGCCGATGAAGACGATCTCCTGCCGCCGGTCGCCCCAGACGGGGTCGAGATAGGGCTTCATGGCCGCGCGCCATTCGGGATGGTCGGGCCAGCGGTGCTTCGGCACCGAGGTCCACCACAGGCCGCGCTTGCCGGTGCGGATCAGCGCGCCGGCCTGGCTGATCTCGCCGACGTAATGCGGCCGCGTCGCCAGCCAGAAGAAGCCCTTGGCCCGCACCACGCCCGGCCATGAGCGGTCGATGAAGGCCCTGAGCTTCATCGGATCGAACGGCCGCCGCTCGCGGTAGACGAAGGAACGGATGCCGTATTCCTCGGTCTCGGGAACGTGGTCCTTGAAGCCGTTGAGCTCCTTGAACCACAGCGGATGCTGCTCGGCCTTGCCGAAGTCGAAGCGGCCGGTGTTCAGAACCCTGTCGAGCGGGACCCGGCCGAAATCGGTCTCGATCAGCTCGGCGTCGGGGTTGAGCGAGCGGACGATCTTGCGCGCAAGGTCGAGGTCGCGGGCGGGCGTGTCGGACACCTTGTTGAGCACGATCACGTCGGCGAACTCGATCTGCTCGACCAGGAGGTCGACCAGCGCGCGGTCGTCGCCCTCGCCCGCCACCTCGCCACGGTCGCGCAGGAAATCCTGCGAGGAATAGTCCCTGAGCAGATTGGCCGCATCGACCACCGTCACCATCGTGTCGAGCCGGGCGACGTCGGAAAGGCTGTCGCCGTTCTCGTCGCGGAAGTCAAAGGTGGTGGCGACGGGCAGCGGCTCGGCGATGCCCGTGCCCTCGATGAGGAGGTAGTCGAAGCGGCCTTGCCGCGACAGGCTGCGCACCTCCTTCAGCAGGTCGTCGCGTAGCGTGCAGCAGATGCAGCCATTGGTCATCTCCACCAGCTGCTCCTCGGTGCGCGACAGGTTGGCGCCGCCGTCGCGGACGAGCGCCGCGTCGATGTTGACCTCGCTCATGTCGTTGACGATGACGGCGACGCGGCGCCCTTCGCGGCGGCGCGCGGAGAAGGTCTCTGGCG
>JALHFU010000055.1:0-19544 GCA_022838525.1 Hyphomicrobiales bacterium | reverse complement strand
TCCTCCAGCCAGTCGAGCCCGAACGGCGCCATCAGCCCCGCCATCCGCATCGCCGTGTCGAGGTCCCAGCCCTGATTGGCATCGACCATGATGCGGGCGCCGGGACCGAGGGCGTCGCGCAGCGCGGCGAGATTGTCGAGGTCGCGCGCCTCGCCGAAGCCGACCTTGAGCTTGAAGGCGCGGTGGCCGCGCTGCCGCATCCCGGCCGCCAGCGCCTGCGGGGCGTCGGGATTGAGCCCGCTGGCATAGGCGGGGACGCTCGCCGCCGGCCGGCCGCCGAGGAAGACGTGCAGCGGCTTGCCGGCGCGGCGCGCCGCCAGATCCCATACCGCGACGTCCAGACCGGCGACGGCCTGCGCCAGCGGCCCGTGCTCGCCGGCCTGAATGGCGAGCACGGCGAACTGCCGCGTCAGCCGCCCGAACAGGTCGGACGGCCGCTCGAAGGCGACGCCGAGCGCGGCCGGGGCGACCACGTCGCGCAGGAGGCGGGCGCGATGCTCGGCGCCGACCGAGGGGAAGTTGCACCAGACCTCGCCCCAGCCCTCGACGCCGTCGGTATCGGTCACGCGGACGAGCACGGCCGGACGGTCGCGCATCGTGCCGAAGGAGGTGCGCACTGGCGTCGCGACCGGGGCGCGGAAGACGCGGCATTCGATGGCCTCGAGCTTCATCGTTCCCGCCGGAGGGCTCGTCACGGAATTGGTCGCCGCGCTCATAGCGTCCATGTCGTCGCATTCATGGGGCAGCCTCCCTCCCCGCGCCCGTTGACAGCGCTAACATGGCGAGTATGTTAGCGCTAACACAAGCGAAGTCAACGGCCGCACCGGGGAGGAAAGACATGCGCATCGGCTTCATCGGAACCGGGACCATGGGCGCGCCGATGGCGCGCAACGTCGCGCGCGGCGGCCACGACGTCGCCGCCTTCGACATCGACGCCGGTGCGGTGCGGGCGCTGGCGGATGCCGGGATCGCCGCCGCCGCGTCGGCGCGGGAGGCGGCCTCAGGCAAGGACGTCGTCATCAGCATGCTGCCCAACTCGCAGCACGTCGAGGATCTCGTCTTCGGCCCGGACGGCATCGCCGGGGTGCTGGCGCCCGACGGCGTCTATGTCGACATGAGCACGATCGCGCCGACGACGACGCAATCCATCGCCGCGCGGCTGCGCGCGCGGGGGCTCGCGATGGTCGACGCGCCCGTCGGCCGCCAGCAGCAGCACGCAGTCGAGGGCAAGCTGCTGATCATGGTCGGCGGCGAGGAGGCGGACGTCGCGCGCGTGCGGCCGGTGCTGGAGCTGATGGGCGACACCATCGTCCATTGCGGCCCCTGCGGCGCGGGCGGGGCGATGAAGATCGTCAACAACTTCATGTCGATCACCATCAACCTCGCCGCGGCCGAGGCGCTGATCCTCGCCGAGAAGGCCGGGCTCGACCCGGAGCTGGCTCGCACGGTCATGCTCGGCACCGTCGCCGGCCAGGGGCATTTCGGCACCACCTACCCGGCCAAGGTGCTGCGCGGCGATCTCGAGCCGGGCTTCATGATCGACCTCGCGCACAAGGATCTCGGCCTCGCCATCGCCTATGCGCGGGAGCTGGGCGCGCCGCTCGACAGCGGCGAGACCGCGCGGCTGCGCTACGACGACGCCCGCAAGGCCGGGCGCGGCCGGCAGGACTGGAGCGCGCTCTACGATTTCCTGCGCCAGCGGGCCGGCATGCCGCAGGCCGCCGCCAGGACCGGGACCGACTGAGATGGCGAGCTACGGCTACGGCGCGCTCATCGGCGGCGCATGGAGAGCGGAGGGCGCGGCGCGGTTCGAGACCCGCAACCCCGCTGCCCCGCGCGAGACCGTCGGCGACTACGCGGCCTCGACCGCGGCCGACATCGCCGACGCGGTAGCCGCCGCCCGGGCCGCGCAGCGGGAGTGGCGGCGCGTTCCGGCGGCCGAGCGCATCCGCATCTGCAACGCCTTCTTCGCCGCCATCGCGGAACGCAGCGAGGCGATCGCGCTTGCGATCACGCTCGAACAGGGCAAGCCGCTCGCGGAAGCGCGAAACGAGACCGCGAAGTCGCTCGGCGAGGCGGCGGCGATGGCGGCGCATGTGTTTTCAGGCGGCACGGAGCGGATGGCGGATGCGCGCCCCGGCTTCCAGAACATCGTGACGCGGCGGCCGCGCGGCGTCATCGCCGCGATCACGCCGTGGAACTTCCCGATCCTGACACCGATGCGCAAGATCGCGCCGGCGCTCCTCCACGGCAACGCGATCATCATCAAGCCGTCGGAGTTCACGCCGGCGACGGTGTGCCTGATCGGCGAGACCGCCCGCGCCACGCTGCCGCCGGGACTGCTGCAGATCGTGCTGGGCGGGGCCGACGTGGGCGCGGCGCTGGCGGGTGCGGCCGGCATCGACGGCATCACCTTCACCGGCTCCGTCGCCACCGGCCGGGCGATCTATGCGCTGGGTGCGGCCAACCTCGCGGAACTGTCGCTCGAGCTCGGCGGCAAGAACGCCGCCGTCATCAACGATGTCGGCGACCTCGACGCCTGCCTCGATCAGGTGGCGGGCGCGGCTTTCATGTGCGCGGGCCAGCGCTGCACCGCGATCAGCCGCGTCATCGTCGCCGAAGGCGACGGCCGCCGCGACGGCGTGACGCTCGGCCCGCTGACCAACCGGGCGCAGTTCGACCGGGTCGGGCGCATGGTGGAGGGGGGCGTCGCCGAGGGCGCGCGGGTGCTGACCGGCGGCAGGCCCGGAACCTCGGCCCCCGACGAGGAAGGCTACTTCTACGCGCCGACGATCCTGACGGACGTGACGCCGGCGATGTCGGTGGCGCGGGAGGAAATCTTCGGGCCGGTCATCGGCATTTCCGGCTACCGGACGCCGGACGAGGCGTTCGCGATCCTCAACGGTGTCGAATATGGCCTCACTTCAGCCCTGTTCTCGAACGATTTCAATGTCATACAACGCTTCGTGGCGGAGAGTGAAAGCGGCATGCTGCACGTCAACCACGGCACGATACCCGACAACCACATGCCGTTCGGCGGCATCAGGAATTCGGGCGTCGGGGCGTATTCGGTCGGCGCGTCTGCGGCGAACTTCTACACCACGGAGCATTCGGTCTACCTGAAAGCGCAATGAGGAACCCGTTGACCGCCTTGAAGAACTGGCTCCGGCGCCTTCGCAACGGATGGAAGCGCCCGCGCTACCGGCCGGAACTGCACTACATGCGCGGCCACCCGAGCGGCCATGCGCCCACGCCCGGCGGCCGGCGCAAGGCCAAGGACGGCACGAAGCGATAGGACCGCGCCAGCCGGCCCGCGGCCTATTGCTGAAAATCCGGCAGCCGCTTGAAGGCGGATTTGAGCGCGTCCGACCAGCCCTCGGAGACCTCGCGATAATAGGGGTCGTCCTGGGTGATGCGGGTGCGGTAGCCGACGCGGAAGGTGTCGCGCTCATAGAACAGCATGTCGAGCGGCAGGCCGACCGACAGGTTGGAGCGGATGGTGGAATCGAACGACACCATCAGCAGCTTGGCGGTCTCGGAAAAGGTCATGCCCGGCTCGTAGGCGCGCACGAGGATCGGCTTGCCGTACTTGGTCTCGCCGATCTGGAAGAAGGGCGTGTCCTCCGAGGTCTCGATGAAGTTGCCTTCCGGGTAGATCAAGAACAGGCGCGGCTCGGTACCCCTGATCTGCCCGCCGAGAATGAAGGAGGCGCCGAAGGCGTCCGCCTTCTGGCCGGCCGGCGCGGAGGAGGCGATGACCTCCTTGACGGTGTCGCCGACCAGCCGCGCCGTCTGGTACATCGACGGCGTCTGGAAGATCGAGGGCGCGCGATCGGCCGGCGCCTTGGAGCGCTCGTCGAGCAGGCTGACGACGGCCTGCGTGGTGGCGAGATTGCCGGCCGACAGCATCACCAGCACGCGCTCGCCCGGTTCCTCCCACACATACATCTTGCGGAAGGTGGAGATCGAATCCACGCCGGCATTGGTGCGCGTGTCCGACATGAACACGAGGCCGCGATCGATCTTGAGGCCGACGCAATAGGTCATGAATCAGTCGCCCGAGAGGTTAGACCGCGATTACTGCTCGACTGTGATATGGACTTCAAGCTGTTCCTGCGCCTGGCCCAGCCTTATGCCGGAAACCGGCATGGCGTCGCGATAATCGCGGCCCGTCGCCAGCCGGACATAGCGCGCGTCGGGGGCGATGCCGTTCGAGACGTCAAAGGCGACCCAGCCCAGCCCCGAGACATGCGCCTCGGCCCAGGCGTGGGTGGCGACCTGCTCGACGGCGTCGTCCAGCATCAGATAGCCGCTGATATAGCGCGCCGGGAAACCCATGAGCCGGGCCGCGGCGAGAAAGATGTGCGAATGGTCCTGGCAGACGCCCTCGCCCTGCGCCACCGCATCCTCGGCCGTCGTGCCGGCGTCGGTCGCGCCGACGCGGTAGGCGACGCGCTCGCGGATCGCGTGCGACAGCGCATGCAGCCGATCGAGCTCGCCGCCGTCGCCCGCCGCCCGCGCGAGGCCGCCGACCAGCGGCCCGGCCGCGGTCAGCGCCGTCGGATGCTCGAACAGCCACAGCGGCGCGAAGCCGGTATGCGCGCCGGTCACGCCCGCGGTGTCGCGCACATCGACCTCGCCCTTGGCCGTGATCTCGATCATGTGCGGCTCGCCCGACACGCTCAGGAGCCGGGTGTCGTTGCCGAAATGGTCGGTGAAGCGCACCTCCTCGGTGGCGCCGTCCACCGCCACCGACCACGACAGCACCACCTGCGTATGGCCGTTGAGCGGCGTCAGCCGCAGCCGCTGCAGGGCATAGGGCACGGGCGCGTCGTAGGAATAGAGCGTGCGGTGGGAGACCTTCAGGCGCATCAGTAGAACCGGTAGTCCTGGGCGACCTCGTTGCCCAGCCTGTTGTTGCAGCGGATGAAATCGCCGAGGAACTCGTGCAGGCCGCCGTCGAAGATGGCGCCGATGGTGCCGGGCCTGAGGCGGGCGCAGATCTCGTCGAGCGTGGCGTGGCAGGTGTGGCGCTCGCCATACTCGTCGGCGAGGAAGTTGAGGCTTTCGCCGATCATCCGGTAGCAGAAGGCGAGCGAGCGCGGCATGCGCCGGTTGAGGATCAGGAAATCGGCGATGTGCGTCGGCCGGTAATCGCCCTCGTAGACCCAGCGATAGGAGCGGTGCGCCGAGACCGAGCGCAGGATGGATTCCCACTGGTAGTTGTCGAGCGACGAGCCGACCCACGACACCGAGGGTAGGAGCACGTAATATTTGACGTCGAGGATGCGGGCGGTGTTGTCGGCGCGCTCGACATAGCTGCCGAGCTGGGCGAAGTCGAAGATTTCGTTGCGCAGCATGGTGCCGTAGAACGAGCCGCGGATCAGCGCCGTCTCGCGCTTGATCTGGTCGAGGATCTTGGGAAGCTCGCGCTGGTCGATCGGCCCGGCGAGGAGCCGCCGGAACGACATCCACGCCTCGTTGATGCTTTCCCACGTCTCGCGCGTCAGCGCGGTGCGCACCATGCGCGCATTGGTGCGCGCGGTCTCGATCGAGGAGAGGACGCTCGACGGGTTGGAGGTGTCGCGCAGCAGGAAGTCGGCGACGGTGTCGGCGGAATAGTCCGTATGCCTTCGGGCGAAGGCGTTCGTCGCGCCGGCGCTGACCACGACGGAGGCCCATTCGTCGGCCGAGGAGTCGGTGCGGGTGAGCGCCAGCCGCAACCCGGCATCGACGATGCGCGCCATGTTCTCGGCCCGCTCGATATAGCGGCTCATCCAGTAGAGGCCGTTTGCGGTGCGACCGAGAAGCATCAGCGGCTCCTGCCGCCGAGGGAGTAGCGAATAGTGAGTAGTGAGTGAAAGTACGCCATCATTGATGCTTTCGTTGCAGGCTCCTGATCATCGCGCGCAGCATCTTGCCGAGTTCTTCCGACTGGCCGAGCAGTCGGGCAACGTCGCCTTCGACGATCAATCCAACGCGCTGCCCAAGAACCATGTGTGTCTCCAGCTCTTTCAGCGACCCCTGCGCTATCCGAAGGAACTGGATGAACGAAGTGGTATGCTCTCGCCCGTATCCCTCGGCAATGTTCGCCGCGATGGATGCCGAAGATCGTCGGATTTGCGACGACATTCCGTAGATTTCACTGTTCGGGAACACTTTGGTCACGGCGTAGCAGTCGACCGCCAGATCCATCGCAGCCTTCCAGACCAGCAAATCCCTGTAGGAACTGATCGGCGATTCCAACTCTCTCCCCCACTACTCACTATTCCCTATTCGCTACTCACTTCAGTCATCCAGCACCCACGTATCCTTGGTCCCGCCGCCCTGCGACGAGTTCACCACCAGCGAGCCTTCCTTGAGCGCGACGCGCGTCAGCCCGCCGGGCACGATGCGGATGCGGTCGGAGACGAGGACGAAGGGCCTCAAGTCGACGTGGCGGGGGGCCAGGCCCTTGTCGGTCAGGATCGGGCAGGTGGAGAGCGCCAGCGTCGGCTGCGCGATGTAGTTGCCCGGCCGCGCCCGGAGCTTGGCGGCGAAGGCCTCGCGCTCCTTCTTCGAGGCGGCGGGGCCGACGAGCATGCCGTAGCCGCCGGAGCCGTGCACCTCCTTGACCACCAGCTCGTCCAGATGCTCGAGCACGTATTTCAGGCTGTCCGGCTCCGAGCAGCGCCAGGTCGGGATGTTGCCGAGGATCGCCTTGCGGCCGGTGTAGAACTCGACGATCTCGGGCATGTAGGAATAGATCGCCTTGTCGTCGGCAATGCCCGTCCCCGGCGCGTTGGCGATGGTGATGTTGCCGGCGCGGTAGACATCCATGATGCCCGGCACGCCGAGCGCGGAATCCGGGTTGAAGGTCAGCGGGTCGAGATAGGCGTCGTCGACGCGGCGGTAGAGCACGTCGATCTGCTTGTAGCCCTGCGTGGTGCGCATGGCGACATGGCCCTCGACCACGCGCAGGTCGTGGCCCTCGACCAGCTCGACGCCCATCTGGTCGGCGAGGAAGGCGTGTTCGAAATAGGCGGAGTTGTAGCTGCCGGGGGTGAGCACGGCGAGCGTGGGCGGCGCGTCGATGTTGCGCGGCGCGACCGCCGACAGCGACTGGCGCAGGAGCTGCGGGTAGTTCTCGACCGGGCGCACCTTGATGGTCTGGAACAGCTCGGGAAAGAGCTGCATCATCGTCTCGCGGTTCTCCAGCATGTAGGAGACGCCCGACGGCGTGCGGGCGTTGTCCTCCAGCACGAAGAAATCGTTCTCGCCGGTGCGCACGATGTCGACGCCGATGATGTGGGTGTAGACGCCGGCCGGCGGCCGCACGCCGATCATCTCGGGCAGGAAGGCCTCGTTGGCGGCGATGAGCTGCTTGGGGATGCGGCCGGCGCGCAGGATCTCCTGCCGGTGGTAGATGTCGTCGAGGAAGGCGTTGAGCGCCTGCACGCGCTGCTCGATGCCCTGCGTCAGCCGCCGCCACTCCGCGCCCGAGAGGATGCGCGGCACGATGTCGAACGGGATCAGCCGTTCGGCCGCCTCCTCCTCGCCGTAGACGGCGAAGGTGATGCCGGTGCGGCGGAAGACGCGCTCGGCGTCCTGCATCTTCTCGGTGAGGCGAGCCGGGTCTTGCGACTGGAGCCAGCCGTCATAGCTCGCATAGGGTTGTCTCGGCCCGCCCTGCTGCGGGTGCATCTCGTCGAAAGCGACCAAGCGGATACTCCCTCTCGGATCATTTCAATGAGCGGCCTCCGCAAAAGCAAGAAAAATCGCCGGCAAACCAAGTCCGCGGCCGGCATTTCGCCGAATCTGCCGGATCGCTAGGCATTTTGCCCGGCAGGATGCAGGCCGTGCCGGCGATTGCGGCAAAGGCGGGGGGCCGGGATCAGGCCGACTGGCGCACGACGATCCCGTAGCCGAGATCGACCCTCGCCGGCGCCTCCGCCTCGCCCGCGATGCGGGCGAGAAGCAGCCGCGCCGCCTCGGCGCCGATCTCGTAGCGCGGGATGCGCACGGTGGTCAGCGCCGGCATGACCTGGGCGGCGAGGTCGATGTCGTCGAAGCCGGCGATGGCGATGTCGTCCGGAACGCGAATGGCGCGCCGCGCCGCCTCGAACAGGCCGCCGGCGGCCAGCACGTCGTTGGCGAAGAAGACGGCGTCGACGCCCCCTGCCCCGGCGAGCTCGGCGAAGGCGCGCGCGCCGTTCTCCAGCGTGAAGAAGGCTTCGCGGATCAGGGCCGGATCGACCTCGAGCCCGTGGTCGCGCAGGGCCTCGCGGTAGCCGCGCAGGCGCTCGGCGGCGCGGTCGTTGTTGAGCACCGGCGCCGAGACGAAGGCGATGCGGCGATGGCCGCGCCCGGCGAGGTACCGGGTCATGGCATGGGAGGCGTCGCGGTTCGAGAAGCCGACCAGCATGTCGAACGGCGCGTCGGTCATGGCCCAGGTCTCGACGATGGGCACGTCCGAATTGGCCATCAGCCGGCGGGTGCGCTCGGAATGGGTGACGCCGGTGAGCACGAGGCCGCTCGGCCGCTGGGCGAGGAAGGCTGCGACAAGCGCGCTTTCGGCCTCCGGCGAATAGCCGCTGTTGGCGAGGAGAAGCTGGTAGCCGGCTTCGTGCAGCACGTCGGTCATGCCCTGCACCTTGTCGGCGAAGATCGAGTTGACGATGGTCGGGATTATGACGCCGATGGTGCGGGTGCGCCGCGAGGCGAGGCCGCCGGCCAGAAGGTTGGGGATGTATCCCGTCTCCTCGATGGCGGCCCAGACGAGCTTGCGCGTCGCCTCGCTCACGGTCTCGGGCTTGTTCAAGGTGCGCGAGATGGTGATCGCCGACACGCCGGCGAGCCTGGCGACGTCCTCGATGCGGACCGCCGCATGCCCTGCGCGCGCGCCGCGCCGCTTCCCGGTCTCGTCCAGCGACATTGGTCCTGTCCCTCTTCCGATAGCGCTAACATAGGTTGCCCGCACGGTCGAGCAGCACGTTGACGGGACTGATTGTTAGCGCTAACATTCACCCTAGGCAACGGAGGACGAAGCCGTCGAAAGCCGGGAGGGGCCGAGAACGCATCGCCGCGCGGCGCGTTCCGGGACCGAGGCAAAGGGCGGCCGCCACCGGCGGCAAGGCTGACAGGGAGGAGAGATGTCGAACGTCCTGCCAGCGGCAGCCAAGAGCGGCGCCGCGCAACCGGCACGGGGAAGACGCGGCGGCCGCGCGCTGCGCGCCGTCCTGTTCCCGGCTCTGCCGTGGCTGATCATCATCGCGCTCTGGTATGCGATCCACCATTCGGGGCTGGTGCGGCCGGCGCTGGTGCCGGCGCCGCACGCCGTCTTGGCGCGGTTCTGGACGCTGCTGACCGCGCAGTCCTTCCTCACCGACATGTGGATGTCCACCCAGCGGGTGATCCTCGGCGTCGTGCTCGGCGTGGCCTGCGCCGTGCCCATCGGCTTCCTGATCGGCTGGTACGCCCCGGTGCGCGCCTTCGTGAACCCGCTGATCAATTTCTTCCGCGCCCTGCCGCCGATCGCGCTGATCCCGCTGGTGATCGTCTATTTCGGCATCGGCGAGGGCGCGAAGGTCATCATCCTTTTCTATGCCGCCTTCTTCGCCGGCGTGATCGTCATGTACGAGGGCATCTCGCAGATAAACCCGATCTTCATCCGCGTGGCGCGGACGCTGGGGGCGACGGACGGCGAGATCTTCCGGCGCATCATCGTGCCGCTGTCGCTGCCGCATGTGGTGACGGCGCTGCGCGTCGCGCTCGGCGTCGCCTGGGCGACGCTGGTCGCCTCCGAGCTGATCGCCGCCCAGCGCGGGCTGGGCGCGGTGATCCAGGACGCCACCGCCTTCTTCCAGCTCGACACGATCTATGT
Source organism: Hyphomicrobiales bacterium (assembly GCA_022838525.1). GTDB lineage: Bacteria > Pseudomonadota > Alphaproteobacteria > Rhizobiales > Rhizobiaceae > Aerobium. The sequence goes on along the minus strand of JALHFU010000055.1, from coordinate 9,682 downwards.
CGGCATCATCACCATCGGCACCATTGCGCTCGCCATGGACACCGCGCTGCGCGTTGTCAGCCGCCGTCTCCTGTCGTGGCAGGAAAGGATCGACCAATGAACGCCGCGCCGGACCGCATCAGCCTCCAGCATGTCGACATGCGCTTCAACACCGAGCGCGGCGACCTGAAGGTGGTGGACGACGTGTCGCTGACCATCCGCGAGGGCGAGTTCGTCGCGCTGGTCGGACCGTCCGGCTGCGGCAAGACCACGCTTCTCAACATGATGGCCGGCTTCATCCGCCCGACGGGCGGGCATGTGCTGCTCGACGGCACCGCCATCACCGGGCCGGGCCGCGACCGCGGCGTCATGTTCCAGGAATACGGCGTGTTCCCGTGGCTGACGGTCAAGGAGAACATCGCCTTCGGCCTGAGGCTCGCCGCCAACCGGGTGCCGGCGGCGGAGCGCGAGGACATCTGCCAGCGCTACATGCGGCTGATGCGGCTGACGGATTTCGCCAACGCCTATCCGAAGACGCTTTCGGGCGGCATGCGCCAGCGCGTGGCGCTCGCCCGCGCCTATGCCGTCAACCCGTCCTTCCTGCTGATGGACGAGCCGTTCGGCGCGCTCGACGCCCAGACGCGCACGGCGATGCAGGACCTGCTGCTCGAGGTGCTGGCCAGCGAGAACAAGACGGTGGTGATGATCACCCATTCGGTGGACGAGGCGCTCTACCTCGCCTCGCGCATCATCGTGATCTCGGCGCGGCCGGCGCGCATCCGCAAGGTGATCGATGTGCCGTTCGGCTATCCGCGGCAGGACGACATCCAGGAACTGCCGGAATTCTCGGCGCTGCGCGCCGAGATCAGGGAACTGGTCATGCAGGAATACGCTGCCCAGGAGCAGCAGGCGCGCCTGCGCCTGTCGGACTAGAGCGAGGAACGAGAAGACGGATCGCCGGCCGCCGCGCGCGGCGCTCCGCAAAAACCAAGGGTGGAGGAGACCATGAAGATCACGCATCACCGCATCAGCCGCCGGGGGCTTCTGCTCGGAACCGGCGCCGCCGTGGCGGCGGCCGGCCTGTCGATGCCCGCCATCGTGCGGGCGCAGACGCCGCTGCGCGTCGGCTACCTGCACACGCTCGCCGTCGACGGCCAGATATGGCTGGCCGACCACATGGGCGAATGGGGCAAGCAGGGCCTCGCCCCGGCCTTCACCCAGTTCACGACGGGGCTGGAGCTGTTCCAGGCGATGATCGGCGGCTCGATCGACGTGCTGGCGACGGGCGCCGTCATCTCCAACTTCCCGGCGCGGGGGCAGGGCAAGGCGTTCCTGATGAACGACGTCGAGCGCGCGACGGCGCAGCTGTGGGTCAACCCCGCGGCCGGCGTGTCGAGCTTCGAGGACCTCAAGGGCAAGAAGCTGTCGACGACGACGGGGACGACGGCGCACGTCTTCCTCGACCGGGCGCTGCGCGCCAACGGCGTGATCCCGGGAGAGGACGTCGAGATCGTCAACCAGCGCATGTCGGACGCCGTGACCTCGTTCATCTCGGGGGCCGTGCCGGCGGTGGCGCTGTGGGTGCCGTTCAACGTCTCGGTCCGCGACAACCTGCCGGACGCCAGGATGCTGATCGACGCCTCGGCCTTCTATCCGGAAGCGGCGATCATGGGCGGCTGGGCGACGACGCAGGAGTTCCTCGACGGCAACCGCGAGACGCTGGTGAAGATCGTCAAGGCATGGGCGCCGGCCAACGACTTCCTGCTCAACTCCTCCGAGGAGGCGTTGAAGATCCTGCAGGAGAAATACTATCCCAACGTGCCGCTCGCCGACCTCACCGAGCAGTACCAGGCGCAGGAGATGTTCTCCGCCGCGGACTGGGTCGCGAAGTACGACGACGGCACGGTGGTCAACTGGCTGCAGCAGGTGACCGACTTCTATGTCGAGGCCGGCGGCATCGAGAACCCGGTGCCGGCCTCCGAATATTTCGTCGCCGACATCTACAAGGAAGCGATGGCCGGCTGACGCGCGCGGCCGTTCGGCTGCCCGCCGGAGGCGGCCGGACAGCCCTCCCCCGCTTTCGCCGCGGTTCCTTTCCGGCATCTTTCCGGCATCCTTCCGGCCTTCGCGCAGCCTGCGGCTCCCGCGTCCGTCGTCGCGACGGACGCCCTTCCTTCTCCATGCATGGGCGGATGCCCCGCACATCGGGCGAAAAACTTGTCATCTGCCGAGTTTTTTCGTCCGAATTTGCGTTAACGCAATGTGGATGTCCTATCCTGGTACACATTGCGCGCCCCTTGGCGCATTGTGCGCGGGCGCTTGCGAAGCGCCGCCGCACGGTCGCGTCCGGGCTATCGGCGGCAACGGCTTCGCGGGGGCAAAGCGGTGACGACTCAGGACAGGCCGGAACTTCCAACGACGCAGCCGGACGCAAAGCTCGGCTCCTTCCTCATAAACTCCTCGCTGAATGAAGTACCGTTCATGATGGACGAGCTTTTCTTCTCCCGGACGGACACGCGCGGAAGAATCCTCGCCGGCAACGACGTCTTCCAGCGCGTCAGCCAGTATTCGTGGGAGGAGATGACGGACCGGCCGCACAACATCGTGCGCCATCCCGACATGCCGCGCGCGGTCTTCTTCCTGCTGTGGGAGCGGATCAGGGCCGGGCTGCCGGTCGGGGCCTATGTCAAGAACCGCTCCAAGGACGGCCGCCACTACTGGGTCTATGCCGTGGTCACGCCGGTCGAGGACGGCTATCTCTCGGTGCGGCTGAAGCCGACCAGCGCGCTGTTCGCGGCGGCCTCCGGCCTCTACGCCGCGATCCGGGCGCAGGAGAACGAGAGCGACTGCAAGCCGGCCGACAGCGCGCAGCGCCTGCTCAAGGGCCTGAAGGACAGCGGCTTCGGCACCTATGCGGCGTTCATGGCCGCGGCGCTGAGCGCGGAGATGCGGGCGCGCGAGGCCGCCGTCGGGCGCAACCGCTGGCCGGCGCTCGACCAGTTCGACGAGCTCGCCCGCTCGGCGCAGATCCTCCTCGCCACCACCGCGCGCATGCTCGAGCTGACCGCCGCCTTCCGCTACACGCCGAGCAACCTGCGGATACAGGCCGCGCGCATGGGCGACGAGGGGCGCGCCATCGGCGAAATCTCGACCAACTACGGCAGGATCTCGGAATCGATCGTCAGCAACCTGCAGGAGCTCTATTCGGCCGCCGAGGAGGTGTTCTCGACGGTCAATGACGGCCTGTTCCTCGCCTGCACGGCGCGGCTGCAGGAGGAGATGGCGCGCTTCTTCGACCTGGAGATTTCCGGCGAGGACGTGGCGCGGCGGCAGGAGGCCGCGCGCCTGCTGCGCCAGACCGAGGACTACGCCGCCCACGCCGCGCAGAAGTTCGACCTGATCAAGGCGCGCATCGCACGGTTCTTCGAGCTGACGGGCGAGATGAAACGCCTCGTTTCCGGGCTGGTGGCGGTCCGCGTCATGGGCAAGGTCGAGAGCGTGAACATGTATAACGGCATGTTCCGGGAGCTCATCTCCGATCTCGAGCAGGGGCAGGCCGACCTGTCGGCCGGCCTCAACGAGATCTGGAACGTCAACAACAGGATCAGCGACAACATCAGGCACATCGAAAACAGCAGGTAGAGACCACATTCCCGATCCCCGGGCGAACTCAGGCCAACCCGCCCGGCATTCTCGTCCGTTGCGGCTTTGCGGAAGCCGGAGCGGGCGCTCGTCCATGCAGTGAAATTCCAAGAAGGACGGCGACGGCCCGCCGGAACCGCCTGCCCCGCGCTCACGCGCGGGCGCGGACGGCAGGCGATCTGCCGTGAATAGACAGGCCGCTGTTCAGAGTTTTCTGCACGGTATCGTACATTATCATGGCTAATTTTAAATTAACGATGATGTGTATACTCGTATCACCAAAGTAAATGCCCCGTTCTCTGGTGCCCCGCCATGACAAACTCTTCTCCGCCGAGACCGGCGTTCAACAGGATCCTCCTGTCCCTGCCGCAGGACGCGCGCAGCTTCCTCGAGGAGCGCGCCGAGACCAGGGAGATGAAGCCCGGCGACGTCATCTTCGAGGAGGGCGCGGTCGTCACCCACGCCGTGTTCCCGCACGAGGGCGTCATCTCGCTGATCGCGACGATGGAGAACGGCCGCTGCGTGGAGAAGTCGCTGATCGGGCCGGAAGGCTTCGTCGGCTTCGCCATCGCCATGGGCGGCAAGACGGTGCTCGGGCAATCGGTGGTGCAGGTGGCGGGGCGCGCCTCGTGGGTGCCGGCCACTGAGGTGGAGGCCGCGCTGGCGCGCTTCGACTGCCTGCGCGAGGCGATGCTGCGCTTCACCAAGGCGCATATCGCGCAGCTCATGGAATCGCTCGCCTGCACCAGCATGCACTCGGCCGAGCAGCGGGTGTCGCGCTGGCTGCTGCACGCCCACGACCGGGTGGCGGGCGACACCTTCCATATCACCCAGGAGACGGTGGCGACGCTGCTGGCGCTGCGCCGCGCCACGGTCAACGCCATCTGCTCCGAGCTGATGGAGACGGGCGCGATCTCCTACCATCGCGGCGCGCTCAGCGTCATCGACCGCGGCCGGCTGCTCGACCGGGCCTGCGAGTGCTACGGGCGCATCCAGATGGCGGCCTCGCTCTGAGGCGTTCGCGCCGAACAGCGCGGCGGCAGGGACAGAAAAAGGGCCGGCGCGGCGGCCGGCCCCTTTCTTCGCGATCGGAACGGCCTCAGCCGTAGCGGTACGGCGCGCCGGCCGCGCGCATGGTCTCGGCGTATTTCTTCAGGATCTCGACCACGCGGGCGTTGCGCGGGCTGGAGGCGGCGATCTCGTCCCAGAACTGCATTGCCTGATCCTCGACCGTCTTCCACTCCTCCTCGGGAATGGTGGTCAGCTCGAGCTTGCCGCCGCTGGTGCGGTAGTGCGCCTCGCCCCACCAGTACCAGTGCTGGCGGTAGTAGTGCGAGGAATCGATGGTGAGCCTGTAGATCTGCTGGAGATGCTCCGGCACCTCGTTCCAGCGGTCGGTGTTGACGAAGTAGGAGCCGGCCCACGCGCCGCTGATGTTGTTGGTGAGGTAGTATTTGGTGATGTCGGCCCAGCCGACCGTGTGGGTCTCGGTCGAGCCGCACCAGGCGACGCCGTCGATCTCGCCGGTCTGGATCGCGACCTCGATGTCCTCCCACGGCAGCGTCACCGGCACCACGCCGAGACGCTCGAGGAAGCGGCCGCCGGTGGGGAAGGTGAAGACGCGCAGGCCCTGGAGGTCGGCGAGCGAACGGATCGGCTTGGTGGTGGCGAAGTTGCAGGGGTCCCACGCGCCGGTCGACAGCCAGGTGACGCCCGGGACCTCCGCATAGGCCTCCTCCCAGATCTCCTTCAGCCCGTACCATTCCCACAGCACCGGCACGTCGAGGCTGTAGCGCGAGGCGAAGGGGAAGTAGGCGCCGAACACGGCGACGTCGACCGGCGAGGCCGCGGAATCGTCGTCGGACTGGGCGGCGTCGATGGTGCCGGTCTGGACGGCGCGGAACAGCTCGCCCTGCGGCACGAGCTGGTCGGCGGTGTAGAGGTCGATGACCATCTCGCCGTTGGCCGCCTTGTTGAAGGCGTCGATGGCCGGCTTGATGACGTGCTCGGCGAGCGAGGCGCCGGCATAGGTCTGCAGCCGCCAGCGGATCGGCGCCTGCGCCTTGACATAGGGCGCGGCGAGCGTCGTCGCGCCGACCGCGCCGGCGCCGGTGACGCCGGCCTTCCTGAGGAAGTCGCGCTTGGTGATGATGCGTTTCGTGCTCATGCAGGTTCTCCCATTGCGGTTGTCCGAAGCATCTGCCCCCGTTGCCGGGTTTCCCGTGTGCGCCGTTCCGGCGTCTCGTTATCCTTCCCGACGCCCGCCCATCGCCGCGGTCGCTACCGGCCCGTGTAGAGGTTCGGCAGCCACAGCGCGATCTGCGGGAAGATCATGATGATGACCATAGACAGCACCATCAGGAAAAAGAACGGCCAGATCGAACGGTAGATGTCGCCCAGCGAGATGTCCGGCGGCGCCATGGCGCGCATCAGGAACAGATTGTAGCCGAAGGGCGGCGTGATGTACGCGATCTGGCAGGTGATGGTGTAGAGCACGCCGAACCAGATCGGATCGAAGCCGAGGCTCCTGACCAGCGGAATGTAGAGCGGCGCGACGATGACGAGCATGGCGGTGTCGTCGAGGAAGATGCCGAGGATGACGAAGGACAGCATCATCGCGATCAGGATCTCCCAGCGGCCGAGATCCCAGGTGTGGAGCAGCAGGCCCTCGATGGCGCGCACGGCGCCGAGCCCGTCATAGACCGACGAGAAGCACAGCGCGCCGAGGATGATCCACAGGAACATGCAGGACACGCCCAGCGTGTTGCGCGTCGAATCCTCCAGCACGCGGCGGTTCAGGCGGCCGGTGACGAGCGCGGCCAGCATGGCGAGCGCGGCCCCCACGACCGAGCTTTCGACCAGGCTGGTGACGCCGGTCATGAACAGGCCCATGATGGCGGCGAAGATGCCGATGGGCAGGATGCCGGCCGACAGCAGCTTCAGCTTCTCGGCGCGCGGGATCGCGTCGAGCTCCTCCTTCGGCAGGGCCGGCCCCAGCGCCGGATTGATGCGGCAGCGTATGTAGATGTAGGCGGTGAACAGCGCCGCCATCATCAGCCCCGGCACGATGCCGGCGAGCCAGAGCTGGAGCACCGGCTGGCGCGCGATCATCGCGTAGAGCACCAGCACCACCGACGGCGGCAAGAGGATGCCGAGCGAGGAGCCGCCCTGGATGACGCCGGTGACCATGCGCTTGTCGTAGCCGCGCGCGAGCAGCTGCGGCAGGGCGACGGTGGCGCCGATGGCCATGCCGGCGACCGACAGGCCGTTCATGCACGAGATCAGCACCATCAGCCCCATGGTGCCGAGCGCCAGCCCGCCGCGCACGCCGCCGAACCAGACATGGAACATGCGGTAGAGGTTGGACGCGATGCCCGACTCCGACAGGATGTAGCCCATGAAGACGAAGAACGGCACGGTGATGAGCGGGAACCAGTTCAGCACCTGGATCGAGGCGTTGAACGGCATCTCGGCCGAGCCCTTGCCCCACAGCCACAGCGCGGCGGCCGCGCCGACGAAGCCGATGACGCCGAAGACGCGCTGGCCCGTGGCCATCAGAAGCAGCATCGAGGCGAACATGAAGAGGGTGATGAATTCCGAGCTCATGCGATCGGCTTCCCGCGCGCCACGGCGACGTCCTTGATGAAGGCGGAGATCGCCTGGAGCAGCATCAGGAAGATGCCCGCCGTCATGATCGCCTTGATCGGCCACATCGGCGGCGCCCAGGAGGTGTAGTTCTTCTGGTTGAAGGTCCAGGCATATTCGGTCGACGACACGCCGCCCCAGAACAGCACGCCGAGATAGAACAGCACGAACAGGATGGTGAAGGCGTCGGTGAGGGCGCGGTTGCGCGGCGACAGCCTGCCGTAGAACAGGTCCATGCGGACATGCGCGCCGAGCTGGAACGAATAGGCGCCGCCGAGCAGGTAATAGGCCGACAGCAGGAACTGCGACATCTCCATCACCCAGTTGATCGGCTTGCCCAGGAACAGCCGCGAGGCGATCGCATAGAGCATGATCGCGCCCATGACGTAGAGCAGGTTCATGGCGAAGCGGCCGACCCAGCGGTTGACCGTGTCCACGGAGCGGACGAACAGCCTCAGCGCCTTGCCCACGCCGCGCCCTCCCCTGCTTCGGCCGGCGCGCCGCCGACCGCGTCGAGGGCGGCGTTCAGCCACCCCGCCAGCCGGCGCGCCATGGCGCGGGCGTCGTCGTCGCTCGCGATCAGGTCGTTCCTGATCTCGATCATCACATTGGCGAGGCCGCGCGGCAGCGCGTGCTCGCGCAGCGTATGGGTGACGCCGTCCTCAGGCCCGTAGGGCTCGTTGCGGCGCACGACCACATCCGTCGCTCCGCGCGCCGCCGCGAGCACCGCATCGGCGAGCCGCGCATCCTCGTCGTGCAGGATGCCGATCTCGACCGCGCGCGCCGCGCCGCGATAGACGGGCGTGAACGAATGCACCGTGACGACGGCCGGCGGGCCGGCGCGCGCGGTGTGGGCGTCGATCGCCGCGGCGAGCGCGTCGCGAAAGGGGAAGTAGAAGCGCTCCGCCCGCCGCTGCCTTTCCTCGGCCGAAAGGCCGGCATTGCCGGGGATGCGGTAGATCTCGCTTTCCTCGGGGACGGCCGAGGGCGCTTCGGGCGGGCGGTTGCAGTCGTAGAGGAGCCGCGAGACGCGGCTTGCCACCAGCGGCGCGTCGAGGAGCCGCGCCAGCTCCTGCGCCACCGCGAGCGCGCCCGGGTCCCAGGCGATATGCGCCCGCAGCGCGGCCGGGTCGAGGCCGAGATTTCCGTAGCTTGCGGGAACGAAACTGGAGGCGTGCTCGCAGACGAGAACCACGCGGCCGGCGCCCTGCGGATTGAGAACGTCCACGGGACTGTCCGCCATCTGCGTTCCGCTCATCCGCTCACCCTCTCGCCGTCTTCCGCGCAGCGCAAGGTGGACAATCATTCCAGACATCAAGGGACAGTCAAGCCGGTTCTGAAATTTTCTCTTCCATCGCGAGCGCGATGGTACATTCTATTCACGAGGCCCGTTCGCGGCGGACGGCGCCCGCTGGAGGAGAGGAGATGGAGGCTCCGCAGGACCTGACCGTGGCCGAGCGGATGCGCGCCGGCTTCGCGACGCTGACGCGCGCCGAGCGCCAGCTCGCCAACGCGATGCTGGCGAGCTATCCGATGCTCGGCCTCGATTCGATCACGGCGGTCGCCTCGGCCTCGGGCGTGTCGACGCCGACGGTGGTGCGCATGGCCAAGAAGCTCGGCTTCGCCGGCTTCCCCGAGATGCAGGCGGCGCTGCGCGGCGAGCTGGAGGCCACCATCTCCGGCCCGATCGCCAAGCACGACCGCTGGCACGACCGCTGGGCGCGCGATGCGCCCGACACCCACATCCTCAACCGCTTCGCCGACCAGGTGAGCGACAACCTGCGCCACACGCTGCGGCAGCTGTCGCCCGAGACCTTCAACGCCGTGGTCGCCCTGCTGTCCGACCGCAGGCGGACGGTCCACATCGTCGGCGGCCGCATCACCCGCACGCTCGCCGACTATCTCTTTACCCACATGCAGATGATCCGCGGCGGGGTGACGCTGATCGCGGCGGGCTCCAACGCCTGGCCGCACTACATGCTCGACATGCGGCCCGGCGACGTGGTCGTCGCCTTCGACGTGCGCCGCTACCAGCAGGACCTGCTCAGGCTGGCCGAAATCGCCCGCGACCGCGGGGCGAAGCTGGTGCTGTTCACCGACCAGTGGGGCTCCCCGGCCGCCCGATACGCGACCCACGCCTTCCACGCCCGCATCGAGGCGCCCTCGGCGTGGGATTCCTCGGTGGTGACGCTGTTCATCGTCGAGGCGCTGATCGCCGCCATGCAGGACGCCAACTGGGAAGAGACCCACGAACGCATGAAGACGCTCGACGAGCTCTTCGACCGCACGCGGCTGTTCCGGAAGTTCGTCTAGGGCGCGACGGGCCGCAGAGCGGGATCGGCAGCCGTCTCGGCATTTTCCCGGGGCTCGGGGCTCGGGGCTCGGGGCTCGGGGCTCGGGGCTCGGGGCTCGGGGC